>NZ_SSMZ01000004.1 GCF_004799395.1 Phenylobacterium sp.
CCGGACGGTGCGCCAGCACCAGGGCGTCGCAGGCAAGCTCCTGGTCGAGCCTGGCCTCGCGCGCGGCCAGGTGGACCAGCGGGTTCAGCCAGCAGAGGCACTGCGCCAGGGCGATCAGGCCGTTGGTGCGCGGGTCGCCGCGGTCGATGTGGGTGCGCTCGTGGGCGCGGATCAGGGTGCGCTCCTCAGGGGAGAAGCGGTCGTCGGTGTCGGCGGGCATGACGATCCGGGGGACGATCACCCCAGCCACCGCCGGGCCCGCCAGCCCGCGGCGGGCCAGGTCCAGGAAGCGAAGCTGGCTGATGGCGATCGCCAGGCCCGCGAGGATCGCGCCGGCGAGCCAGAGGCCCAGCAGCATGCCCGCGGGCGCCTCCATCAGGCTCTGCGAAGCCTGGAAGATCGGATCGAAGTGCGGTCCTTCGCCGGGCGGCACGATGCGGGTCGCTTCGGCGGCCGGGAACAAGGCCGCGAAGCCGGCGATCGGCACGCAGACCCACAGGCGGTAGGCCATCTCCGGCCCGAAGTGCTTGCGGACGAGGGGACGCGCGGCCAGCACGGCCAGGACGGCGCCGGCGGCGGCGAGGTTCAGGTGGATGAGGGCGGCGAGGAACTCAGTCGCCATTGTCGAGGTCCGCGATCAGACGCTTCAGCCGCGCCACCTCTTCGGACGACAGGTTGCGGTGCTTGGCGTAGTGGGCGACCAGCGGGGCGAGCTCGCCGCCGAACAGCCTGTCCAGCAGGCCCTGGCTTTCGCCCTGGACGTATTCCGCGCGGCTGACCAGCGGGCGGTAGCGGGTGCGGCCCTCGCTGCGTTCGGAGGCCAGCGCCTTCTTCTTCAAGAGGCGGTTGATCAAGGTCTTGACCGTGGCCTCGCCCCAGCCCTGCGGCGCGCCGACCGCGGCCACGATCTCGTCGGCGGCCAAGGGGCCGCTGCTCCAGACCGCTTCCATCACCTGGCTTTCCGCCGCCGAAATCCGCGTCATGAGCTTTACGTCCGTAATTATCGGCAGACGTTACATCCGTAAATTAATCCGTCAAGTCACGGAGTGGAGAGCTCGGCCGCGTTCACGCTACCCGGACCTCGGCGGGCCCGGCGGCCATCCGGCCCACCGTGGCGGCCGCGCCGAAACCGCGCTCGCGGACAAGGGCCAGGATTGTGTCGGCCGCGTCCGGCGCGGCGGCGATCAGGAGCCCGCCACTGGTCTGAGGGTCGGTGAGCAGGTCGCGGCGCCAGTCGGCCAGATCGGGCGGCAAGCGCACGTCGGCGCCATAGCTCGCCCAATTGCGGGTCGAGGCGCCGGTGCGGATTCCGGCGCGGGCCAGGGCCTCGACGCCGGCGAGCAGGGGCGGATCGGCGCCGAGGTCGGCGGAGAGGCCGGAGCCGCGGCAGAGCTCCAGCGTGTGGCCCAGCAGGCCGAAGCCGGTGACATCGGTCACGGCGTGGACGCCTTCAATCGCGCCCAACTCCCGGCCGACTGCATTGAGCTGGGTCGTGGACGCGATCAGAGCGGCGTACCCGGCGTCGTCCAGTCGCTCCTGCTTGAACGCCGCGCTCAGCACGCCGACCCCCAGGGCTTTGGTCAGGATCAGGACGTCGCCGGCCTTCGCCGTGCGGTTGGTCAGCACCCTGTCGGGATGGACGAGCCCCAGGGCCACAAGGCCGTAGATCGGCTCGACGCTATCGATGGAATGGCCGCCGGCCACTGGTATGCCCGCCGCCGCGCAGACGCTGGCGCCGCCCTCCAGGATCGCGCGGATGACAGCGGGCGGAAGTTTGTCGATGGGCATGCCGACGATGGCCAGCGCCAGCATCGGCGCGCCGCCCATGGCGTAGACGTCGCTCAGCGCATTGGTCGCCGCGATCCGCCCGAAATCGAAGGGATCGTCCACCACCGGCATGAAGAAGTCGGTGGTCGCGACCAGGGCCTGGGTGTCGTTCAGCCGCCAGACCGCCGCGTCGTCGGAGGTGTCGGTCCCGACCATCAGGTTGGAGAAGGCCGCCGTCGCCGGCATGCCCTTCAGGATGTCCTGCAGAACCGCCGGCGCCAGCTTGCAGCCGCAACCGCCGCCATGGGCCAGCGAGGTCAACCGGACCGGTTCCAGGGTGGCATTGGGAGAAATCGCTGTCATAGGCTCGATCCTACCGCGGCCCGCCGCCCAATCCGAAGGCCATTTCCCTGTCCGGCATCGAGACCCTGGAAACCGCCGACCTCGCGAGCCTGGCCAGCTTCGACGCGGTGATCGACGTTCGCAGCCCGGCGGAGTTCGCGGAGGACCACGCGCCGGGCGCCATCAACCTGCCGGTGCTGTCGAACGCCGAGCGGGCCGAAGTCGGCACGATCTATGTCCAGCAGAGCCGCTTCCTGGCCCGAAAGGTGGGCGCAGCCTACATCGCCCGCAACGTCGCCGATCACCTGCAGACCGCGCTGGTCGAGCAGCCCGGATCGTTCCGGCCCCTGATCTACTGCTGGCGCGGCGGGCAGCGGTCGTACGCCATGGCCACGATCCTGGCGCAGGTGGGCTGGCGGACGACCGTGCTGGCGGGCGGCTACAAGACCTGGCGGCGGCATGTGAGCGCGCGGCTCTACGACGAGCCCCTGCCGTTCCGCCTGGTGCTGCTCGACGGCTACACCGGCTCCGGCAAGACCGAGGTGCTTCAGCGGCTGGCGGACCGCGGCCAGCAGATCATCGACCTGGAAGGCCTCGCCGCGCACCGCGGCTCGCTGTTCGGTGCGCTGACGGGCCAGCCGCAGCCCGGCCAGAAGCTCTTCGAATCCCAACTGCTGGTCGCGCTGGAGGCCCTCGACCCGGCGCGGCCGGTGATCGTCGAGGCGGAGTCCAGCAAGATCGGCGAGCGGATGACCCCACCGGCGGTCTGGCAAGCGATGACGGCGGCGCCGCGCCTCGAACTGACCGCCTCGCCGCAGGCCCGCGCCGGCTACCTGGTGCGCGCCTATGGCGACATCGTCCGCGACCGCGCGGCCCTGGACGAGGCGTTGCGGCGCCTGCCGACCTGGCCCGGGCGCAAGCGGCTGGAGGCCTGGAGCCAACTGGCCGACGCAGGCGACTTCGAGGCGCTCGCCCTGGATCTGATGGCGCTGCACTACGATCCCGCCTACCGCCGATCCAGCGGCAGGGACGCGCGGCCGAGCCTCGGCGCGGTCGACCTGGGCGGTCTGCAGCCCGCCGACCTGGACGCCGCCGCCGACGAGATCGCCCGCCGGGTCGAAGCCCTGTCCTCCGCCTGACGGAGATGGACGCCTGACGAAGATTAGACGGCGAGGCGGGCGGGCTCGCGTGGTAAGGTGGCTCACCCAAGACGCGCGCGGCCGGCTCACGCGCCCGCGTCGGCCGGCTCTCCCAAGGACGACGGCTATGAAACGCTACGCAGGCACCATCACGCCCACCCGGCGCGACCTCTCCGACCCGCGCTCCTCGCGCAAGCCCGGCCAAGCCTTGCCTGCCGGGCGAGTCCTCAACGACACGCGCAGTACGCGCTGAACCTCGCACGGAAGGAGCCCGACATGGCCAAGGGTCAGAAGAAGTCCAACAAGGAAACGCGAAAGCCGAAGCAGCCGAAGGCCAAGCCTCCGGAGTCGATCTCGCTCAGCACCAATCAGAAGCGGTAGGTGACGTCGCGGAGCGCTTGCCCGCGCCTCTAGTCCGAGCATAGTGCCCCCAAGGCCGAGGTTACGGCCACTTGGGAGACGGCGTTCATGAAGATCTTCAAGCTCGCGCTAGCGCTCGCGCTGGCCGCCACGGTGGCGGCTTGCCAGAAGCCGGTGGCCAATGTCGACGGGGCGCGGATCGCCGCCGCCGACGGCAACGCCGAGTGGGTCTCCTACGGCAAGGGCTATTCCGAGCAGCGGTTCTCACCGCTCGACAAGGTCAACACCGGCAACGTCGGCCAGTTGGGCCTGGCCTGGTACGCCCAGTTCGACACCGACCGCGGTCAGGAGGCGACGCCCCTGATGGTCGACGGGGTGCTCTACACCACGACCGCCTGGTCCAAGGTCTACGCCTTTGACGCAGCGACCGGAAAACAGCTCTGGGCCTACGATCCCAAGGTCGATGGGGCCAAGGGCTTCGACGCCTGCTGCGACGTGGTCAACCGCGGCGTCGCCATCTGGAAGGGCCGCGTCTACGTCGGCACCATGGACGCGCGCCTGATCGCGCTGGACGCCAAGGACGGTCACGTCGTCTGGCAGGCCCAGGTCGGCGATCCCAAGCAGCCCTTCACCATCACCCAGGCGCCGCGCGTGGTGAAGGACAAGGTGCTGATCGGCGAGTCCGGCGCCGAATACGGCGTGCGCGGCTTCCTCGCGGCTTACGACGCGGCCACCGGCAAGAAGCTCTGGCGCTTCTACACGCTGCCCAACGCCACCGGCGCGCCGGACGGCGAGCCGTCCGACAAGGCGCTGAAGGAGAAGGCCATGGCCACCTGGCCCGATGGCCAGTGGAAGACGGTGGGCGGCGGCGGCACCGTCTGGGACGCCATCGTCTATGATCCCGAACTCAACCTTATCTACTTCGGCGTCGACAACGGCACCCCGTGGGACCAGGAGAAGCGCTCCGGCGGCAAGGGCGACAATCTCTTCCTCTCGTCGATCGTCGCCATCAACGCCGACACCGGCGAGTACGTCTGGCACTATCAGGTGAACCCCGGCGAGAGCTGGGACTATTCGGCCGTGCAGCCGATGATCCTGGCCGACCTAAAGATCGACGGCCAGGTCAGGAAGGTGCTGATGCAGGCGCCGAAGAACGGCTTCTTCTATGTGCTGGACCGCGCGACCGGAAAGCTGCTCTCGGCCAAGAACTACGTGCCGGTGACCTGGGCCACGGGCATCGACATCGCCACCGGGCGACCGATCGAGAACCCGCAGGCGCGCTACAAGAACGGCAGCGTCGACCTGCAGCAGCCGGGACCGCTCGGCGGCCACAACTGGCATCCGATGTCTTACAGCCCGAAGACCGGGCTGGTCTACATCCCGGCCCAGTCGGACCCCTTCGCCTACCAGGGCGCCAAGACCTTCGGCTATAAGGCCGGCGCCTGGAACCTAGGTATCAACACGCTCGCCAACGCCGGGCCGATGACCGCCGATCAGGCCAAGGCGGCCGCAGCGTCCTACAAGGGCTTCCTGATCGCCTGGGACCCGGTGGCCCAGAAGGCGGTCTGGAGCGTCGAGCATCCCTATTTCTGGAACGCGGGCGTGCTTTCCACCGGCGGCGGCCTGGTCTTCCAGGGCGCGGCCGAGGGGCAGTTCTATGCCTACGACGCGACAAGCGGCAAACAGCTCTGGTCCTACCGGACCGGCAACGGCGTGATCGCCGCGCCGATGACCTATGAGCTGAACGGCGAGCAGTATGTGGCCCTGATGGTGGGCGCGGGCGGCGGCGGTCAGATCTCTGCGCCGGCCTACATGCCCACCAGGCCGCGCCTGCCGGGACGGCTTCTGGTGTTCAAGGTCGGTGGAACCATCAGGGCCCCCGACTTCGTCCTGCCGGCCCAGCCGAGCATCGACCTCTCCAAGGTCACCACCACCGGCGACAAGGCGCACGGCTATGCCGTCTTCAACGACAACTGCGGCGTCTGCCACGGCACCAACGCCACGGGCTCCTGGCTGCCGGACCTGAAGCGCTCGCCGATGATCACCACGCCGGACGACTTCAACTCGGTGGTGATGCAGGGCGTGCGCGCCCACAACGGCATGGTCAGCTTCGCCCGGTTCCTCACCGCCAAGGACGTGGAGGACGTGCGCGCGTTCCTGATCTCCCAGGGCAAGGGCGAGCCGCTGCCGGTGGCGGTGGCCGTCGCGGCGAAGTAGGCGCTAGCGCAGCACCGCTTCGAACTGCTCTGCGATCCAGTCGGACTGGGCGTCGGTGAGGATCAGCGGCGGGGCGATGCGGATGGTGTGGGCGTGGGTCTCCTTGGCCAAGAGGCCGCGCGCCTGGAGGGCCTCGCAGACCCGCCGCGCGCCGCCGGCCTCGGCGTGCAGTTCGACCGCCAGCATCAGGCCGCGGCCTCGCACCTCCTTGACGCTGTCGGCGCGGACGGAGGCCAGGCTGGCGTGCAGGCGGTCGCCCACCCGCGCGGCGTTCTCGACCATGCCTTCCTCGACCAGCACCCTCAGCGCCGCGCGGGCCACGGCGCAGGCCAACGGATTGCCGCCGAAGGTCGAGCCATGCTCGCCGGGATGCAGCACGCTCATCACCTCGGAGTTCGAGAGCACGGCGGAGACCGGGTAGAAGCCGCCGGACAGCGCCTTGCCGATCAGGGTCAGGTCGGCCTCGATGCCTTCGTGTTCCTCGGCGAGCAGCTTGCCGGTGCGCCCAAGGCCCGTCTGGATCTCGTCGAGGATCAGGATGACGTTGCGCTCGGTGCAGAGTTCGCGGGCGCGCTTGAGGTACCCGGCCGGCGGGATGATCACGCCGGCCTCGCCCTGGATCGGCTCCAGCAGCACGGCCACGGTGTTGGGCCCGATGGCGGCGTCGAGCGCGTCTGAGTCGCCGTAGGGCGCGACCCGGAAGCCCGGCGCGAAGGGGCCGAAGCCGCCGCGCGACTGCGGGTCCGTGGAGAAGCCGACGATAGCCACCGTGCGGCCATGGAAGTTGTCGGCGGCGACGACGATCTCGGCCTGGTCGGCGGGGACGCCCTTGACCTCATAGCCCCACTTGCGGGCGACCTTGATGGCGCTTTCCACGGCCTCGGCGCCGGAGTTCATCGGCAGGACCTTGTGGCTGCCGGTGAGGGCGCAGAGTTCCTCATAGAAAGGCGCAAGCTGGTCGTTGCGGAAGGCCCGCGACGTGAGCGTCAGGCGACCGGCCTGCTCGACCATGGCCTCGAGGATCTTCGGGTGGCAGTGGCCCTGGTTGACCGCCGAATAGGCCGAGAGGCAGTCGAGGTAGCGATTGCCGTCCACGTCCCAGACGTGAACGCCCTTCCCACGGGTCAGCACCACGTCGAGCGGTTTGTAGTTCTTCGCGCCGTAGAGGCCTTCGAGGGCGATCAGGTCGGCGGTGAGCGCGCGGGAAAGGGCGATGTCGTTCATGGGCGGGCTCCTCTATTCGGCGGCGAGAATGGCGGGACGGGCGTCGCTGGTCCGGTCGAGGCGCAGCGTCATGCAATAGGCCGCGCCGCCGGAGCGAATGAAGGGCGCCAGGTCGACCTCGACCAGGCGGTAGCCGCGCGCCTCCAGCTTGGCGCGGAGCGTGACGGGCGGCCGGGCCATCACCACGGTCTCGCCCAGGTTCACGGCGTTGACACAGAAGGCGGCGGCTTCTTCCGCGGTCGCCTCGATGCGGTTGGCCTCGGCGATCCGGGCGCGGATCGTGGCCAGGGCTTTCGGCGTGAAGGCCTCGGGATGGTAGAGCATCGCGCCGCCGGCCAGCGGGCAGAAGCAGGTGTCAAGGTGGTAGAACCGCTCTGAGGCGAGCTCCAGACCGACCACCTCCTGGCCGAAGGTCTTGCGGATCACGCCCAGCGAGGCGCGGTTCGAGCGCGGTCCGAAGCCCGCCCAGAACAGTCTGCGCTCGGCGTCCCAGATGGCGTCGCCGGCGCCTTCCTGCAGAACGCCCTCAGGCAGATCAACCAGCTCGCTCACCAGGCCGCGCGCCTTCAGTCGGGCGAACACTGCGCGGAACACGGTCTCCTCGCCCTGCCGCTCCGGGTGGCGGAAGCGGGCCAGGAGGACCCGGCCGTCCAGCACCACGGCGGCGTTGGCCGGGAACACCAGGTCGGGCAGGCCGCGCACGGCCTCGATGGTCTCGACCCGAGCCCCCAGTCCCCGCAGCGCCGCGCGCAGTTCTCCTGAGGCGGCCAGGGCGGCTGCGCGGTGCTCGGCCGTCCAGGCGCCGGGGTCCATCCACGGGTTGATGCGGTAGCTGACGTCGAAGGCCGACGCGTCGGTCATCAGGAAGCACGGACGGGCGTCCATGGGGGAGTCCTCTGCGGCGATGTCTGCCCCAAAGGTCGCGCGGCCACGCGCTAGCGAAAAGCAGTCAAGCTGCTACATTTGGCACCTAGTCCTGGCGATTTACGCACAGACGTTGGCGATATGATGGACGATCTGGACCGCAAGCTGCTCGCCCTGCTGCGCGCCGATTCGCGCGCGCCGGTGGCCGCGCTCGCGGCCAGGCTGAAAGTATCGCGCGGCACGGTTCAGAACCGCATCGCCAAGATGCTGAAGCCCGGCGGCGCCATCCAGGGCTTCACCGTGCGTACCGCGCCGGACGCAGAGGCCAATCGGGTCCGCGCCATCATGTGCGTCGCCATCGAGGGCGAGAGGTCGGGCGCCGTGGTCAAGGCGCTGCGCGGCTTCCCCGAAGTGGACAAGGTCCACACCACCAACGGCCGCTGGGACCTGATCGCCGAGCTCGACACCGAGACCCTGGCCGCCTTCAGCCGCACCCTCGACCAGATCCGTCTGATCGACGGCATCGCGTCGACCGAGACCTCGATCCTGCTGGCCACGCAGAAGATGTGAGGTGACCAGATGCTCCCCGATGGGGGAGTTGTCAGCAAAGCTGACTGAGGGGGTTTCCTCTCTAGCGTTCGGGATGTCAGCGGTTGCGGACTCGGCTGGGGAATCCCCCTCCGGCGCTTCTCGCCACCTCCCCCTGAGGGGGAGGATCGTCTAAGACGACGCTCATGAACGCCCCCTTCAAGACCGACGCCCTGCCGCAGTGGAATCTCGGCGATCTCTATTCCGGCCGCGACGACCCGAAGATCGAGACGGACCTGGCCAAGGCCAAGGCGGATAACGACGCGCTGGTGGCGCTGAAAGGCCGGTTCGTCGCGACGCGCGCTGACGCGCGACGGCTGGGCGAGCTGCTCGACCACGGAATCAAGCTCTATGAGGCGGCGACCAACGGGCTGTGGGGCGTTGGGGCCTATGCGGGCCTGGCGTCGTCGACGGCGCGCAACGACCCGGCCTGGTCCAAGTTCGAGGGCGACCTGCGCGCACGCTCGGCGCAGATCGCCGCCGAAAGCCTGTTCTTCACCCTCGAGCTCAACGAGCTGGACGACAACGAGATCGAGGCGGCGTTCCGCGCCCACAAGCCGGCGGCGAAGTGGCGGCCCTGGATCCGCCGCGTGCGCCTGTCTCGGCCGCACGAGCTCAGCCCCGACCTGGAGCGGATGCTGATCGACCGCGGCCCGGCCGTCGCCAACTGGAGCCGGCTGTCGGAAGAGACCCTGGCGGCGCTGACCTCCAAGGTTGGCAAGGAGACGCTGACCCTGTCGGAGACCCTGAACCGCCTGTCGTCACCGGACGGGGCGGCGCGCAAGCAGGCCGCCCAGGCGCTCGCCAAGTCGCTGGCCGAGCGGACGCCGACGCTGGCGCTCTGCTTCAACACGCTGGCGTTCGAAAAGCAGGTGGAGGACCGCTGGCGGAAGTATCCGGATCCCGCCGCCTCGCGCCACATCGCTAACGAGGTGCACGCCGACGCCGTGGCGGCCCTGGAGGCCGCCGTGGTCGAGGGCTACGGCCCGGTCAGCCACCGCTATTATCGCCTCAAGGCCAAGGCCATGGGCCGCACCGTGCTGGACCAGTGGGACCGTAACGCCCCGTTGGATACCGCCCAGCCCAAAACCTACGGCTGGGACGAGGCCAAGGGCATGGTGCTGGAGAGCTTCTCGGCGCTCGCCCCCAAGTTCGCCGACACCGCCCAGACCTTCTTCACCCACCCCTGGATCGATGCCAAGCCGCGGGCCGGCAAACAGTCGGGCGCCTATTCGCACCCGGTGACCGCCGACCGGCACCCCTACGTCTTCCTGAACTACATGGGCGAGCGGCGCGACGTGCTGACGCTCGCCCACGAGCTGGGCCACGCGGTGCACCAGACCTTGTGTTCGCCGCTGGGCACGCTCCTGGCCGACACGCCGCTGACGCTCGCCGAGACCGCCTCGATCTTCGGCGAGGGCCTGGTGTTCGAACGCCTGCTGGCCAACGCCTCCAAGGCCGAGCGCAAGGGCCTGCTGGCCGGCAAGATCGAGGACGGACTGAACACCGTCGTTCGCCAGATCGCCTTCCACCGCTTCGAGACCCGGTTCCACGCCGCGCGGATGGAGGGCGAGGTCTCCGCCGAGGAGATCGGCTCGATCTGGCTGGAGGTGATGGGCGAAAGCCTCGGCCCCGCCATCCGGCTGAACAGGGGCTACGAGCACTACTGGGCCTACGTCAGCCACTTCGTCCACGCGCCGTTCTACGTCTACGCCTACGCGTTCGGGGACCTTCTGGTGCGCGGCCTGATGGAGAAGCGCCGCGAAGACCCGGTGGCGTTCGCGCCGCTGTATGAGGACCTGCTGGCCGCCGGCGGCACGCGGACCTACGTCGAGGCGCTGGCGCCCTTCGGGCTGAACCCGCGCGAGAAGGCGTTCTGGGCGGCGGGGATGAAGCAGCTGGAACGGCTGGTGGACGAGTTCGAGGCGTTGGTTTGAGGGGGCCAGTGAAGCTTTCGACCCAGGGCCCAATCGAGTCCGCTGAATTTCAACGTCCCAAGGTCGCGCTGGCGTAAGTCAACTCTGCCTCCGGACTTGTCGCCGAATTGGCAGCCCTAAAGACAGCTTGGGTATCCATCGGCAAACCAGAGCAGGAAGCCCATCACCATCCCTTCCCCCATGTCGACCATGTGGGCGATGGGTCCGTTCAAGGGATTGGACGTTGGGGCCAGCGCGGAATGATCCCCGTAGACATTGAAGCGTGTGTTGAACCCATGGCCCGTGTTGTGGCGTTCGATCAGCCGCGCGCTATCGAGAAGCAATCTTAGGCCCGCCGGATTCTCCAATTCGGCCTCGCTGGCGGCGCCGAGGACGGCTCTCTCAAGCTGCCTGAATTCTGAGGGCAAAGTCATTCGGGTTGTCGCGCAGGCTGCAGCTTAAATCTCATGCCGGCCTGTTTTCCTTTGGGCCTGGGCGAGAAGCCCTCTCCCCCTTGCGTGGAGAGGGTTGGGTGTGGGGATGACGGCCCAGCGTTCACGGGGCGAGATCGCCGACATCACAGCTCGCACCCCGACCCCTGCCCCCTCCCCGGTCTGAACACCCGCAAGGAGGAGGGGAACGCCTTGACTTGCCCAGGCCCGAAGGCTCGCATCATCCATAAGATCGAAGGGCGGGACCGTCCTGTCGGACGTCTCGCGAGAGGGGTTGAATGCTCGTCGCTTTCGCAGTGGCTGCGGCTCTGAGTGCGACTTCAGGCCCCTGCCAAACCGTCCACGGCCGCATTGCGCTCTGGAACGGCGCGCCGAGCGTGCGGATCGCGGTGGCGAGGACCCATCGGGTCCTGGGCGTCGTGCAGCCGAACGGGAGCTTCGACGATCTGCCGCCCGCCGTCCGCGCCATTTGGACAGGCAAGGAGCCCGACACCGACTGGGCGATCGAGATCGAGGGTGATTTCAAGGTCTGCGCCCTGACGCCGGATCGTCCCGGACACATGCAGATGGTTCATCTCGTCAAGGCCGCCCACCTAGCGCCACGCCCGCGACGCTGATCTATCGGCTCAGGCGCCCCACGCCGGCGGCGGCTTCGGAAGGCCCCCGACCAGGGCCAGGAGCCCCTGGCTGTAAGCCTGCCTGAGCGCGTTCCAGTACGGGTCGTCCTCTTCGATGGTCACCGGGTTCGCCGCAAAGCTGTCCGCGCGATAGGCAAGCAGGTCGATCGGCAGGCCGACCGACAGGTTGCTGCGGATAGTGGCGTCGAAGGAGATCAGGGCCAGCTTGGCGGCCTCGTCGAGCGGGCAGTTGGGTGTCAGCGAGCGGTCGAGGATCGGCTTGCCGTACTTGGTTTCGCCTATCTGCAGGAAGGGCGAGCGGGGCGAGGCCTCGACGAAATTGCCGGCCGCGTAGATCTGGAACAGCCGCGGCGGCTCGCCGGCGATCTGGCCGGCGACCAGGAAGTTGGCGGCGGCGTCTCCGTAGGGTTCGACGAACTTGGCGTCCGCGACGATGGTGGCGCGCAGGTGTGCGCCGAGGATCGTGGCGACCTCGAACATCGTCCGCGCCAGGCCGAGGTCGTTGGCCGCGTCGCCGGCGCCGAAGGCCTCGTGCAGCCGGGTGACCACGGCCTGGGTCGTCGCCAGGTTCCCCGATGACTGGATGGCGATCACCCGGTCCCGGGCCTCCGGCATCAGGTTGAGCTTCGAGACGCGCACCACCTGATCGACGCCGGCGTTGGACCGGGAGTCCGAGGCCAGCACCAGGCCCTGAGGCAAGAGGATTCCGAGGCAGTAGGTCATGCGGGTCAGTCCTTCGGCTCGTCGTCGCCGGCCTGGCGGTGGACCAACTCGAACTGCGGAGGTGGCGGCGGCGTGATCCTGATGTCCATGCCGAAAATCACCAGCAGGCTGGTGAGCGCCACCGCCGCGCCGCGCTGACGCCTCGCGAACCTCACCGCCCAGACCGCGAACGGACTGAGCAGCAGCACAAGCCCGAGGCCGATGAAGAACCAAGTCAAGCGGCCTCCCACGGTGTCGCCACAGGCCATGTGGGGTCTGAGAGCGGAGGGCGCGTGCGTTGTCCGCCACACCTCAGCTTGAATCGCGTGCCACACGACGGAAAGGTTCACGCCCTCCCCCAAGGACTCCGCCCATGCGCCTGCCTCTGATCGCCCCTTCCGACCTGACGCCCGAGCAGCGGCCGCTCTACGACGACATGCGCAAGGGCATCGCGTCCAACTTCAACGCCTTCAAGGTCGAGCGGGAGGACGGCGCCCTGATGGGCCCCTGGAACCCCTGGCTGCACGAGCCGGGGATCGGCAAGGCGATCTGGGACCTGACGTTGGCGATGACCGCCAACGCGAGCCTGGCCGACAACGTACGGCAGATCTCCATCCTGGTGGTCGGGGCGCGGTTCAACGCGGCCTACGAGCTCTACGCCCACATCGCGGTCGCCGAGAAGGAGGGCATGAAGCCCGAGCGGCTGGCCACCCTGGTTGCCGACCTGAAGCCGGTGGACCTGGCGCCCGACGAGAGCGTCGCTTACGACCTGTCCTACGCCCTGGTGCGCGGCGGGGTGCTGCCGGAGCCGCTCTACCGCCTGGCGGTGGCGACTTTCGGTCAGCACGGAGCCAACGAGCTGATCTATCTTGTCGGCCTCTACAGTCTGGTCTCCACGACCCTCAACGGGTTCAACGTGCCGGTCCCCGAGCGGGACTAGGAAATTGGCAACCCGAATGTCGGAGGTTCGGCGCTTGGCGCGTCCTTCGGGCGAACATTCGAGAGAGAGACGATGAACCTGCTTCGCACCCTGGCCGCCGCCAAGGCCGCCTCCATCCTGCTGATTGCCGGTCCCGCCATTGCGGCTGCGGCGCCCCAACCGCCGGCGGGCGCCTATGTCATCGACAAGGCCCACACCTCGGTGACCTTCCGGGTCAGCCACATGGGATTCTCGCACTACACAGCGCGATTCGGGTCGGTGGACGGCAAGCTGACGTTCGACCCGGCGACGCCCGCGGCCATGGCCGTGGAGGCGACCATTGATCCCAGTTCGCTGGAGCTGAACACGCCGCCCGCCGGGTTCCACGACCAGCTGATGAGCAAGGCCTGGTTCGACGCCGCCGCCTTCCCCGCCATCACCTTCAAATCGACCAAGGTGGAACTGACCGGCGCCAATACCGCCAAGGTCACCGGCGCCTTCACCCTGCATGGCGTGACTAAGCAGGTGGTGCTCGACGTCACCTACAACGGCGGCTATCCGCCGAACGCTATGGACCCGGGCGGCGCTCGGGTGGGTTTTTCCGCGCACGGGGTCATCAAGCGCTCGGCCTTCGGCATGGGCGCCGGCATCCCCGCGCCGGGCACGACGATGGGCGTCGGCGACGATGTGGACGTGGCGATCGAGACCGAGTTCAGCTCCAAGGCCGCGGCGAAGAAGTAGCGCCTACTCGCGGGCCAAGAGGTAGCGGACGCCGCGGGCGCCCATGGCCATGACGACCGCGATGACCGTGAGCCAGACCGCGTCGGAGGTGGACCAGCCGTCCGCGGCGAAACCGAGCGCGATGACCAGGAAGGCCGCGGCCATCACCACGCCCAGCCAGTGGACGGTGCGGCCGATCATTCCGGAGGCGCCGACGTCCGGGGTCCGCGCGCGCGGCCAGATCAGGTTCGGCATATTTTCCTCCCGAAGTGGCGGGGTCGGCCAAGCTTAGCTGTCGCATGCGCCGGGCGGGCCAAGGGAACCGCCATGCTGCAACGCATAGCCTTTCGAAGCGGTTGCCGCCGGAAACGGCAGTTTCGCGCGCGTCAGCCCAAGCCAGCGGCGCTCGCGCAGGCGTCGAACCAGGCGCGGTCCAGCCGGCGCCGAATGCGGCGTCGATCCGATCACCGCGCCTCCAGCCAGCTCCGCATGTCGGCGGCCTCCCGCCGGCCGGAGCCCAGATAGCGGGTGTCGCTGCCGACGGTGACCAGGTCGAAGCCGCGCTCGATCATCTTCTGGGAATAGGCCAGGCTGTTGGTGTGGACCGCGGTCCGCACGCCGGCGGCCTTGCAGGCGGCCAGGATCCTGTCGAAAGCGGCCATCAGCGCCGGCGCCTCGGTGTCCTGGCCGGGCGGGCCCCCGAGAGCCAGAGACAGGTCCGAGGGGCCGATGTAGACGCCGTCCAGGCCCGGCGTGCCGACGATCGCGTCCACGTTCGCGAGCCCCGCCGCCGTCTCGATCATGGCGATGGCCAGCATCTCGCCATTGGCGCGTGCGTGATAATCGGCGCCGCCATAGATCGCCGCCCGCGTGGGGCCGGAGCTGCGGAAACCGTCCGGCGGATAGCGGCAGGCCTGGACGAAGGCGGCGCATTCAGCCGCGTCGTTTATCATCGGACAGATCACCCCATAGGCCCCGGCGTCCAGCGCCCGCATGATCTCGCCGGGCTGGTTCCAGGAGACCCGCACCAGGGGCGTCGCCTCGGTGATCGAGACCGCCTGCAGCATGGCCAGCATCTCGGCGTAGCCGATCACCCCGTGCTGGGTGTCGATGGTCACGCTGTCCCAGCCCATCGAGGCCATGATCTCGGCGGAGAACCCGCCCGGCATGGAGCACCAGCCGTTGATCGCCGGCTTCCCCGTAGCCCACAGCTCCTTCAGGCGATTTGCGCGCATACGATCCTAAGTCTCCCTCTGGATTGGCCGTGGATCCGGCCGAGCGGAACCTAGGGGCTCGCGGCCGCGATTGCAGCCCC
>NZ_SSMZ01000040.1 GCF_004799395.1 Phenylobacterium sp.
CGACCTGATCGGCTCCGGCCTCTCCGGCTTCTGGGCGGCGCAACAGCCGGACAGCGACAAGCTCCGCATCTGGGAGATGCCGGGCACGTCGCACGTGGACAACTACATGTTCTTCGTCGGCGGCTTCGACAATGGCGCAGCCCCGATGGACAAGATCGCCGCCCTCTGGAAGCCAACCGACGCGCTCTTTGGCGCCAAGATGGCCAAGCCGATCAACTCAGGCCCCCAGCATCACTACGTCGCCATGGCCGCGCTCGCCGCGCTGGACGGCTGGGTCCGCACCGGCAAGGCCCCGCCCAAAGCGGCGCGCCTAGACCTGACGCCCGCCGCCACGGCCGGCGACGCGCCCAAGCTGGTTCTCGACGCCAACGGCAATTCCAAGGGCGGCATCCGCACCCCCTGGGTCGACGCGCCCACCGCCAAGCTCTCCGGCTCCGGCAACGCCGGCGGGCCGTTCGGCTTCCTGGTGGGATCGACCGAACCCTATGACGCCGCCACGCTCGCCAGGCTCTACCCTGGCGGCAAGGCTGACTACCTGAAGGCGTTCGACGCCTCGCTCGACCGGGCGGTCAAGGCCGGGTTCATCCTCAAGGCCGACGCCCCGGAGATCCAGGCCCTGGCCGCAGCGAACTGGCCGGGAAGCTGAAGCGGCCCCGGGGCGTCAACGCCGCGGCTTGATCCGCATTGGCATCCCGCCGCGCGGCAGGAGTTCGAAGGCCGTTCCCGGCCAGACACGATGGTTCGGGTCCACGGTGAACGTCGCGCCACGCATCAGCGTGGCGAGCATCACCACCAGTTCGGTCATGGCGAAGGCCGCGCCTAGGCACACCCGTCCGCCCGCCCCGAACGGCATGTACAGATGGCGGTCCGGCGCGGGCCGGTCCGGGGCGAACCGATCGGGATCGAAGACATCCGGGTCGCGCCACCAGCGGCGGTGGCGGTGCAGGGCGTAGATCGGAATCAGCACCTTGTCGCCGGGACGGAATACGCGGCCGCCGACCACGGCCTCGCGCACGCACACGCGATAGAGCTGGAAGGCGGGCGGATAGAGCCGCAGCGCCTCCGAGACGACCTGGCGCGTGAAGATCAGCCGCTCCACATGCTCGGGTCCGATCGAAGCCTCGCCCGCGACGGCCTCGACTTCCGCCCGCAGGCGAGCGGCGGTCGGCGCATGCTGTGACGCCAGGAACACCGACCACGTCAACGCCACCGAGCTTGTCTGGTAGCCCGCCACCATGAAGCCCAGCAGATTGTCGCGCAGGGTCGCGTCATCCATCGTGTGGCCGCTTTCGGGGTCGTGGGCCCCGAGCAGCAGATCGACAAGGTCGCCTCGCGGCTCACCCTCACGCCGATGGCGGATCATGGCGTCGACATCGCGCCGCAGGCCGGCGGCCCCCGGCGCGGGCGGAAGCGATCGGCCCTCATGCCAACGGTCGGACGCCATGTAGAAGCTGAGACGCGGCGTCAACACCTTCGAGAGAAAACCCGTGATGCGGGAGCGGAGCGAGGCCCGCTCGAAGCCCTCACCGCCGGACAGCGTGGAATCGAGGATTGCATCGAAGGTCATCCTGCCCGCCTCCTGGGCGAAATCGACCTGCGCGCCATGCGCCCAGCGGTCCAAACCCGATTGCGCCGCCTGGGCCATGAACGGCGCCAGCGCGTCCATGTGCGCCGGCCGGAAGGCCGGCGCGCTGGCGCGCCGTTGCCAGCGCCAGGCCGGTCCTTCGGAGGTGAGAATTCCCTCGCCCCATACGGGACGCATCATGCGCCGGAACATCGCGCCCTGGGTGAAGGCGTCCGCCTCATCGACGAACACGGCCCGGATCGCCGCGGGATCCATGATGAAGAGTGGCGCCGCCGGCCCCGGCGAGCGATAGCTGAGCTCCTCGAACACGGCGCGCGGCCACGCGTCTAGCGGCCGGCTCATGCCCCAACGGACCAGATGAAACAGATTGGCCTTGTGCGAGCCGGGGTGTGGCGCGGGCGGGACGAATGACAGTTCCCCAGCATCGTCGAGCATGGCGTCAACCTACGCTCGCGGCCGCCCGGTCGCCAGCCGCGCCGCCTCGACCATTCCTCACGAAGTCTGTGCGGCGATCGGCGCTTAAGCCGGCCGCAGCTCGCTCGCCGAGGCTTCCTGCATCTCACCCAGCCAGGTGCGCAGGGCCTTCAGGAACGGCAGCGCCTCGCGGAATTCCTTCTGAGTGAAACCATCGCGCAGGCGGTCCATCCGTGGACGGATGGCGATCATCGACTGGATGTAAGAGGCCCGGCCGTCGGCGGTCAGCCAGACCCGCTTCTGACGCCCGTCGGCCTGGCAGTTCTCCACTCGGATCATGTTGCGCGCGGCCAGCCGCTGCAGGGTATTCGTCAGTCCGCTCTTGGTCATCTGCAGGGCGCGGGCGATCACCAGCGGGGTGATCCCGTCGCCGCGCCGCGACAATAGGTTCATCACCTCGAACTGCGGGTAGGTGACCCCGACCGGCAGCTTCTTGGTGATCGCGGTCCGCACCAGGTGCTCGATGTAGCGGATCTCGTCGAACACCTGGACGTCGGGGTGGTCTTCGGGTTCAGCGGCCATGGCGGCCTCCAATCGTTCGAATCTGAACGAATGATACGCCCGCTACGGCTCCAGACAACTTCGATCTTGAACTATTTGCCGGCGGCCGCCAGGGTCTCTTCCATGCCCTGCCGCGCCAGCACGTCGGCGCGCTCGTTGAATTCGTGCCCGGCATGGCCCTTCACCCAGCGCCAGTCGACGTCGTGGCGCAGCCGCGCCTGATCGAGGCGCTTCCACAGGTCATCGTTTTTCACGGGTTTTTTGTCGGCGGTCAGCCAGCCGCGCTTCTTCCAGGCGTGGATCCACTCCTGGATACCCTTCATTACATACTGGCTGTCAGTGTGCAGTTCGACCTTGCACGGCTTGTTGAGCGCCTCGAGCGCCTGGATCGCGCCCATCAGCTCCATGCGGTTGTTGGTGGTCGCGAGCTCGCCGCCGCGCAGCTCCTTTTCCTTCTCCCCATAGTGCAGCACCGCACCCCAGCCGCCGGGGCCGGGATTGCCGGAGCAGGCCCCGTCCGTATGGATCACCACCTTCGGGGTCACGCCGGCGCTCCGAACAGCACCAGGTCCGGCGCGGCGCGATGCACGGCCAGCTTGCGCTCGTATTCCAGCGGGTCCTTAGGCTTCACCAGCGCCCCAGCCGGCGTCGCCCCCCAGTCGTGCAGGCGGGTCAGGAAGAACCGCATGGCCGCCCCGTGGGCGAGGATGGGCAGAGCCGATCGCTCGAGATCGGACAAGGGGCGGCGGGTCTCATATCCCGCCACCAGCTGGCGCGCGCTGGTGATGTTGAAACTGCCGTCCGGCTCAAAGCACCAGGCGTTCAGCGCGATGGCCACGTCATAGGCGAAGCTGTCAACGCAGGCGAAATAGAAGTCGATGGCGCCAGCGAATTTTCCCTTCGAGAAGAACACGTTATCCGGGAAGAAGTCGGCGTGGACGATACCTTCCGGCAAGGCCTTCGGCCATCGCGCGGCCAACAGTTCGAGATCGGACGATATCGTCGCTGCCAGACCCGGCTTCAGCTCGTCGGCCGCACCCGTGAGGCCCGAGAACATCGGCGCCCAGGCCGCCTGTCCCAGATCGTTGGCCCGGGTCAGCGGAAAGCCCTCCGCCGCCAGGTGCAACTCCGCCAGCCCCACGCCGGCTTCACGGCAGTGGGCGGCGGTGGGCCGGCGCACCGCCAGGCCCGAGAGGAACGAGACGATCGCGCAAGGCTTGCCGCGTACGGACTTCAGGATCCGCCCCTCGCGGTCGGCGATCGGCGTGGCGCTTGGAAACCCGCGGCCGGCGATCCAGCGCAGCAGCTCCAGGAAGAAGGGCAGGTCGCCGGCCCGCACCCGCCGCTCATAGATGGTCAGGAAATACCGCCCCGCCTCTGTCTCCAGCAGGAAGTTGGAGTTCTCCACTCCCTCCGCGACGCCCTTCAGGCTGAGCGCGGCCCCCAGGTCGAAGTCGGCCAGTAGCGCGGCCAGCTCCTCGTCGGTGATGTCGGTGTAGACAGCCATGGCGCCGGGATGGGCGAGGTCGCGGGAGCGGTCAAGACGTTAGACCAGCTTCGAACAAAGGCGTCTGTCGAACGCTTCACAGCCTGCCGCAGCCAACAGAGCGAAAATTGCCATGCAGTTGAAACGCGCCGGATCGCAGGCGTCCCAGAAGGGCCCCGCCGACTATTTCACCGGGACCGTCCGCATCGATCCGCTGAATAGCCCGCCGGCGCCGGCCCGCGCCACCACGGCCTACGCCACCTTCGAGCCGGGCGCGCGCAGCGCCTGGCACACCCATCCGCTCGGCCAGACCCTGATCGTCACCGCCGGCTGCGGCTGGACCCAGTGCGAGGGCGAGCCGATCGTCGAGATCCGCTCCGGCGACGTGATCTGGTGTCCGCCCGGCCACAAGCACTGGCATGGCGCGACCCCTACCACCGCCATGACCCATATCGCCGTCACCGAGGCCCTTGATGGCCGCGCGGTCGACTGGCTGGAGAAAGTCACCGACGCCGAATATCTCGCCGGCCCGCAGGTCTGAGCCATGACCCAGCGGCGCAAGCCGCCTAAGCTGGCGGACCTTCGTCAGCCGGGACTCGCCGATGCGCACGCCGACCGCCGCCGCCCTCATCGCCACGCTGGCCGCGGCTGTCGCCCTGCTCCGCCCATCTGCCGCGGCGCAAGCCCAGTCCGCCATTCCGACCGGCGTCCTCGACAGGCCCTGCGCGGCGCTGGCGCCCATGCCTGCGGAGGTCGCCGCCTACCTGGCCGAGACCGCCAGGGCCCGCGCCACCCATCAGCCGGAGCCCGCCGCGTCAGCCCAGGGCGTGGCTCTCTACAATGCCTGGCAGAACCTGCGCCTCACCCAGGACTTCGCCGGGCTCTGCCATTACGCCGACCAGAACGCCGCCCTGCCGCCGGCTAGCGGCCGCCGCGTCGTCTTCTTCGGCGATTCCATCACCGAGCTCTGGGGCCTGCTCGATCCCGGCTTCTTCACCCACGACGTGATTAACCGCGGGATCAGCGGCCAGACGACCGCCCAGATGGTCGGCCGCTTCCAGGAGGACGTAATCGCGCTGCGCCCGCGCGCCGTGGTCATCCTGGCGGGCACCAACGACATCGCCGGCAACACCGGCCCCACGACGCTGGCCTGGATCGAGGGCAACATCCGCACCCTGGTCGAAACCGCCAAGGCCAATCACGTCCGCGTCGTCCTGGCCTCGGTGCTGCCGGCCGCCCGCTACAGCTGGCGCCCCGAGGTCCAGCCCATCCCGCAGATCCGCGCGCTCAACGAATGGCTCGCCGGCTACGCCAAGTCCCAGCGCCTGACGTTCCTCGACTATCGCCCGCCGCTGGACGACGGCCACGCCGGCTTCAAGGCCGAGCTCAGCGCCGACGGCGTGCACCCCAACGCCAAGGGCTATGCGCTGATGCGCCCCCTGGCCGAACGGGCCATGCGCGAGGCCTTGAGCCGGAGGGCGCCCTGAGGCCGCACCACGACTTGCGGCCTAGGCGCCGCCGTTGGCGATCGCCATCAGTCGCGCGATCGCCTGCACGTCGGCATCGGTCACCGGCGTAAACACCACGACGCCCAGCCCGTCCGCCCCGTCGACGGAGAAGGTCGAGTATTCCAGGGTGATCACCCCCACCGGCGGACGGTTCAAGCGCTTCTGCCCCGACCAGTGGTTGTTCACGCCGTTCTCCGCCCAAAGCCGGCGGAAGTCGTCGCTGGTCGCCTGCAGCTCGGCCACCAGGGCGTCGGCTTCCGGCCGCCCGCCGGCCCGCGCCACGTCAAAGCGGAACACCTCGATGGCGAAGCGCGCATTGTCTTCCCAGTCGGGCAGACCGGCGTGCGCGAAGGCGTGGCTGAACATCAGCCGCAGCACATTGCGATCCTGCGCCGGCAGGGCCGCATAGTCTCCCAGCACCGCCACCGCCGCGGCATTCCAGGCGACCACGTCCCAGGTCGGGGTCTTGACAATGGCCGGCGCGGTGGTGAGCGCGTCCAGCACACGCTGCAGCGCCGGCGCCACCGGCGAGGACGATGTCGCCTTGAGCGGCGGCGGCCGCTGCTGGGCCAGCAGGAACATGATCTCGCGACCGGTGGCGTCCAGCTCCAGCGCGCGGACCAATCGCTCCAGCACCTCGTCGGAGGGCGCTCCGCCGCGCCCCTGCTCCAACCACGTGTACCAGGTGACGCTGACGCAGGCCCGCGCCGCCACTTCCTCGCGCCGCAAGCCCGGCGTCCGGCGCCGGCCCGTTTGGGCGCCCGGCCCTGGCGACAGCCGCGCCCGGCGGTCCCGCAGGAAGCCGCCCAAGGTCATGCCCGGACCCGGCAGGGTGTTAGTCGTCATACCCGTATAAGCCCTCGGCTTTTCTGGCCCCGACCTAGGGAGGATAGACCCCGCCGATACAGCAAGGAAATCAGCATGCGTGTTTTCGTCACTGGCGCCACGGCTTCATCGGATCGGCCACCGTCCAGGACCTGCTGGCCGCAGGCCACGAGGTGCTGGGACTCGCCCGCAACGACGCCGCCGCCAAGTCGCTGAAAAGGCTCGGCGTCCCGGTCCACCAGGGCGAACTCACCGACCTCGATAGCCTCATCGCCGGCGCCAAGGCCTGTGACGGGGTGAACCACACCGCCTTCATCCATGACTTTTCCCAGTTCATGGCCAACATCGAGACGGACCGGCTGGCGGTCACGGCGATAGTCGGCGCGCTGGAAGGCACGGGCAAACCGATGGTCATCTCTTCGGGGACGCTGATGGTGGCCAGGCCGGGGCCCTCCGGGACCGCGTACGCCCGACCCGCCACCGAATCGGACATGGCCCTGGATCCCAACAGCGGACGCGCCGCGGCCGAGACCCTGCTCGCCGCCGCCGCCGAGCGCGGCGTGCGCGGAAGCGCCATCCGCCTGTCGCCCACCGTTCATGGCGCCGGCGAAAAGGGCTTTGTGCCCATGATGATCGCCGCCGCGCGCGAGAAGGGTTTCGCGGCCTATGTGGCCGACAGCGCCAACCGTTGGCCGGCGGTGCACCGGCTGGACGCCGCGCGCCTGTTCCGACTGGCGGTGGAGAGCGCCACGCCGGGCGCGCGCCTGCATGGCGCCGCCGAGGAGGGCCTCTCCATGCGCGCCATCGCCGAGACGATCGGCGAAGGCCTGGGCGTTCCCGTTCGCAGCCTCACCCCGGAAGAGGCGCCCGAACACTTCGGCTTCCTGGCCGGCTTCGTCGGCTTCGACAATCCGACCTCCAACGCCATCACCCGCGAGACCCTGGGCTGGCGTCCAGAACAGCCGGCCCTGTTGGCCGACATGCGCGACGCCGGCTACTTCGACAAGGCGGCGTAGCCGGACGAGCGCCGCTCCGCGCAGGGGCGAATTCCCGCCTGGAAACCAGCGCCGAGTCCGGAAGTTCGCCAGACCCCGATTACCAGGCGCGCCGCATCGTGTAGGCTCCGCTCAGGGGTGCGTCATGGCTGACAAGGCTCGAAGGGTTCCGCTGGGAAAGCGCGCGGTCGTCGTCGGCGCCGGCATGGGCGGCATGATGGCGGCGGAGGTGTTGTCCCGCTATTTCGACGACGTACTGGTCCTCGACAAGGATACGCTGCCGGCGGCGGCGGAGGCACGGATGGGCGTGCCCCAAGGGCAGCATGTGCACGCTCTGGCGGTCCAGGGGCGGCGCAACCTCGAAAAGCTGTTTCCCGGCCTCACCTCGACCCTCATGGATCGGGGCGTGATGTGCACCCGGGCCGGCCTGGAGTTTCGCATTCACGACGCAGCCGGCTGGCAGCCCGCGCGCGATCTGCAGTTGCAGTTGCTCGTGATGTCGCGGCCGCTGCTCGAGACAACGGTGCGCGATTTCCTGAAGTGTAACCCGCGCGTGACGATCCGCGACGAGACGTGCGCCGAAGGCTGGACCTTCAGCGATGACACCTTGACGGGAGTCGTTGTCGACGGCGGCGAGACGATCGCGGCCGACTTCGCCATCGACGCCACCGGCCGCAGCGGCGGCTCCCTGTCGTGGCTTGAGGCGAGCGGCTTCGGTCCGGTCGAAGAGACGACGCTGGAAATCGGCACAGGCTATGCGTCGGCGATCTTCAGAAAGCCGGAGGGGTGGAACGCGAGCGTCGACTGCCTGTCCATAGCCGCCGCCGATCCGGACACGCGGGGCGGCTTCGCGTTCAGCGTCGAGAACAACTGCTGGTTCGTCAGCCTCAACGGACGATTCGATCAGCAGCCAAGCGGCGACCCGGAGAAATTCCTGGCGTTCGCGAAGAGCCTTTGCACGCCCGAGATCTACGAGTGGATCAGCCAGGCGGAGCGCATCACGCCCATCAAGGTCTACAAGGCTCCGGTCTCGCGGTGGCGGCGCTTCGACAAGCTCGACCGGCATCCCGGGGGCATCCTGCCGCTCGGCGACACCATCGCTCACGTCAATCCGCTGTTCGGCCAGGGCATGACCCTGGCCTCGACCCACGCCATGAACCTCGACGGGATTCTTGCCGAGCGCAGTGCGTCTGGCGAAGGGCTGAAAGGCGTCTCGCGTCCCTATTTTGAACGTACGAAGCTTTTCACCCAAAGCGTCTGGCGCGGGCTTGAAGGCGTCGAATTCAGCTACTCCTGCACCAAGGGCCAGCGGCCGGCTGACCTCGACAGGCGCCTCGCCTATTCACGCGGCCTGCGCAAACTCATCGAGCAGGATGCCGAGGTCCACAGGCTGCTGACCGGCGTCAGCCAGATGATCCATCCTCCAGACGTGATCATGCGACCGGATATTGTCGAGCGGGTCCTGCAGATCGTCCAGGCGCAGACCTAAGGACCGAACGCCTGGCTCCAGGCCAGCCACCGTCCTCTGACGAAATAGATGGCGTCCGCGCGGCCACAGCTTGCTTGACTTCATTTAGACATTTAGCTAAACGTCACCTCATGAACGCCGTGTTCAAAGCCCTGTCCGACCCCACCCGCCGCCACGTCCTGGAGCTTCTCCGGGAGCGGCCGATGACCGCGGGCGAACTGGCGGACCATTTCCCGGTCTCCGGCCCCACCATGTCGGCGCACTTTGCAGTGTTGCGCGGCGCCGACCTGGTCGATGTCCAGAAGGTCGGGAAGACCGTTATTTATCGACTCAAGCTGTCGGTGCTGGAAGACGCGCTGCTGGGCTTTGTCGGAGCGTTCAGCGCCGCCACGCGCTCAGCCCAGCCGGCGGACCCCGCCTCACCCGCCCCCATCAAGGGAACAAGTTGATGATCCACAGGAACCTGGCAGTCTCCCTGGCCATGGCCGGCGTCTACCTCGGCGGCGCCTTCGCGCTCAAATACGTCGAGCGGGCTGGCCTCCTGTCGCCGGAGACCAGCGACCGCGCGTTCGGAGTGTTCATCGGCCTGACGCTGGCAGTCTACGCCAATTTCCTGCCGAAGAGCCTCGGAAACTTCCGCAATCCGGCGTCGGCCTTGCGCATGGAACAGGTGCTGCGGGTCAGCGGCTGGGCCTACATGCTGGGCGGCCTGGGCTATGCGCTAACCTCCGTCCTGCCACTCCCCGATGCGGTTCCGATCGCCTTGCTCGGCACGGCGACGGCCTATGTGCTGGGCTACTCGGCCTGGGCGTTCCTGGAGCATGGGCCGGGCAAGAGCCGGCCCACCTAGAGGTTCACGTCCGCTAGGCGAGCACGCGGGGGAGCTTGAAGATCACCGTCTCGCGCTTGACGTCGATCTCTTCGATCGAGAGCTGAAAGCTCTGCGCCAGGCGGTCGATGACGCCCTGCACCAGCATTTCCGGCGCCGAGGCCCCGGCCGTGAGGCCGACGGTCTTCGCGCCCGCGAGCCAGGCCAGGTCCAGGCCGCTGGCGTCATCGATCAGATAGGCCCTGGCGCCGGCTTTGCCGGCGACCTCGGCCAGGCGCACGGAGTTGGAGGAATTGGCGCTGCCCAGCACCAGCAGGACGTCGCTGCGCGCGGCCACCACCTTGACCGCCTCCTGGCGGTTGGTGGTGGCGTAGCAGATGTCTTCCTTGTGCGGTGTGGCGATCTGCGGGAACCGGGCCTTGAGCGCCGCCACGATGTCGGCGGTGTCGTCCACCGAAAGCGTCGTCTGGGTGATGAAGGCGACGTTGGCCGGGTCGCGCGGCGTGAAGGTCTGCGCATCCTCGACGGTCTCGATCAAGGCGACGGCGCCTCGTGGCAGCTGGCCAAGGGTGCCGACGACCTCCGGGTGGCCGGCGTGGCCGATCAGCACGATCTCGCGCCCCGCGTCGAAATGGCGGCCAGCCTCGACATGCACCTTGGAGACCAGCGGGCAGGTGGCGTCGAGGTAGAGCATCCGCCGCGCCCTGGCTTCCGCCGGCACGGTCTTTGGCACGCCATGGGCGGAAAACACCACCGGTCGGTCCGGCGGGCACTCTTCCAGTTCTTCCACGAAGATAGCGCCCAGCGTTTTCAGCCGCTCGACCACGTGGCGGTTGTGGACGATCTCGTGGCGCACGTAGACCGGCGCCCCGTACTTGCTGATCGCGCGCTCGACGATCTGGATCGCACGGTCCACGCCGGCGCAGAATCCGCGCGGACTGGCCAGCAGGACGGCGAGTGGTGGGTGTTGAGGGCAAGGGTGCGACATCGCTGCTAGGGTAAGGGGTCGCGCCCGTGGCCGCCAGCCGCGTTGCCGCCACAGTCGTCAGGCTGTACTTAAGCGACAACTGGCCCGCCCCGCGCGCCGCTTTCGAAAGCCACGGACGCCCGTCATGCGCCGCTCCATCATCATTGCCTCCTGCGCCTTCCTGGTCGCGACCCCCTTTGCCGCCCATGCCCAATACGGCGGCGGCGGCGGGGGCGGGGGTCCCGGGGGCGGCGGTGGCGGCCGTGGCGGCGGCGGCGGCGGAGACCAGGGGCAGTCGGAAGACGACGCCAAGAAGAAGAAGCGCGACAAGGAATGGGGCGACTCGAAAGCCGCCCTGCCGGCGCTGAAGAACTCCGGGCCCTGCCCCTATGTGAAGACCCTCTACGACGCCAGCCGCTACGTGGAGTTCAAGGACGGGCGCGAGGCCTCGGCCAACGTGGGCTATTCCGGCGAGATCCAAGGCATCTCGGCAGGGTGCGAATACAAGGATGAAGAGCCGATCAAGGTGACCATGGACATCCTGTTCGAGCTCGGCAAAGGCCCGCAGGCGACCGCCACGACCAAGACCTACCACTACTGGATCGCCGTCACCGACCGGAACCGAGAGGTGATCACCAGGCAGATGTTCGACCTTCCGGTGACCTTCCCGGCCGGAAAGGACCGCGTCTATATGAACGACGCGATCAACAACATCCTCATCCCGCGCGGCACGCAGACCACTTCGGGCGCCAACTTCGAGATCCTGGTGGGCTTCGACGTCACGCCGCAGATGGCCGAGTTCAACCGCCTGGGCAAACGCTTCCGGGTGAACGCCACCGGCCAGACCGCCGTTGCCGCCGCCGGGGTCACCACGTCCCACCGATGAGCGACCTCAAGGGGGGCTTGAGCGAAGCGGTGGAAGCCGCCTTCGCGGGCCTTGGCCTGCCAGCTGAGCTGGGCCGGGTCACCGCCTCCGACCGCCCCGACCTCGCCGACTTCCAGTCGAACGGCGCCCTCGCCGCGGCCAAGCGCGTGGGCAAGAACCCGCGCGAGCTGGCCGCCGCGGTCGCCGAGGCCCTGGCCGGTGACGCGCGCCTGGCCTCCATCGAGATCGCCGGCCCCGGCTTCATCAACCTGAAGCTCACCGACGCGGCGTTGGGCGAACGCGCCCAGGAGATAGCAAACGATCCGCGCCTGGGCGCCGAGATGGTGGCGGAGCCGCGCCGCGTGCTGGTCGACTACGGCGGCCCCAATGTCGCCAAGCCCATGCACGTGGGCCACCTGCGCGCCTCGATCATCGGCGAATCGATCAAGCGCCTCTATCGCTTCCGCGGCGACACGGTGCTGGGCGACGCCCACTTCGGCGACTGGGGCTACCAGATGGGCCTCTTGATCGGCGCGGCCATGGACGAGAGCCCGGCGGTGCGCGACGCGGTCGAGGCGCTGAACGCCGGTGAGACCGCCGACGCCGCGGTCTTTAACGCCGTGACCCTGGCCGACCTCGACCGGCTCTATCCGGAGGCGGCCGCCAAGGGGAAGGCCGACACCGACTATCGCGACCGGGCGCGCAAGATCACCGCCGGCCTGCAGGACCGCCGCGCGGGCTACTTCGCGCTCTGGCAGCGGTTCCGCGACGTGACCCAGGTGGCCCTGGAGCGCGATTTCCACGCGCTGGGCGTCGACTTCGACCTCTGGAAGGGGGAAAGCGACGTCGAGGACCTGATCGATCCCATGGTCGCCGAGCTCGACGCCAAGGGCCTGCTGGTCGACGACCAGGGCGCCCGGATCATCCGCGTCACCCGCGAGGGCGACAAGAAGGAGCTGCCGCCTTTGCTGGTGGTCTCTTCCGAAGGCTCGGCCATGTACGGCACCACCGACCTGGCCACGATCCTCGACCGCAAGCGGAGCTTCGATCCGCATCTGGTGATCTACTGCGTCGACCAGCGTCAGGCCGACCATTTCGAGATCGTCTTCCGCGCCGCCTACCTCGCCGGCTACGCCACGGAGGGCCAGCTCAACCACGTCGGATTCGGCACCATGAATGGGACCGACGGCAAGCCCTTCAAGACCCGCGAGGGCGGCGTCCTCAAGCTCGCCGACATGATCGAGATGACGCGGACAAAGGCCCGCGAGCGGCTCCACGAGGCCGGGCTGGGCGAAAATCTATCTCCGGACGAGTTTGAGGACATCGCCGGCAAGGTGGCCGTCGCCGCGCTCAAGTTCGCCGACCTGCAGAACTTCCGCGGCACCTCCTACGTCTTCGACCTCGACCGCTTCACCAGCTTCGAGGGCAAGACCGGCCCTTACCTCCTCTACCAGGCTGTCCGCGTGAAATCGGTCCTGCGTCGCGCCGCCGAAGAAGGCGTCCAGCCGGGCCCCATCGTCGTCGCCGAACCCGCCGAGCGCGAGTTGGTCCTCACCCTCGACGCCTTCGAGACGGCGCTGGCCGAAGCCTACGACCGCCAAGCGCCCAACGCCGTGGCCGAGCACGCCTATCGGCTGAGCCAGGCCTTCTCGAAATTCTACGCCGCCTGCCCGATCCTTCAGGCCGAACCGGCGATCCGCGCCTCGCGTCTGGCGCTGGCCACGGCCACCCTGGCTCAGCTCGAACGCGCCCTCGACGTCCTCGGCATCGCCGTCCCCGAGCGGATGTAGCGCGCCGTCAGCCCGCAACCGGCCGGTGGGCGGAGAAGATCGCCTACGCCGAGGGCTCGGTCGTGCGGTTCACCTGGAAGGTCATCTGGTAGCTCGCCGCCTGCGGCAGGGTGAGGCCGAGGTCGTAGCCGCTGCCCGACCCGCTGGCGCTCGCGCCGCGCTTCAGGTTAAGCAGCGTCCCGCCGGGATACCCCGGCCCGAGCCGGCTGAGCGCCAAGTTGGCGTCGTTGATCGCCGCCCCGATCTTGGCGTCGGCGAACGCCAGGGACAGGTGATAGTCCCCCTTCACGGGCGCCGGCGTCAGGCGGTATTCGAACTTCACCCGGTCGGCCACCGTGGCGGGACCGGTCACCGGCCGCGGCGCACATCCGCCGACGGCCAGGGCCGCACAGGCCCAGGCGAGCAGCAGCCCGGTCTTCATTGACATCTGAACCCGCAAAGTAAGCTTCCCTCGGCAGTCCTGCGGCCAGACTGCGGCGTCTGTGCTTGGCGGCCTTGATCGAGATCAACGCTCCGGATCGTTCGGTCCGATGACCGTCAGTCCCCGGGCCTTCAGCGTGTCGGCCAGCCCGTCCTTGGCCAGGAGCCGCCGCAGCGACACCGTCGCCACCGAATGCCCGGGCTTGTCCAGCCCGCTCACAATGGCGTCGGCCAAATCGTCGGTGCTCTTGCGCCATAGCTCCGGCCCGCCGGCCATCAGCAAGAGGCAGCGGTCGAACCGCCGGGGCGCCTGCAAGGCCGCGCCCACGTCGCCCCGCGCCCAGCCCACCGCCGCGCGCCGATAGACCGCCGGGCCCGCTTCCGCATCGTCCAGGGCCGCCGACAGGCACTCCCCCTCCGACGCCGGCGTCAGCGAGGTCAGCGCCGTCCGCGCGAACGGCACCAGGTCGTATTCCCCCGCCGCCTTCACCGCGACGCCGCGCTTCGAGGCCTCCGCGCGCGCCTGCCGGCCAACGTCCACCGCCCCCTCCGGCCGCGTATCGCGCAGCAGGATCTGGCCGGCGACCATTGGCCGCCAATGTTCATAGGGCTCCGGCCCTTTGCCGAGCTTCTCCCGGTCGGCGACGAACCGCGTCCGCAGGGCCGGCGCGAGCCCGTCCTCCATCGGAGTCTTGGTCCTGAGCATCCCGAACAGCTTGAAGAGCCCGAAGATGTCCTCCAGCCCGGCGTGCAGCCTGGGCGCGGTGATCATCCCGTTCGCGCCCTCGAGCCGCGCGTCCAGCTCCTTGCGTCGCCACTTGATGTCCTTGGGCAGCGGCACGTCGAGCACGCCCAGGATCCAGACCGTCGACCCGTCCTTCTCCACCCGCCACCACGCCGGCGCCGGATGGCGCGACACCACCACCAGCTCCTCGACGATATTGGCCTCGGGGTCGGCGGCGGGCGTCGGCGCGGGCTGCGACGAAGCGCCTGTCGCTGTCGCTGCGAGCATCGCCGCGAGCCCGGCCGTAATCCACATGCGCCTCATGCATTCACCATCACGAGGCCATGCGGCGAAAGCGGGGCCGTGGCTTCTGTCGTCGGCGGCCAGGCGTCGGCAGGGCGACGTCTGGCCGATGTCTCTACCGGCTCAGCGCCGTGCGCAGTCGTCGAGGACGTGCTTGCGGGCCTCGCGCTCGCGGTCCGCGTCCTCGATCTTGGCGTCCCGGCACCAGTCCATGTGGACGCGGATGTCCGAGCTCCAGCGGGCGGGGTCGTCGCGCACCGCGCGGTGGCAGCGATCGTGTTCGTCGGCCGCCCTGGACTGGCGCACCGCCGCCTCGGCGTAGTTGCGGCAGAAATCGCGGTCGGCCGCACGGGCCGCGGTCGTCATGAGCGACCCGCTGAACGCGGCCCCGATAAGCAGCACTGACAAGAGACGCCTGGACATTTGATCCTCCCGATCGGTTTCCTGCCCGGGAGTGAGCGGCGATTTGGCCGCAAGGGCAAGGTTCGACGACCGGCGTTTGCGATTTCCGGCCATCGTCGAGAAGGGCGCCGCCGCGCGGGTTTTGCGCAGCCAGGCGATTTCGCGGGTTCGCCCCAGCGACGCCGCGTGCGCCGCGCGCGATCATGGTCTACCCCGCGTCCATGCTCTCGGAGTGCGCCATGTCGAAACCGCAAGCCCCCAGCCTTGACCGCCGCCAGCTGATCACCGCAGGCGCGGGCGCAGCGGCTCTCGCCGCCGGCGCGAGGGCCGAGGCCCGAACGGCGCAGGCGGCCGCGCAGCCGGTGAAGCTTTCGACCCCTTGCGTGGTCTCGACCTGGGACTTCGGGGTCGCCGCCAACGCCGCAGCCTGGGCGGTGCTGGCCAAGGGCGGGGCGGCGCTGGACGCGGTGGAGGCCGGCGCGCGGGTGCCCGAGGCCGACCTCAAGAACCACAGCGTCGGCCGCGCCGGCTATCCCGACCGCGACGGCCACGTCACCCTGGACGCCAGCATCATGGACCAGAAGGGCGACTGCGGGGCCGTGGCCGGCCTGGAGCACATCGCCCACCCGATCTCGGTGGCGCGCCGGGTGATGGAGAGGACGCCCCACGTCCTCCTGGTCGGCGACGGCGCCCTGCAGTTCGCACTGGAGCAGGGCTTCCCGCGGGAGGAGCTGCTGACGCCGGAGTCCCGCAAGGCCTGGAAGGCGTGGCTCAAAGAGAAGAAGTACAAACCCGTCGCCAACAGCGAGGTGCGCACCTACGACCGCGACCTCGGGATGCCCGGCGGCAAGAAGAACCACGACACGCTCGGCATGCTGGCGCTGGACGCGCGCGCCGACCTCTCCGGCGCCTGCACCACCAGCGGCATGGCCTGGAAGATGCGTGGTCGCGTCGGCGACAGCCCGATCATCGGGGCCGGCCTCTATGTGGACAATGACGTGGGCGCCGCCACCTCCACCGGCGTCGGCGAAGAGGTGATCCGCAACGTCGGCTCCTTCCTGGTGGTGGAGCTGATGCGCCAGGGCCGCTCGCCCCGGGACGCCTGCCGTGAGGCCGTGCAGCGCATCCTGCGCCGCAACGTCACCCGCGATCCGGACTTTCAGGTGGGCTTCCTGGCGGTCAACAAGGCCGGCGAGGCGGGCGCCTGGGCGGTGCAGAAGGGGTTCAGCTACGCCTGCTGCGACGCGACGTCCCAAACCCGCATCCTGCAGAGCGAAAGCTTCTCGTGAGCCGCCCTCGCCTGGAGATCTGCCTCGACACCCCGGCGGGCCTGGCCGCGGCGGTGGCGGGCGGCGCCGACCGCATCGAGCTGTGCTCGGCCCTGGACAGCGAGGGCCTGACGCCGGCGCCCGGGCTGATGGCCCAGGCCGGCGCCTGCGGCGTCGAGACCTTCGCCCTGATCCGCTCGCGGGCCGGTGATTTCGTGTTCGGCGACCTGGACCTGGACGCCATGCGCCGCGACATCGACGCCGCGCGCGCGGCCGGCTTGGCCGGGGTGGTGCTGGGCGCCAGCCGCCCCGATGGCCGCCTGGACGAGGCCGCACTTGGCGACCTGATCGCCCACGCCTCAGGCCTGGGCGTTGCGCTCCACCGCGCCTTCGACGTGACGCCGGACAAGGCTCAGGCGCTGGAAACCGCGATCGGCCTGGGGTTCGCGCGGATCCTGACCTCGGGCGGCCGGCCAGGCGCCCCGGAAGGCGCCGAGGTGATCGCCGACCTCGTCCAGCGGGCGGGGAGCCGCATCGTGATCATGGCCGGCGCGGGCCTGGAGCCCGGCAACGTCGCCGACTTCGTCCGCCGCACCGGCGTCAAGGAGGTGCACGCCGCCTGCCGCGCCGCACTGCCGGTGCGCCCTGGGACGGCGGAAGGGGGCGAACTCGACGCCGAGCTGGGCTTCGTCACCCCTGGCCTGCAGGACACCAGCCAGGCGCTTGTCGAAGCGATGCGGCGGGAGCTGGAAGCCCTCGGCTAGGTCTAGGCCACGGCTAGCGCGCGCCGGCGGCGCATCATGGCGCCCGCCGCGCCGAAGCCAAGGATCATCAGCGACCAGGCCGCCGGCTCCGGCACGCCGGGCGTCAGGGCGCAGGCCGGCCCCTCGCAGGGGCCGATGGCGTCCCTCGCGCCCACATTGTAGGTCAGGCCCGTGGCCGCGTCGTAGATGTCGGCGGTGAACCACCAGCCACCCGAATTGGACTCGAAGTGTTGGCCCGTGCCCAGGACGGTGACCTGGCCGCTGGCGTTGGTCTGGTAGCCGATCCCGGCGAAGGTCATCCCGGCGGCGTTGGACACCGTGAAGTCCAGCGGCCCAGCGTTGCCGTGGCCCCCGCCAGTGTGACCGGAATAGTCGATGCTGTCGTTCATCGTGCCGAAGCCGGAGATGGCGAACGACCCGTGGCCGCCGTAGCTGAACACCGACGGGCTGAAGGTGCCCACGGTCTCGGCGCCGGTCGTGTTGAAGGTGAATGGATCGTGCGGCCCGCCGGTGTTGATGAAGGTGTCGCCATGGGCCAGGGTCACCGAGATCGAGACCTCGGTCGGCGAGACGTCGGTGATGGTGACGGTTCCGAAGTCGGGGGAAATGGCGCCGGGCGTGCTGTCCTTGTATTCCAGGGCGGAGGTGAAGGTGACCGCGGCTCCGGCCGGAGCGGCCGCGATCAGCGCCAGCGTCGTTCCCGCCGTGACGGCGGCCGCCAATTTCGCGATACCCATGATCATCCCCGATAAATTCAAATAGCTCGATATCACAAATTGACGAGGGTTAAAGCGACCTCGCCTGTGAAGGGAATAGTCGTCGCCGGCGGCTGAGATCGAGGCCTGGATTCAGCAATAGCTGCCGGTTCGGCCGATGTTCTCGAACGCCTTGGCGCAGAAAAGTACAAAACACGCACGTCCTGCCCACCCGCCGGTGTCAGGCGACGCCGAGCTTGCTGCGCTCCGCGTCACGGGGCGTCGCGAGGTCCTCGGGCGTCAGATATTCGGCCAGGTCCGACACTTCGAGGAACGCGCGCAGTTCGACCCGGCTCGGGCCGGACATGGGATTGGGGCAGCGCTTGGCCCAGGCCACGGCCTCGTCCATGTCCTTGACCTCCCAGATCGAGAAGCCGGCGATCAGCTCCTTGGTCTCGGTGAACGGCCCGTCGATGACCGTGACGTCGGGACCGCCCAGGACGATGCGCTTGGCCTCCTCAGCGGGCTTGAGGCCGGCGGCGGCGACGAAGACCCCGGCCTCGACCAGTTCCTCGGTGAACCGGTCCATCGCGGCAAAGGCCTCGGCCGTGGGCGGCGCACCCATGTTGCTCTCCTCAGTGGCGATCGCGAACACCATCACCCGCATCGTCAGTCTCCTTGTTCGAGCCGGCGCTGGCTTGGCGCCTCATCGGGACGACGAACGAGCTTGTCGGAATCCGACACCGGTCCGGAATTTTACCTCCCCGCCAAGCCGCCGGAGGTCGGTTGCGGATACACTCCCGCCTAGTGGCAGGGCCCCACCAGCCGCCCTCGCTGTGGACCTTCATCGCCATGGCGCCGGTCGAGACGCCGTCGCCGCTGACGGAGAACGAGGTCGGCGAGACATTGCCGCGGAAGTGGAACTTCGCCTCGCCGTCCCGGTCATGGCAGACCGCAGTAGCGTCGAAGCCGCCGCCGGGGCTGAAACGAACGTCGGCGGGGCAGCCGAAGTCCCTCTTCATGATGCCATCCATCCCCCTTGGCCGGCTGCGTCGTAATGCATCGACGGGAGGTGATCAGCGGACGCCAGCGCATGGCGTCCATCATCGCTGGCGACATCGCCGGGCTCACCAGCATCGTCGGCTTCCGCGTTTCCTCCCACATGCCCGGTTGCATAGCCTGGGGCGCCGCGCACGCGGCCCCGGACGCCGGGAGGCCGGGAGGCCGCCGGCTAGCAGGGGCCGGGATGATTCGGCGCATCATCTTCCACCTCCGATCACTCGACCCCCGACCGGACGCCACTGATCTTGGCGCAGCCGTTTCGGCCCGCCACTGCCCTCTACCGGCAGCCGAACTTGACCGTTCGCGGGCAGGCGGCGCTGCGACACTCCCGCCGGGCTCGCCCGCCTTGACTCACCACCCCTTCTCCCGCATCCCTCCCGTCGACTCTCGCGGGAGAGATCGGGACCCTGCTGACCACCGCAGACACCCCGGAGCCGAAGGCGCAACCGCCCCGGAAACGCTCAGGCAAACGGACCGCGACGAGCTGATGCACGCTGGAAAGATCCTCCGAAGCTCGTGAGAGCCTAGGCGGACGCCGAAGGAGCAGGGGACACGCCGAACGAAGGGCGGTCCGAAATCTCTCAGGCCCAAGGACAGCGGGGGCGCGGGAAGCCAGGGATCATCTCCGGCGGATCGCCCCATCGTCAGCCGGAGTCCTCGCCGTGGCCGAACCTGTCGACGCCCCCCTTCAGACCACGCCCCTTCACGCGGCGCACATCGCGCTGGGCGCGCGCATGGTGCCCTTCGCGGGCTACGACATGCCCGTCCAGTACACCGAAGGTGTGCTGAAGGAGCACCTCTGGACGCGCGAGCACGCCGGCATCTTCGACGTCTCCCACATGGGCCAGGCGCGCCTGCGCGGCGTCGCGCCCCTGGCCGCCTTCGAGGAGGTGGTCCCCGGCGACTTCATCGGCCTCAAGCCCGGCAGGCAGAAGTACTCTGTGCTGCTCAACCGGCAGGGCGGGATCGTCGACGACCTGATGGCCGCGCGGCCGGTCAATTCCGAGGGGACCGGCGACGACGGCCTGTTCGTGGTGGTCAACGGAGCCTGCAAGGAGAACGACTTCAAGGTCATCGAGGCCGAACTCGCCGGCCAGGTCACCATCGAACGTCTCGAAACCCGCGCGCTCATCGCCCTGCAGGGCCCGGAGGCCGCGGCGGTGTTCCAGCACTATGCGCCGGAAGCGGCCTCGATGGTGTTCATGGACATCCGCCTGATGACCGCCTTCGGGGTTGACCTGATCGTCTCGCGCTCGGGCTACACCGGCGAGGACGGCTATGAGATTTCCGTGCCGGAGGAAGCCGCCGACGACGTCTGGAACAAGCTCCTGGTCGACCATCGGGTGAAGCCGATCGGTCTGGGCGCGCGCGACAGCCTTCGCCTCGAGGCCGGCCTGCCGCTCTACGGCCACGACCTGGACGAGACGGTGAGCCCGGTCGAGGCCGATCTCGCCTTCGCCATCAACAAGAACCGCCGGGAGCAGCGCGACTTCCCGGGCGCCGCGCGCATCGTCAAGGAGCTGGCCGAGGGCCCGCCCCGCCGCCGCGTGGCGCTGAAGGTCCTGGAGGGCGCCCCGGCCCGCGAAGGCGCCGAGATCGCCGACGCCTCCGGCAAGGTGATCGGCGTGGTCACCTCCGGCGGCTTCTCCCCGGTCCTCAAGTGCGGCATCGCCATCGGCTTCGTGAGCGGCGTGAACCCCGAGGTCGGCGCCCTGCTCAAGGTCATCGTCCGCGGCAAGCCGCAGGCCGCCGATGTCGTGAAGGCGCCGTTCGTTCCCCACCGCTACGTGCGGACGGCGTGACGATGGCCCGCGTCCCTTCTCCGATCATCCCCGCGAAGTCGGCGATCGACGCCGAATCCGCTTCCACCCTTCAACGCCGCTTGGATTCCCGCCTTCGCGGGAATGAGCGGGTGAATGTCTAGCTCAGGAGCTTCCATGCGCTTCACCAAGGATCACGAGTGGGTCGAGGTCGACGGCGACGTCGCCACGGTCGGCATCACCGCCTACGCCGCCGAGCAGCTCGGCGACGTGGTGTTCGTCGAGACCCCCGACGTCGGCAAGACCGTCAAGGCCGGCGACGGCTTCGCGGTGGTCGAGAGCGTCAAGGCCGCCTCGGACGTCTACGCGCCCGTGTCCGGCGAAGTGGTCGAGGCCAACGCGGCCCTCGGCGACGCACCAGAGACCGTCAACGCCGCCCCGGAAGCCGCCGGCTGGTTCGCCAAAGTCAAGCTCGCCAATCCCGCCGAGGTCGACGCCCTGATGGATCGCCACGCCTACGAAGAGTTCCTGCAGACCCTATAGACCCGCTCGTCCCCGCGAAGGCGGGGCCCCAAGCCGACTCACCGCCACGCCCAAACGCCGCTTGAATTCCCGCCTTCGCGGGAACGCCCGGGAGAAGATGGTCCTCAATGCGCTACCTGCCCCTGACCCCCGATGACCGCGCCCAGATGCTGGGCGTGATCGGGGCCGCCGATATCGACGCCCTGTTCGCTGACGTGCCGGCCGCCGCGCGCAAGGCAGCCCTCTTCGACCTGCCGACGCGGGCGAGCGAGATGGCCGTGGAGCGCGAGCTGGCGGGTCTGGCGGCCATGAACCGGCCGGCGGGCGAGGGCCCGTTCTTCTGCGGCGCCGGAGCCTATCGCCACCATGTGCCGGCGAGCGTCGACCACATCATCCAGCGCTCCGAATTCCTGACCAGCTACACGCCCTACCAGCCGGAGATCGCCCAGGGCACGCTGCAGGTGCTGTTCGAATTCCAGACCCAGGTCGCCGCGCTCACCGGCCTCGAGGTCGCCAACGCCTCGATGTACGACGGCTCCACGGCCTGCGCCGAAGCAGTGATGATGGCCCAGCGCGTGACCCGCCGGGAGAAGGCCATCCTCTCCGGCGGCCTGCACCCGCACTACGCCGCCGTTACCCAGACCATCGCCCACGCCGAAGGGATGGAGATCGTCCGCCAGGCCGCAGCCATCGACGCCGAGGCCGCGGTGATCGCCGCCATCGACGCCGAGACAGCCTGCGTCGTCGTCCAGACCCCCAACGTGTTCGGCGTCGTGACCGACGTGAGCCGGATCGCCGAGGCGGCCCACGCCGCCGGCGCCCTGATGATCGTGGTGACCACCGAGGCCGTCAGCTTCGGCCTGCTCAAATCGCCGGGCGAGATGGGCGCCGACATCGCTGTCGCCGAGGGCCAGTCGATCGGCAACGCGCTCAACTTCGGCGGCCCTTACGTCGGCCTCTTCGCCTGCCGCGAGAAGCTGGTGCGCCAGATGCCCGGCCGCCTCTGCGGCGAGACCGTCGACGCCGAGGGCCGACGCGGCTACGTGCTGACACTCTCCACCCGCGAGCAGCACATCCGCCGCGAGAAGGCGACGAGCAACATCTGCACCAACTCCGGCCTCTGCGCGCTGGCCTTCACCATCCACCTGTCGCTGCTGGGCGAAGTCGGCCTGCGCCAGATGGCGGCGATCAACCACAGCCGCGCCCGCGAACTGGCCGGCGCCCTGAAGGGGACGGTGGAGATCCTGACGCCGCGCTTCTTCAACGAGATCGCGGTGCGCGTGCCGGACGCCGCGGCGGTCGTCGAGGACCTGCTCGCCCAGGGCATCGTCGCCGGCGTGCCGTATTCGCGGCTGGCGCCCGAAGCGGGCATGGACGACGTCCTGCTGCTCGCCGCCACCGAAACCACCACGGCCGAGGATATCGCGGCCTTGGCTGCCGCCCTGAAGGGGAGGATCGGCTGATGGCCATGTCCAACGTGGGCCGCCCCACGCAACCCGGCGAAGCTGCCTCCGAAGGCTTCACCTCGCTCACCGGCGGTCGCGGCCTGCTGCAGGACGAGCCGCTGCTGTTCGAGCTCGGCGGCTGGGACAAGACCGGCGTCGACTTCGACCCGCCCGAGCACGACGCCAGCGATCTCGGTGACCTGGTGCGCACCGCGCCCATCGGCCTCGCCGGCCTCTCCGAACCGGAAACAATGCGTCACTACGTGCGCCTCAGTCAGAAGAACCACGCCATCGACCTGGCGCTCTATCCGCTCGGCTCGTGCACCATGAAGCACAACCCGCGCCTCAACGAGAAGATGGCGCGCCTTGCCGGTTTCGCCGACCTACACCCCCTGCAGCCGGTGTCGACCACCCAGGGCGCCCTGGAATTGATCGACCGCCTCGCCCACTGGCTGAAGACGCTCACCGCCATGCCGGCCGTCGCGATGACGCCCAAGGCCGGCGCCAACGGCGAGCTCTGCGGCCTGCTCTGCATCCGCGCCGCCCACGAGGCCGCCGGCCAGGGTCACCGCCGCACGGTGCTGGTGCCGACCTCGGCCCACGGCACCAACCCCGCCACCGCCGCCTTCGTCGGCTACTC
>NZ_SSMZ01000041.1 GCF_004799395.1 Phenylobacterium sp.
CGCCGACGGCGGACGAGATCGGCGCCGCGCTGACCTTGGCGAAGTCATTCTCCGCGACCGGCGCCTGCCTCATCGAGGAGTTCGTCGAGGGCCAGCTCTACAGCCACACCGCCTTCCTGGGCGAGGACGGCATTGTCGCCGACTTCATCGTGGAAGAGCACGGGTCCATCAACCCGTTCACCGTCGATACGAGCTGTGTGGTCACCGACTTCGACCCGACGTTGCTTCGCAAGACCAGGGACGCGATCGAACAGATCGCCTGCGACCTGAAGCTGACGTCGGGCCTGATCCACACCCAGTTCATTTTCGACGGCGAGCAGTTCTGGATCATCGAGATCACCCGGCGCTGCCCGGGCGACCTCTACAGTCTGTTGATCTCGCTCTCGACGGGCTTCGACTACGCGGAAAACTATGCGCGGCCCTTCATCGGCGCACCGTTCAAGGCCTGCGTTCGGCGCGAAAGCGCAATCATGCGGCACACGATTTCCCTGCGCGAAGAGCAGACCTTCGAGTCGCTTCAGTTTCACCGGCCCGTCGAGATCGAAATGTTTTTCCCGCAGGCGCTCGTCGGCGACCGCGTCGCAGCAGCTCCGTTCGCCCGCATCGGAATCCTGTTCGCCAGGACAGAGCCCGGTCCGGCGCTTGACGAGCTGATGCGCGCCACTTTGCGCAGCGAACTCTACTCGGTTCTCGGCTAGGGCGCAGGTGGTGAGATGACCAGCCACGACTTCAAGTCCGCTGCGAACGCCGCGATCGACGCCCCAGCCGCCAATCAGGCCATAGCCCGGGAGCTCCTGTCGGGTGCGTCGGAGCGTCCGTGCTTCATCGTCGGCCGCAACGAACAGTCCTCGGGCCTGATCGGCGGGCTGAGGCTGGACGGCCTAGTGGACGACTTCGCCGAGCCGGGCTCGGATTGGCGCGGCCTTCCGATCGTGTCCACCGCACAGCTTCCCGGCGACGCCATCGTCATCAATTGCTCGACCTCGATCAGTCCGGTCGCCGTCGAGCAAAGGATCAAGGCCGCAGGGATCGGATCGGTCGTTTCGATCCACGAACTCATCTCCGCGGCCGCGGGCGGGATCGAACAGCCGCGCTTCGTCCAGGACCAGCGCGAGGATTGGCGGCTGTTCGACGCGGAATGGGGCGAGGTTTTCGATAGCCTGGAGGACAAGCCCTCCAGGCAGATCCTGCTGGACCTCGTCCGCTATCGTCTTACGGCGAACACCCAGTTCATGCAGGACTACGCGATCCGCGTGAAGGACCAGTACTTCGAACCCTTCCTCGACCTGCGCTCGGAGGTGTTCGTAGACGCAGGCGGCTTCGACGGCGACACGACCGAGGAGTTCTGCCGCCGTTACCCGGACTATCGGAAGGTCCATCTGTTCGAGCCGTCGCAACGCAACATGCGGGCGGCCAAGGCCAGACTGGAGGCCCATCGGGACATCGTCTTCCATCAGGAAGGGCTCTCCGACCAAGTCGGCAGCATGACCTTCGACGCCGAAGCCGGATCGGCGTCCGCCGTCACCTCAGGCCCAGGTGAAGAGGTTCAGATGACCACCTTGGACCTGGCCGTCGCCGAGCCGGTGAGCTTCATCAAGATGGACCTGGAGGGGTGGGAACTGACAGCCCTGGCCGGATGCGAGCGGCATATCCGCGACGACCGCCCCAAACTGGCCATCGCCGTCTATCACCGCGCCAGCGATTTCCGCACCGTGTGGCGATACGCCCGTTCAATCCACCCGGACTACAAGGTGTATTTGAGACACTACACCCAGGGCTGGTCTGAAACCGTAATGTTCTTCGTCTGACGGCGCAGGTCCGCCTCAGGCCAATTGTGATCGGAACCGTCATGGACCTTGAGCCCTCGGCGTCGAACTTCAGCCCTATGAGCAACCCTGCGGAGTTGTTCGAGCACTGTGCGACCCATACGGCCGGGCTGGTCCACATCAAGCCTAAGGTCGTCTTCATGAAGATCGAAGCGGGCGACCCCACGCCCGTTTCGATGAAGATCAACGTCCCGTCGAGCAACATCGGCAGCGTTACCCTGCTCGAAGCCGCGACTCTCGTATCGCTCGTCAAGCTCGTCAAGCCGCGCAAGATCTTCGAGTTCGGGACTTTCCTGGGCTACTCCACCTCCCTGCTCGTCGAAAATTCAGCAGACGATTGCGCCGTCTATTCTCTCGACCTCGGCGACAGCCATGTCAGCGGCAAACCTCTGGACTCCTTCGCCGAGGCGGACCTGCGGAGCGACGGCGATATCAACGACGAATATCTGAGGGGCGCCCAGGGCGCTCTCGGGCCTCACTACACCAGGTCGCTGTCGGCCGCCGACAAGCCCAGGCTTTGCCTGCTCCAGCAGGACAGCCGGACGTTCGACCCGGCGGCCCATGGCCTCGACGGCTCGGTCGACATCGTGTTCGTCGACGGGGGTCACGACACCGAAACCGTAACCATCGACACCGCCAACGCCAGGAAGATGATCGGCGATAGCGGCCTGATCGTTTGGCACGACTTCAATTCGAATATCCATGACGACGTGACGACCTTCGTGAAGGGGCTGGCGAAGCACGAGGTCGTCGTCTGCATCCAGCATACAATGCTGGCGATCCTGCTGGTCGGGAAGGCCGGGCGCGATTTCCTGAAGATCGGCGTCTAGAGGCTATGGCCGAT
>NZ_SSMZ01000042.1 GCF_004799395.1 Phenylobacterium sp.
CCGATGACATCAGACACCTTCTTGCCGCGCTTGGCGGCGACCTGGCGGGGCGAAGACTGAGCCTTCAGCGCCTCGAAGGTCGCGCGCACCATGTTGTAGGGGTTGGACGAGCCGACCGACTTGCCGACCACGTCCTGGACGCCCAGGGTTTCCAGCACCGCACGCATCGGACCGCCGGCGATGACGCCGGTGCCGGGAGGCGCCGAGCGGACCATCACCTTGCCCGCGCCCCAGCGGCCATTGCCGTCGTGGTGCAGGGTGCGGCTTTCGCGCAGCGGCACGCGGATCATGGTCTTCTTGGCTTCTTCGGTCGCCTTGCGGATGGCTTCCGGCACTTCACGCGCCTTGCCGTGACCGAAGCCCACGCGGCCCTTCTGGTCGCCAACGACCATGAGAGCGGCGAAGGAGAACCTGCGCCCGCCCTTCACGGTGGCGGCGACGCGGTTGATGTGCACCAGCTTTTCGACGATTTCGCTATCGCGTTCTTCTTCGCGATTGTTGCGATTGCCGCCGCGGTTGTCGTCCCTGCGAGCCATCTAGCGTTCCTTAGAAGTTCAGGCCGGCTTCACGCGCGGCATCCGCCAGCGCCTTCACCCGGCCGTGATAAAGATAGCCACCGCGATCGAAGACCACGTCCTTGACGCCCTTTTCGATGGCCCGTTGGGCCACCAGAGCGCCCACGCGGGCTGCGGCGTCCTTGTCGGCGCCCTTGACCTTCTTCTCGCCGCTTTCCAGCGACGAAGCGGCGGCGAGCGTCACGCCACGCTCATCATCGATGACCTGGGCGTAGATGTTCTTGGACGAGCGGAAGACCGAAAGGCGCGGACGCCCGTTGGCCAGCTTGCGCAGGCGGGTGCGCGTACGTTGCGCGCGCTTCTGCGATGAATCTCGGGAGGAAAGGGCCATGACCTACTTCTTCTTGCCTTCCTTGCGGCGCACCTGCTCGCCGGCGTAGCGCACGCCCTTGCCCTTGTAGGGCTCCGGCGGACGGATGCGGCGGATGCGGGCGGCCATCTCACCGACGGCTTGCTTGTCGATACCGCTGATCTTGATCTCGGTCTGCTTCGGCACGGCGAAGGCGATGCCGGCCGGGGCCGGGATCTCCACGTCGTGGCTGAAGCCGAGCTGCATGGAGAGCGCCTGGCCCTTCATCGCCGCGCGATAGCCGACGCCAACCAGTTCCAGCGTCTGCTCGAAACCGGTGGTGACGCCGGCGACCATGTTGGCGACCAGGCTGCGGGACAGGCCCCACATGGCCTGGGCGCGCTGGCCCTCGACCTTCTTGGAGAGCGTTAGTTCGCCGTTCTCCTGGCGCACTTCGATCTCTTCGGCGACCGTCCAGGCGAGCTGGCCCTTGGGCCCGTTCACCGTGACCGTCTGGCCGTCGAGGGTCACCGTCACCCCATTGGGGACCGCGACCGCCTTCTTTCCGATACGAGACATATCAGTAGACCCGGCAGAGGACTTCGCCGCCCACGTTCGCGTCGCGCGCGGCCGTGTCCGACATGACGCCCTTCGGCGTCGACAGGATCGAGATCCCGAGGCCGTTCTTCACGGGCTTCAGGTCCTTGATCGACGAATAGACGCGACGGCCAGGCTTCGAGATGCGGGCGATGTCGACGATGACGGGGGCGCCATCGAAGTACTTCAGCTCGATCTCGAATTCCGGGAAGGCGCCGGGCTTTTCCACCAAGTGGTAGCCGCGGATGTAACCTTCGTCGGTGAGCACGTCGAGGAGACGGGCGCGCATCTTCGACGCGGGCGTCATCACCTTCGAACGGCCGCGCTGCGCGGCGTTCTTGATGCGGGCGATCAGATCGCCGATGGGATCGTTGACCATCTGTGACCTCCCCTACCAGCTCGACTTGACGAGGCCGGGGATCAGCCCGTGCGAACCGAGGTCGCGCAGGGAGATCCGGCTCATCTTCAGCTTGCGGTAGTAGGCGCGCGGGCGTCCCGTCACCAGGCATCGGTTACGGATGCGGGTCTTGGACGACGAACGCGGCAGTTCCGCCAGCTTCAGCCGGGCTTCGAAACGTTCTTCC
>NZ_SSMZ01000043.1 GCF_004799395.1 Phenylobacterium sp.
GCCCGCTGGGCTGCCGAATAATAGATACGACGCCGCTGCTCCATCACCCACGCTCCACCTCCGACAAAAGGTTAGCGTGTCGCGTTCACCGGTTGAGCCCACCACCGATTGTGTTGAAAAAGGTGGGTGGCGGGCCGCTGCTAGGAGTGAAGCTTAGGGACAGCGAAGCATCCCCAGCCATCGGGTTCGCCGGCATATTCCCGAGCGGCGGCGGCCAAGGTTAGTTCTAGATCGGTGAGAGGGTGCAGGTCTGGCACCATGTTCAGGCGGATGATGACGTCCGTGCTGGCGTCTTCGCGGGTCTCGATCGTTGCGGCATAGCCTTGCTTCTTGGCCCACGCGCAGAAGGCTTCCGCGGCTCCGCTGTCATCGAAGACATGGGCAAACTCGACATCGCGAGCCTGGGTGAGATCGTCCCCTTGCTGGGCCATCTGGGCCAGCGCAGCTGCGTTGTCGTTGAGCGCTTCATCCATGCCCTTCGATCTTAGCCGATCTCCCTCCGGAGCCCACACCTCCGCTGTTGCAGGGCCGTCGATGGGCTGATTCACTCTGGTTGTTGAGGGCCGGAGATCAGTCCGATGATGGGAGAGCGCCGGGTCGAGCAGGCTGCACTGTTCTACGAGTTCTCGCTGGACCGGCATGTTCCGGCTGATCACATGCTCCGGTCCATTGACCGGTTCGTGGACCTGGAAGAGCTGCGGGCGAAGCTGGCGACGTTCTACAGCCCGATCGGCCGGCCCTCGATCGACCCCGAGCTGCTGATCCGGATGCTGCTGGTGGGCTATTGCTTCGGCATCCGCTCGGAGCGGCGGCTGTGTGAGGAGGTCCACCTCAACCTCGCCTATCGCTGGTTCTGCCGCCTCGGCCTGGACGGTGACGTGCCGGACCACTCGACCTTCTCCAAGAACCGCCACGGTCGCTTCCGCGAGAGCGATCTGCTGCGCCAGCTCTTCGAGACGGTCGTGCGCCGCTGCATGGCCGAGGGCCTGGTCGGCGGCGAGGGCTTCGCCGTCGATGCGAGCCTGATTGCGGCCGACGCTAACCGCCAGCGCTGCGTGCCCGGCGAGCAGGGCCTCCCGGCCGAGGCCACCAGCCGGGCTATCGACGAGTACCTGGCGGTGCTGGATGACGCCGCCTTCGGCGCGGCGACCACGGTCACGCCGAAGTTTATCTCGCCGGCCGATCCAGCCTCGCGCTGGACCGGCGCCAACAAGGGGCTCGCCTTCTTCGCCTACGCCACCAACTATCTGATCGACCTGGACCACGCCGTCATCGTGGACGTTGAGCCCTCGACCGCCGTGCGCACGGCGGAAGTCACCGCCGCGCGGACCATGATCGAGCGCGTGCGGGAGCAACACGACCTCTCGCCGGACCGGCTCGCCGCCGACAGCGCCTACGGCTCGGCCGAGATGCTGGACTGGCTGGTCAACGACCAGGGTGTCGAGCCGCACATCCCGCTCATCGACAAATCCCAGCGCGAGGACGGGACCTTCTCGCGCAGCGACTTCACCTACGATCCGGCGGCCGACCTCTATCGCTGTCCGGGCGGAAAGGAGCTGAAACAGCACCGGCGGCCCTTCCGCAGCGATCATCCCGATGTCCCGCCGGACGACACCTATCGCTATCGCGCCAGCAAGGCGGACTGCGACGCCTGCGCGATGAAGACGCGCTGCTGCCCGAACACGCCGGCCCGAAAGGTAACCCGCTCGATCCACGAAGCCGCCCGCGATCGCGCTCGCGAGATCGCCACCACCGACGCCTACGTCACCTCCAGGCGCGAGCGAAAAAAGGTCGAGATGCTCTTCGCCCACCTCAAACGCATCCTGAAGCTCGACCGTCTGCGCCTGCGCGGTCCCTGCGGCGCCCGAGATGAGTTTCTCCTCGCCGCCACCGCCCAGAACCTGCGCAAACTCGCCAAGCTCATCCCGCCGCCAACGCCAGCGACCGCCTGAGGCGTCGCGGTCTTGCGCGCCGCGGCCTGCCACCCGCTACAACCGCGGCCTTTTTCAACGAAATCGACCCATAGCGGACCTTCGGCGAGTCCGCTTACAGTCACCGCCAGTGAACCGCTGGGGGCGGCATGGACATCCACAAACCCAAGCCATGGCATGGCGTCCGCGAGTTCCTGAAGGAGTACGCCATCATCGTGGTCGGCGTGCTGACGGCGCTGGGCGCCGAGCAGGCGGCCGAATGGGGGCGCACCCACCGCGAGGTCGGCGAGGCGCGGGCGGCCCTGCATACGGAGATGCGCAGCAGCGTGCGGGCCTATGTCACGGAACTGCGGGAGGATGGCTGCTGGCTGCGCAGCCTCCCCGCCGTCGAGGCCTGGGCGAGGGGCCAGGGACCCAAGCCGCCTTGGCCCGGCGTCCTGCTCAGCACCCTGCGCACCAGCGTCTGGGACGTCGCCAAGACCGGCGCCGTGGCCCACATGGACCTCGACGAACGCCTCGCCCTGGCGAACTACTTCGGCGCGGTCGACAACCAGCGGGGCCTGGTCGTGATCGCGCGCGCCGAGGCGCAGGACCTGGAGGGCTACCTCAACCAGGACTCGCTGGATCGTGAGGAGGCGCACGCCCTGCTGCGGCTGACCGCTCACATCCGCGGGACGGCGGAGGGCGAGATGCGCAACGCCACCGTCCAGATCGCAGCCGCGCATAAGCTCGGCATCGAGCCCGGTCCGCCCCCGCTGCCGCTCTATCAGGCGCGGGTCGATGCGCTGTGCGCGGCCTACCCAGCGCCGCCGGCGGCGAGGCCCTAGCAGACCGCCTCCGTAATCGTCGGCTTTGATCTCGACGAGGTGACTCGGCGGTGATTCACTCACCGTATGAGCAAGACCTTCCGTCCGTGGCCTGTTGACCAG
>NZ_SSMZ01000044.1 GCF_004799395.1 Phenylobacterium sp.
CGCGGGAAAGCGTAGTGGACCCGATCCGCGATCTCCATACAGGCCAGCGGCAGTGAACGGCCGCACTACAGGCCGGACACACGGAAGCACCTGAACCTGCGCACCAAACGCCGCTCGAAAAACCTCTTGCATCCATCGGGGCGTCCACACACGGACCCCGTGAAGGTCAGGATCGGGGGGAAGGCGGACAGTCCGCCATCCGGCAGGTGCAGTACGCCAAATACGGACGGCGCTTCAGGGGGTGTCTTTGAGCCCGGCCGGTATGAGCTCAACGGCCACGACACAATCCTTCAGGTGATAGTCCTTCGCGGCCCCGGCGACCCGCCTGCGCATCGCCGCCTCGTTCAGGGGCACGTGGGCGCTCCCCTTCAAATAGGTCAGGTCGCCCAGCACCACGGCCGCGTCGTGGACCATCCAGCGATTGTCGTTGCGCAGGCGCCCGACGGCGCGATTGAGGTCCTGGAGTTCAGGCTCGCTCATGGGGCCAGCCTTAGGACGGATCGCGCGCAAGGCGCCGATGGCCTGCCGCTCGTCGTCGCCGATCTGGTCCATCTTGGTGGCCTGGGCGTAGTCGAACCACCAGCTGTTCGCTTCGACGGCGCTCATGTGGGCGGGTCCGTCGGCGGCCAGAAATCCCTTCCATCCCTCGTCGTCCCAGGTCTCGTCCGAGGCCGGATAGGCCTTCGCGAGCTTGGCGAGTTCGACGCGGCTTACGCCCTGCTCCGCCGCGCTCTGAAGCGCGTCGAGCTGCCGGTCCATGCACTGGCCGATGGCCATTCGCGTATAGGCCTGCGGCGCATCGTCCGAGGCCAGTTCGGACGTCATGGCGATCCTCAGATCCGACAGCTTTTGCCGCCAGTGCGCCCACTCGGCGGCCTGCTCCATCGCCAGCGCGATCAGCACACCCAGGACGATCGTCCCGACTTCCTTCGCGAATTCGCGCCCGCCGTGCCAGGGCTTGGGTTTGTGGATGTCCATACCGCCCCCCGTCAGTGCGCCCCGGGCCCGAGCAGGCCCAGGTCCCGGCAGGCCTTTAGGGTGCCCGAAGTGGCCAGGACCGTGTTGGCCACGATCATCGTCGGGCGGATCAGCGGGGGGATCTTGTCGTGGATCTGCTTGGCGTTGGCGCCCATGACCTTCACCCTCCAGCGTTCACGTTCGATCAGCCGCGACAGGGCGAGGCGTTGCGTCCGGTCGAGGTCGAGCGCGCGTCCGAGGAGATTCAGTTCGCCGATTTCGGAGAACTCCAGCCGGTTGTCGGCCTCCATATGCCCGATCTGCACGTAGAGCCGCCCCAGCATCACCTGGCGGTCGCGGCCGACGTGCCCGACGGTCCCGTCGGCGGCCAAGCTGCGCCAGACCTCGCTGTCCCAATTCCTGGACGGGGTGAGGTAAACGGCGGGACCTGTCAGTGGATGAACCATTGGCGGCAGGGGCGCCCATTGCGTCCCGGGCGCCAGAAGTCGGTCCTCCAGCGCCGCGAGCCGCTGCTCCAGGCAGGGTGTCACCTCGATCCGCTCCTCAGCGGTTCCCCAGGAGAAGCTGAGCTCCCGCTGCATTTGCGCTTCCGCGGCCTGCGTCTTCTCCTGCCAGTGCAGCCACTCGACGCCCTGTTCGGCGCCCAGAGCGATCAGCACGCCGATCACGATTGTTGCGATTTCCTTCAGGAACTCCCGCCAGCCATGCCAAGGCTTGGGTTTGTGGATTTCCATGCCGCCCCCCGGGATCGCCCGTTTTGACGATAAGCGATTGGGTGGACGCCGCCTAACGGCATCGATGTGCCAAAGTGGAGGTGTTGAACAAACGTCAGCTCCGGGGGGAACCCGGGCTTGATCTCGTCACCCCACGGCACCACTAGGGCGAACATGGACGCCAAAATCACAAGCCTCCTGATCGCCGGTTTCCTGTCCCTTCTTATCTGCGCCCAGGCGGCCGCCGGTCCGTTGGAGGCGGGGCAGGAAGCCCTTCGACGGGGGGAGTATTCCGGGGCCATGACCCGGCTTCTGCCCCTTGCCGACAGCGGCGATACCCAAGCGCAATACGAAGTCGGCCGGATGTACGAAGGGGGCCAAGGGGTCGCCAAGGATTACGGAAAGGCCGCGAGCTGGTATCGAAAATCGGCGGCGAACGGCAATCACCAGGCGCAACTGTTGCTTTCGCTAATGTTCGCGCGTGGCCAGGGCGTCCCGCAGGACGATAAGGAAGGTCTGGCGTGGCTCGCGAAGTCGGGCGAAGGCGCGCCCCCGGAAAAGCAGCGCGCGATGCGCATGCTGTATTACCAGACCCGGGGTTCGTACGACGGCGGCAGACAACTCAGCATGGCCGAACTCGCCGCCCGCGCGCTTCCCGGCGTGCAGCAGATGGCGGACCAGGGAGACCCTAACGCCAAATGCGCGCTTCTGCAGATGTATGAAACGGGTCAGGGCGCGCCGAGAAAGGGCGAAGACCTGGTCGCCCTGCGTCAGGCCTGTGCTCCAGGAAGGACCGGCTCGAAGGGCCTGCCGGAAATACCTGCGCTGCCCGTTCCGTCTCACAGACCTTAGCCAAAGGTACGCTGGCAGCCCCGAGGCAACGTCCACCCATTGCAGACATTCGGCGAAATTAGACGGCCTGCTCATTCAACTCGGCCGACTTGTCCTCGGCCAGGGCCACTTCGATCGCGCCGAGCAGTTCGGACATCTCGATGGGCTTGGAGACAAAGCCGTCCATACCTGCTCCCGCGTAGCTATCGATCTGATGGCGCATCACATTGGCGGTGAGGGCGATGATCGGGATGCGGGGCCGCCCCTCCGCGCGTTCGCGGCTGCGAATTTCGATTGTCGCGGCGGCGCCGTTTAGGATCGGCATCTGGACGTCCATGAGGATCAGTTCGAAGGCGCCGCTCGCCCACGCCTCGACCGCCTCGCGGCCATCGGCGACCACCGTCAGCTCGATGTTGAGCGGCTCCAGCAGCGCCCGCAGGATCAGCTGGTTGGTCGGGTTGTCCTCGGCGGCCAGGATGTGGACGCACCTGGCGTCCGGTCCCGGACCTGGCGCGGGCTCATGGTGGTGTTCGACCATCGCCGCCGCCTGAGCGCCGCGCGGCATGGGTAGGTCGAACGAGAAGGTCGAGCCGACACCGAGTTCGCTGTGCAACTTCAGATCTCCTCCCAGCAGGGCGACGAACTGGCGGCAGATGGCCAGGCCGAGGCCGGTTCCGCCGAACTTGCGCGTGGTGGAGGCGTCCGCTTGGCTGAAGGGTTCGAACACCATCGCCTGCTTGTCGGCGGCGATGCCTAGCCCCGTGTCCTCAACGTCGAACCTCAGGCCGCACTGCGATGGCGCGATCCGCAGGACGATGGAGCCGTCCGCGGTGAATTTCAGGGCGTTGGAGAGCAGGTTCGACAGCACCTGACGCAGCTTGCCGCCGTCCCCCAGCCAGATCCCTTTGGCCTCGGGTCGCCATTCGACCGCGAACCGCACGTCCTTCTGCTCAGCGAGCGTGGCGTGGGGCGCCGTCGCCAGCCGCACGATGTCTTCGATATCGAACGCATGGCGTTCCGCCTCCAGCCGGCCGGCGTCGATCTTCGAAAGGTCCAGCACCCCATCGAGGACCGACAGCAGCGCCTGCCCAGCGTCGCCGATCACGTCGAGCCGCTGGCCCTGTTCCGCGTCGCGCTCGTCACGCCGCATGATCTGGACCATGCCCAGGACGCCGTTCAGGGGCGTCCGGATTTCGTGGCTGATGTTGGCCAGGAAGTCGCCCTTGGCGCGGTTCGCTTGTTCCGCCCGGTCTCTTGCTTCGGCCAGTTCCTCGGCGGTCCGGACCCAGACCTGATGCACCCGAAGCGCCACCCACATTCCCATGGCGCATACCGCCAGGCTCAGCGCCGCTACCGCGGCGTAGGCCAGTGACGTCACCAAGCGCGCGACCCGGCCCATCTGGTCGGAGAAACGCCGCTCGGCGACCGAGGCCATCCGGTCCAGCTCCCGGGCTTCGGCCAGGCGCGCGGCCCTGTCAGGCCCGGTCGACGCCTCGGTACGGATCCGGTCGCCGAGACCCTCCAGGGCCACGACCTTCGCGTCTGCCTCGCGCCAATCCTCAACCGCCAGGGCGAACGGCGGCCAGCGCCGCATTACGAGAAAGCCCGTGACCATTGCGTGGACGTCGGCCGTGGCGTTGCGGCCGTGCCTGAAGCCCGCCGCCGCGGCGCGCAGGTCAGGCGACTTGGATTCGAGGGTCAATCGCGCGGCGCGGTCGCCGTTCATAACGTTCAGGGCGGCGAGATAGCGGGCGAAATCGCTGTCGGCGCCCGACTGGATGAAGCTCTCCAGCGAGAGGGCGGATTCCTGCTGAGCCTTCGAATACTGCGCCTCGCCGGTGACATAGGCGCGCGCCACCTCCGAGACCGACATGCCGGCGATTCCGAGCAGCGCCACTAGGGTCTGGGCGATCACGAAGATCACCGCGCTGACGATCAGCAAGTATTGGCTGCGGTGGGCGATCGGTGCGAACCGCCGGCGATCCCGATCCAGGCTGGGGGATGAGAGCATGGGCGCGGAGCGAACCGCTAAGCTTTCCCCCGCCAGAGAGGGCGGCGGATGCCGCACCGCGGCGGCGAGGCCGATCGACGCCGGGTGTGGTGGCGGTTCGCGCCCATATGGTCCCCCTGCACGCTTCAACCGCGTGTCGTCCGATCAGGGGCCGCCCCCCTTAACGCTTGCTGAAGGTCGCGCCAAAAGCGCCGTCCCGCGAGGCTCGGGCTGATATGTCGCGGCCCAGCGCAGGGGCGTCCACACACGGCCCTTTTCAACTTCGGCTCAGGGGCAAGCGGACACGACAACGCCGCCGATCCGGAGACCGGCGGCGCGTCAAAGTCTGCCGTGATAGCTAGGCCGCAACCATCCCACGGCGACGGCGCAGGACCGCGCCCATTCCGCCGAACCCGATGATCATCAGCGCCCAGGCGGAAGGTTCGGGGACAGGGCCTCCGCCGCCGCCGGCGCCGCCGCCGCCGGCGCCGCTGCTGGCGCAGTTATCAGAGATGGTGTTGGTGTCCATGGTGACAGCGCCGGTCAAGGCGATCGCTCGGCCGCACAGGATCGTCGCGCTAGTGTTCAGCGTGATGCTGTCGCGGGCGAGGATATCGCCGGCGAACGCCGTGGTCGTGCCGAGCGTGGCAGAGCTCCCGACATCCCAGTAGACGCCGCTGTTGGCGTTTCCATTCAGGATGTTGACGGACGAGCCGCTGGCGGTGGTGAGCGTCGACCCGATCTGGAACACGAAGATCGCGCTGGGATCGCTGGCGAAGTCGAGGTTGAGCGCTCCGGTCAACTGAGCCGAGGTGTCGAACCTGTAGACCCCGGGGGCCAGGTTCTGTCCACCGAGGTCGACCCCCGTAAGGTCTGAGGTGAACGCCAAGCCGTTCAGGGTCGTGAACGCCGTGCCGGCGTCAATCTGGGCCTGAGCGGCGACCGCGTCGGTCTGATGCACGGCGCCGGTGAGGCTGATCGACCCCAAACCCGTGATCGAAGGGCCCGGAGAAAGACCCAGATCGCCGTTGATCTTGGTCGAGCCGGTGTTGGTCACCGTAGAGGCCCCCAGAACTGCGAAGCTCTGCGCCGAACCCAGGGGCGAGGCGGCGTGCGCGGGAGAGGTCGCACACAGCAGGGTGACGAATGGGATCGCGCCGACAACCAGCAGAGCGCCAATTGCCGCTGTGGATGAGACGGATTTCATTTGATGTTCTCCACCGCAATCCAGACGAACGCCGGGTCGCGATTGAGGCCGTAACCCGCACACCTTGGTTAGGTTGCTTTGATACATCTCAAACCGGACCCTCTGCCCAAGGCTCATGTCTGCTTTGGGTCGAAAGCAGTCTGGAGCTCGGCGCCCGATAGCGGACCCCCGCGAGGGACCGGATCGGGGGGCAGCGAACGTTCCGCTTTGGGGCGTCAAAGCAGTGGTTGGCAGAAGTTCGCGACCCTCGCC
>NZ_SSMZ01000045.1 GCF_004799395.1 Phenylobacterium sp.
CCTCTATAGCGTGGCTCTCCCGGCCCAGCCTAGTGCGCGAACTTCAGGACCATCACCAGCGCCACCACCGCCACGGCCACGGCGCTCGCCAACAGGGTCAGGCGCTTCTCCACGAAGGCTCGGATCGGCTCGCCGTAGATCTTCAGCAGCAGGGCCTCCATCGAGAACCTCAAGCCGCGCACCAGCACCGAGACGCCGATGAACAGGCCGAAATTCAGCTTGGCCAACCCCGAGGCGATGGCGGTGATCTTGTAGGGGATCGGCACGGCGATCAGGAGCGCGCCCCACTGGGCGTACCACGCCTGGAAGGAGGCGTAGCTTGCGCCGGTCAGGCTGAGCAGCCACTCGCCGAGTGGCTGAAGGAAGAAGCCCACCGCATAGCCGCAGGAGCCGCCGGCGATGGAGCAGACGATGGTCAGGGCCGCATAGCGCATGGCGTGCTTGCGATTGGCCAACACCACCGGCATCAGCAGCACATCCGGCGGGATCGGGAAGAACAGCCCCTCGCAGAAGGCCACCAGGCCAAGGGCCATCCAGGCCTGCGGCAGGGCGGCCAGCGACATCACCCAGTCATAGGTCTTGCGGAGCATGCGGGTCCCAAACTGACGGCTGAGGCGTTCAGCTATCAGGCGCGATAAGTCTTGTCTTCCCGCTACCGGAAACTAGTTTCATATGATACGAGTTCGCCGCGAACAGGAGATTTCCCCATGACCGTCCAGACCCAGGCCCAAAGCCGCGACCTCTTCGAAAACCCGCTGGGCACCGACGGCTTTGAGTTCGTGGAATTCACCTCGCCCGAGCCCGAACGCCTGAAGGAGCTCTTCGAGAAGATGGGCTTCACGGCGGTGTCCCGGCACCGCTCGAAGAACGTGCTGCGCTTCCGCCAGGGCGACATCAACTTCATCCTCAACATGGAGCCCGCGGGCCAGGCCGCCGCCTTCCGCGAGGTCCACGGTCCGTCGGCCAACGCCATGGCCTTCCGGGTCAAGGACGCCGCCAAGGCCCTGAGGCTCGCCGTCGAGCGAGGCGCCAAAGCCGTGCAGGGGCCGGTTGGGCCGATGGAGCTGAACATCCCGGCGATCGAGGGGATCGGCGGCTCGAACCTCTACCTGGTCGACCGCTATGGGGCGCAGGAGATCTACGACGTCGACTTCGTCCCGATCCCCGGCGCAGCCGAGGCGCAGGCCACGAACGCCGTCGGCCTGAGTTATCTCGACCATCTCACCCACAACGTCCATCGCGGCCAGATGAATCATTGGGCCGGCTTCTACGAACGCATCTTCAACTTCCGCGAGATTCGATACTTCGACATCGAGGGCAAGCAGACGGCGCTCGTCTCCAAGGCGATGACCAGCCCGGACGGCAAGATCCGCATCCCGCTCAACGAGAGCCAGGACGAGCATTCGCAGATCGAGGAATTCCTCAAGGACTACAAGGGCGAAGGCATCCAGCACGTGGCCCTGGGCACGGGCGACATCTATGAGAGCGTCGAGACGATGCGCGAGCGCGGGGTGAAGTTCCAGGACACCATCGACGCCTATTTCGACGGGATCGACGCCCGCGTCCCGGGCCACGGCGAGAGCGTCCAGCGCCTGCAGGCCGACAAGATCCTGATCGACGGCGCGCCCACAGAAGGCCAGGGCCTGCTCCTGCAGATCTTCACCGAGAACATGATCGGCCCGATCTTCTTCGAGCTGATCCAGCGCAAGGGCAACGAAGGCTTTGGCGAGGGCAACTTCAAGGCCCTCTTCGAAAGCATTGAACTGGACCAGATGCGCCGCGGCGTCCTGCCGCCTAAGTAAGGGTGATGCAAAATCCCGGCTGGTCTCTGGTTGTTCACGGCGGCTCCGGCGTCATCGATCGCGCCGACCTCAAGCCCGAGCAGGACCGCGCCTACCGCGCCGTGCTGGCGCAGGCCGCCGAGATCGGCGCCACAGTGCTGCGGCGCGGCGGCGTGGCGCTCGACGCCGTCGAGACGGCGATCCACGTCCTCGAGGACGACCCGCTGTTCAACGCCGGGCGCGGCGCGGTGTTCACAGCCGACGGACGCGTGGAGCTGGATGCGGCGATCATGGACGGCGCGACCCTGGCCGCGGGCGCGGTGGCGGGCGTCACCCGCGTGCGCAACCCGATCTCCGCGGCCCGCGCGGTCATGGAGCGTTCGCCGCACGTGCTGATGGCGGGCAGCGGCGCGGACACCTTCGCCGCATCCGAAGGCTTGGCCGAGGTCGAACCTGGCTACTTCTTCGTCGAGCGGCGCTGGCGGGCGCTGGAAAAGCAGCTGACCCGCGAGGGCGTCGCCGTCCCGCGCCGGCCGCACGGCGTTTCCGAGGACCTGGCCCAGGCGGCGCTCGCCCACGACGAGGGCAAGCGCGGCACCGTGGGCGTCGTGGCCCGCGACGCGCGCGGTCACGTGGCGGCGGGCACGTCGACGGGCGGCACCACCGGCAAGCGTTGGGGCCGGGTGGGCGACAGCCCGCTGATCGGCGCAGGCACCTATGCCTCCGACCGCTCCGCCGCCGTCTCCGGCACTGGCGAGGGCGAGTATTTCATCCGCCTCAGCGTCGCGCGGCAGATCTGCGCCCTCGTCGAGCTCAAGGGCCTCAGCCTGCAGGCGGCGGTCGACGAGGTGATCCACACCGAGCTCACCGACCTGGGCGGGCAAGGCGGCGTCATCGCCGTCGCCCCCGACGGCCAGATGGCCTGGGCCTTCAACACCTCCGGCATGTACCGCGCCCGCATTGCCGACGGCCACCCGCTCGAAGTGGCGATCTACAAGGACGAACCCTGATGGCGAACCGCAACTGGATTCCTGTCCGCGGCGCGCAAGGCGACCACTCGCGCCAGGCGCACGCCGACATGCCCGCCGGCACCTATGAGCGGGAGATCTCCAAGGAGGGGTTCTTCGGCCCGGCGGCCTTCATCCATCACAGGCGCCCGCCCACCGGCTGGGTGGATTTCCAGGGCCCGTTGCGCCCCCGCGCCTTCGACCTCAATGCGCTCAACGCCGCCGAGCCCAGCCCCTGGGCGGCCGGCAAGGTGCTCGGAAATCCCGCCGTCGAGATCCGCTTCTGGAAGCTCGCGGTGCCCATGCCGGCGCTGGCCCGCAACGCCGATGGTGACCAGCTCCTGTTCATCCACCAGGGCGCCGGGGAGCTCTTCTGCGACTACGGCCGCCTCGCCTTCCGGGCCGGCGACTACCTCTACCTGCCGCGCGGGACCATGTGGCGGCTGGCGCCGAGCGAACCTGCCGCGATCTTGATGATCCAGGCGACCAACACCCACTTCACCTTGCCGGACAAGGGACTGCTGGGCGGCCACGCGCTGTTCGATCCGGCCATGCTGGAAACGCCGGTCCTCGACGAGGCCTTCAAGTCCCACCAGGATGTGGCTGGCGAGCACCGCGTGGAGATCAAGAAACGCGGCGAGGTCTCCACGGTGACCTATCCCTACAATCCTCTGGACGCCGTCGGCTGGCACGGCGACCTCGCGCCGGTGCGCCTGAACGTTCACGATCTGCGGCCGATCAACAGCCACCGCTACCACCTGCCGCCGAGCGTACACACGACCTTCCTATCGGACCGGTTTGTGGTCTGTACCTTTGCGCCTCGGCCCTTCGAGACCGATCCCGGCGCCCTGAAGGTGCCGTTCTTCCATAACAACGACGACTTCGACGAGGTGCTGTTCTACCACGCCGGCGACTTCTTCAGCCGCGACCACATCGAGGCCGGGATGATGACCTTCCATCCCTCCGGCTTCACCCACGGCCCGCACCCCAAGGCGCTGAAGAACATGCTGTCCCAGCCCAAGGCGGCCACCGACGAATACGCCGTGATGATCGACACCCGCGATCCGCTGGAGGTCGGCGAGGCCGCGGCCGGGGTCGAAAATCCCGCCTACGTCGACAGCTGGAAGACCCCGGCTTGAGCGCCACTGACGACCTGGAAGCGGCCGCGCGGGAAGAGCTTGAGCGCGCCTGCACCCTGGGCTGGAAGGCGCTGGCCGCCCACACCCCCTGGGGCGACACCTTCGAAGGCTTCACCCCGGAGGGCCGCGAAGTGTCCGTTGAGCGCAACTACCTGTGGGAGCACGAGACCGGCGGCGATATTCGTATCGAGGTCAATGTTTACGAGCCCCGCGATCACGAAGAAGGCGTTAGTCTGACCCGGACCATCGCCCGCGAGACGGCGGCCTGAAGGAGTTCCAATGAAGCTAGCGTCCCTCAAGGGCGGCCGTGACGGTCGCCTGGTGGTGGTGTCCAATGACCTCGCCTGGTTCACGGAGGCGCATCACATCGCGCCGACCCTGCAGGCGGCGATGGATCATTGGCAGGGGATCGAGCCGGTCCTGCGCGGCTTGGCCGAGAGCCTGGAGCACGGCTCCGTGCCACAGGAACGCTTCCACGAGCACCAGGCGGCGAGCCCATTGCCGCGCGCCTACCAGTGGGCAGACGGCTCGGCCTATGTGAACCACGTGGCCCTGGTCCGACAGGCGCGCGGCGCGGAGATGCCGGAAAGCTTCTGGACCGACCCCCTGATGTACCAGGGCGGCTCCGATGGGTTCCTGGCCCCGCGCGATCCCATCCCCCTCGCCGACCAGGCCTGGGGGCTGGATCTGGAAGGCGAGATCGCGGTGATCGTCGGCGACGTACCGCAGGGCGCGAGCCGCGAACAGGCCCTGGCCGCGATCCGCCTGGTGATGTTGTGCAACGACGTCTCCTTACGCAACCTGATCCCGGGCGAGCTCGCCAAGGGCTTCGGCTTCTTCCAGTCCAAGCCCGCCTCGGCCTTCTCGCCGGTGGCGGTCACCCCCGACGAACTTTCCGGCTGGAAGGATGGCAAGCTGCATGGCGCGCTTTTCGTCGAGCTCAACGGCAAGCCGCTCGGCGAGGCCGACGCCGGCGTCGACATGACCTTCGATTTCGGGACCCTGGTGGCCCACGCCGCCAAGACGCGCAGCCTCTCGGCGGGGACGATCGTGGGCTCCGGCACGGTCTCCAACCGCGGCCCCGACGGCGGTCCCGGCAAGCCTGTCAGCGAAGGCGGCGTCGGCTATTCCTGTCTGGCCGAGGTGCGCACGATCGAGACCATCGCCTCGGGCGCGCCCAAGACGCCGTTCCTGAATGCGGGCGACATCGTTCGGATCGAGATGCGCGACGCCAAGCGCCACTCGATCTTCGGCGCCATCGAACAGACGGTCGCCGCGCCGTGAAGCCCGAGCCGGCCAGCGGCGCGGCGGACGAGGGCGAGCTGAAGCTCGACGCCTACCTGCCCTACCGTCTGTCGGTGGCCTCCAACGCCGTCTCCGGCCTGATCGCGCGCGCCTATCAGGACAGGTTCGGTCTCACCGTCCCGCAATGGCGGCTGATCTGCGTGCTGGCCGAGGACGGCGGCTTGACCCAGGGCCAGCTGGTGGCCCGCACGGTGATGGACAAGGTGACGGTGAGCCGGGCCGCCCAGGGCCTGTTGAACCGGCATCTGGTGGCGCGCTCCGAGCATCAGGCCGACGGACGCAGCCACGTCCTGGCGCTGACGCCGGAGGGCTCCGGCCTGCATGCCGAGATCGCGCCCCTGGCGCTAGCCTATGAGGCGGCCTTGATCTCGGGCCTGGCGCCGGAGGAAGTCGCGCTGCTGAAGCGGCTGCTGACGCGCCTGCAGTCGGCGGCGGGGCAGCTCAGCGGCGACCCCGGCTCGCCGACGGTCTAGTGGGCGAAGGTCGGCTCGCGGACCACGCCCCAGCGGTGCGACCCCTCGCCGAACGGCAGGTGGAAGCCGTAGGCCGCGCGGCGGCGCTCGTCGCGCCAGTTCTGTTCGAAGGACAGGATCACCGCCTCTTCCAGTTCCTCGGGAATCTGGCGGGCGTCGTGTCCCATGTGCTTGGCGATATGTTCGATGACCATGGCGCGATGCGCTTCGCCGCCCAGAGACAGGAGGGTTTCACGAACGCGTTTCGCCAACATCTGGGTTCCGCGGACCGGCTTTTTGCCAGGCTCTGCGATCTGAGTATTCATTGAGGCCACCCCATGCGTGTTCTGCACGGCTTAACCCTGCGCGCTACTCGTTTAGCGCCGCGTTAAAGACCAGGTTGAATTACAAGTTAATCCGCACCCTGAGGTTTAGCTCATCCCAGGCCGGACGCGCGGGCGACCTGGTAGACGAGCAGCGCCGCGATATAGGCGAGCGCGGTCATGTAGACCAGCATCACCGCCGGCCAGAGCCAGGAGTTGGTCTCGCGCTTCACCACCCCGATCGTCGAGGCGCACTGCGGCGCGAACACGTACCAGGCCAGGAAAGCGAGGCCCGTGGCGATCGACCAGTGGTGCTGCAAGGTGGTGGCGAGGGCCCCGGGTGCGGCGTCGGCGTTGCCGATGGCGTAGACGGTTCCGAGCGCAGCCACCGCCACCTCCCGGGCCGCGAAGCCAGGGATCAGGGCTATGGTCATCTGCCAGTTGAAGCCGATGGGCGCGAGCGCCGGCTGCAACAGGTGGCCGATGCGTCCAGCCAGGCTGTAGTTGATCGCGGGGTCCGTGGCGCCGGCCGGGGCGCCTGGAAAGGACGACAAGAACCAGACCAGGATCATCATCGGGAAGATGATCGTGCCGGCCCGGGTGATGAAGATCTTGCCGCGCAGGAAGAGGCTGCGCAGCACATTGACCGGATCGGGCAGCTTGTAGGCCGGCAGCTCCATCAGGAACGGCTCGACCGCGCCGCGCCAGAATAGCCGCCGCGTGATGAACGACACGCCGAGCGCGCTGATGATCCCCGCGGCATAGAGGCCGAACATCACCAGGCCCGGCAGGCTGAGCACCCCCAGGACCTGGCGGTTCGGGATGAAGGCCGAGATGATCAGGGTGTAGACCGGAATCCGCGCCGAACAGGTCATCAAGGGCGCCACCATGATGGTGGTCAGCCGGTCGCGCTTGTTGTCGATCACCCGCGTCGACATGATCCCCGGGATGGCGCAGGCGAAGCTGGAGAGCAGCGGGATGAACGCGCGCCCATGCAGGCCGGCGCCGCCCATGATCCGGTCCATCAGGAAGGCTGCGCGGGCCATGTAGCCGAAGTCTTCCAAGAGGATGATGAAGAAGAAAAGCACCAGGATCTGCGGCAGGAAGACAATCACCGAACCCACGCCCGAGATCACCCCGTCGGTCAGGAAGCTGGTCAGCATGCCGGCCGGCAGATGGGCCGCGACGAAGCCGCCCAGGCCGGTGAATCCGTCGGTCATCAGGTCGCCGGCCGCCTTGGACCAGGTGAACACCGCCTGGAACATCACGAACAGCAGGGCGAACAGGATGGCCAGACCCGCCACAGGATGCAGCAGCACCGTGTCCACCTTGCCTGTGAAGGTGTCGGGCCGTTCCGGCGCACGCACGTTGGCCTTGAGGATTCGCTGCGCTTCGCGGTGGGCGTCGCGGATCTGGCCCGCGTCCGGCTCCCGCCAGGTGCTGTCGGGGTTGATCGCGCCGGCGGCAATCTGGGACTCCACCTGGGCGACCAGGTCGTCGATGCCGCGCTTGCGGGTGGCCACGGTCGTGACGATCGGACAGCCAAGGTCGCGCGACAAGCCCTCCAGGTCGATCCGCAGGCCCTGGCGCTGAGCGATGTCGTACATGTTCAGGGCCAGCACCATGGGCCGGCCCACGGCTTTCAGCTCCAGGATCAGGCGCAGCACCAGGCGTAGATTGGTGGCGTCTGCCACGCAGACCAGCACATCCGGCGCGGTCTCGCCGGCCAGTTTGCCCAGCACCGCGTCACGGGTGACCACTTCATCGGGGCTGCGCGCCCGCAGTGAATATGTCCCCGGCAGGTCGAGGACGGAGAGCGTGCGGCCGGCCGCGGTGGCCACCTGGCCCTCCTTCCGCTCGACGGTCACGCCGGCGTAGTTGGCCACCTTCTGCCGGCTGCCGGTCAGGGCGTTGAACAGGGCCGTCTTGCCGGAGTTGGGATTGCCGACCAGCGCGATACGCGCGCCCGGCAGCGCAGCGTCGCTCATTTGGGATCCAGCAGCACCCAGACGTCCTCGGCGTCGCGGCGCCGCAGACCGATGCGCATCTCGTCGAGCCTGACCGCGATCGGATCGCGCCAGATCGCGCCCTCATGCAGCACTTCGACCCGCGCCCCCTCGACGAAGCCGAACTCCAGCAGACGCCGCTGCAGCTCGTCGACGCCGACACCATGGTCGCCAGGATGGCTCTCGGCGCGCACGTCGACGATGACGCCCCTGTCGCCGGGCCGCGCTACGCTGAGCCGCACGGCGCCGGCAATGGCGTCCGCATCGGAGGCGGTCAGGGCCTCCGCAGGCTGGGCGAGCATGTCGTGCATGGGACGCAAGGTTTCCGGTCGGGGAAGGCTTAGTTGCGATTGATTATCAGTTTAGGTCGCAACTGTCGATGCGCAAGAGCGCGCACCCTTTTCCGCGCGTTGACCCGCCGCCGCCCATGACTAGAGTGCGCCCGCCCACGATCCCGGGACCCGGGGCCCCAGTGGCGAAATGGTAGACGCGGTAGACTCAAAATCTATTGCCGAGAGGCGTGCTGGTTCGAGTCCGGCCTGGGGCACCATCATCGGGTCGAAATGCGGCGGGGTCTGCATTTCGCCAGCGCGTCCCCGATGCGATCCTGGACATCAGCGACCTAGGCCGCGATCCACCTCGCACACTTAGGCGACCTGGTTGGTTCTCTTAGCCTGGCGAGGTTGACGGCGGGGCGACTGCGCTCGTTGGGGCCCGTCCAGCAGGTCCCGCAGCCGGGCGGCTAGGGCTGCGGGTTCATAGGGTTTGTCCAGAATGGCATGATCGGCGCCATCCAGCAGGTCCTTCTCACCGATGAAACCGGAGGTGAGCAGGACCTTCAGGGTGTTCCGCTCCTGCTGCGCCGCCTTGGCCAGGGCGATCCCACTGGTGCCGCCGGGCATCACGACATCCGAGAACAGGAGGGCGATCTGCGGGTCTTGGCGCAGGATCGCCAGCGCCTCGTCCGCCGTCGTCGCGCTGACGACCTGGTAGCCGAGCCCCTCGAGGAGATCCACGGTCAGCCGCAGCACCGCCGGATCATCTTCCGCCACAAGGATCCGCTCGCTGCCGCCTGCCATCTCCTCGCAAACCGGCTTGGCCGCCGGGGCCTCGATGGGCTCGGTCGAGACCGGCAGCAGGATCTCGAAGCGTGTGCCGACATTGGCCTCGCTCGATATCCGCACATGCCCCTCCGACTGCTGCACGAACCCGTAGACCTGGGAGAGGCCCAGCCCTGACCCGCGCCCGACCTCCTTGGTCGTGAAGAAGGGTTCGAACACGCGCGCCTGCACTTCAGGGCTCATGCCGCTGCCGGTGTCCTCGATTGCCAGGCAGATGGAGCCGGCGGGGAGGCCGCTGGGGTCCTGCCCGAGCAGCGTCGAGGCGGAGATCGTCAGGGTCCCGCCGCCCTCCATGGCGTCGCGTGCATTGACCGCCAGGTTCAGCAAGGCGGCTTCCATCTGGGTGACGTCGATGCTGGCCCGCAACGCGTTGTCGCCCAGGTCCAAGCGGACCGTAGTCGCGTCCCCGACGGCCTGGCGGATCAGCGGGCAGAACTCCTCCACCAGGCGGCGGACGTCGACCGTTACGGGCTGGAGGTTCTGGCGGCGCGAGAAGGCCAGCAGCTGGCGGGTGAGGTCGCGGCCGCGCTCGGCGGCCTGGCGGATCGCGTCGATCCGCAGCGCCCGCTTCACCCCCTCCTCGGACCGGCGCGCCATGATGTCGATGTTGCCCAACACCACGGTCAGTAGATTGTTGAAATCGTGCGCGACGCCGCCGGTCAGCTGGCCCACGGCCTCCATCTTGTGGGCCTGAGCGAGGCGCTCCTCCAGCTCGTGGCGCTCGGTGGCGTCCATGATGACACCGAAAATCTGCGCCTCGGCCTCATCGTCGCCGGGCGCGAGCACGCCCTGGTCGGCCAGCCAGCGGTAGGTCCCGTCGGCGCACCGCCAGCGGAATTCGCAGGCGTAGGCGCCGGTCCGCACCGCGCCCGACACGACCTCGACCACCCGCGCGAGGTCCTCCGGATGGATGCGCGAGGACCCGAAGCCGGGATCGCTGACGAAGTTGGCCGGCGAGAACCCGGTGATCGCCTCGACGCCCTCGCTTACGAAGGCCGGCGCGAACGGCGCTGTCGCCGAGCGCGCGTGGAAGACGATCGGCAAGGACTGCAGGATCGCCTGCTGCTGAGCCTCGGACCGGCGCAGCGCCTGTTCGGCCTGCAGCCTGGAGGCCTGGATGCGGGCGTTCTCCTCCAGCAGCCACTGGCGGTGCGCCGCCAGGCGCCTGGCTTCTTCGGTGCGCAGGTAGATGTCGACCAGCACCGATACCTTCGAGCGAAGGATGAAGGGGTCGACCGGTTTGAACACCATGTCGACGGCGCCGGCCGAGTAGGCTTTGAAGACGTGCGCCTCGTCTCGGTAGATCGCCGTCAGGAAGACGATCGGAGTGCGGGCCGTGCGCTTGCGACCGCGGATCAGGGCGGCGGTCTCGTAGCCGTCCATGCCCGGCATATGCAGGTCCAGCAGGATCACCGCAAAGTCGTCGTGCAGCAGTCTTCGCAGGGCGTCGTCGCCGGAGGGCGCCACCACCAAGTCGTGGCCCAGCTCCTCCAAGGCCTGGACCGCCGCGAACGCGTTGCGCTCATCGTCGTCGACGATCAACACCTTGGCCCGCAGCGGCGCGGTCAGGTCCGGCGGCTCCAAATCGGCCGCCCACCGATGGCGCGAAGGGCCCGGTTCCGCGGCCATGCTCAAACCGCCTGTGGCATCCGGGGGCCGACAGGCTCGCTGGCCAGCCGCCGGGCGTCGGCCTTCTGCACCGAGACCCGCAGCACCGACACCAGGTGGTCGATGTCGACGGGCTTGGAGACATAGTCCGAGGCGCCGGCCTGGATGCACTTTTGCCGGTCGCCCTTCATGGCCTTCGCGGTGACCGCGATCACCGGCAGGTCGGCAAACTGTGAGCGGGAGCGGATCTCGCGGATGGTCTCGTAGCCATCCATGTCCGGCATCATGATGTCGACCAGCACGACATCGGCGTCGGGCGTGGCGTCAAGCAACTCGATCCCGCCGCGGCCGCTCTCGGCGTAGACGAACTCGACGCCGTAGTCCTCGAGCGCGCTCGCCAGCGAGAAGATGTTGCGGATGTCGTCGTCGATCATCAGCACCTTGCGGCCGGTCAGCACGGTGTCCACGGCCCGGCTCTGGGCGAGCTTGACCTTGGTGGGCTCCGACAGAGCCTCCAGCGGCTGGTGCAGGAGCTGGCTGGTCTGCTCGATCAGCTGATCGGCCGCGCGCGCCAGGCGGACCAGCCCGCCGAATACACCCAGCCGAAGGCGCCGGTCGTCCTCGGCCGGGAGCTCCTCCGGCGCGAAGACCACCACGGCGGGCCGGTGATCGGCCTTCTTGAGGCTGTCGATGAGCCCGGCCGCCGAGGTTTCGGCGATCTCCACCACGAGGGCCGCCGAGCGGTCGGCGCCGGTCCGCGCCAGGACGGCGGCGAGGTCGTCGGTGACCTCGACCTCCTCGAAGCACTGGCGCAGGGTCTCGGCCGCCTCGCCCTCGCGGCCGATCAGCACGACGCGGCGGTCGCTCTTGGCGACGAAGGTTTTCACTTCTTCCAGCGTCGAGACCACGACCTCACGGTCCACCGGCTTGTGGGTGAAGCCGAAGGCGCCGATGGCGAAGCCGAGCCCGCTCTGGTCGTCGGCGGAGATCACGTGCACCGGGATGTGCCGCGTCTCCGGCGTGCGCTTCAGCAGGTCCAGCAGCGCCAGGCCGTCCATGTCCGGCAGGCCGATGTCCAGCATGATGGCGTCCGGCGCAAAGCGCCGGGCCAGCGCCGCCACGGCAGCGCCCTCGCCGGTCACCACGCCCTTGAAGCCGCTGTCGCGGACGAGGGACAGAAGGATCGCGGCGAACCGCGGGTCGTCCTCAACGATCAGCACGGTGGCGTCGTCGGGCGCGATTCCGTCGCGGTCGTCGGCCACCGGCTCCAAGACCTCATCGGTCAGGTTCGAGCTGCTGGTGATCCGCGAGATGACCGGCAGGGCGCGGCCGGTCGACGGGATCTGCGCCTGCGGGCTGAAGTTCAACGGCAGGAAGAGCGTGAACGTCGACCCCTCTCCGGGCCGGCTCTCCACCTTGAGTTCACCCCCCAGAACGCGGGTGATCTCGCGGCTGATGGAGAGGCCAAGGCCCGTGCCGCCGTACTTGCGGCTGGTGGTGCCGTCGGCCTGCTGGAATGCCTCGAAGATGATCCGCTGCTTGTCCTCGGGGATGCCGATGCCGGAGTCCTGGACGCTGAAGGCCAGCACCTGGCCGGCGGTGTTCAGGTGGTCGTTGTCCGGGCTCCAGCCGCCGTGGACGCGGGTGACGTCCAGCTTCACGAAGCCGCCCTCGGTGAACTTGAAGGCGTTGGAGAGCAGGTTCTTGATGATCTGCTGCAGGCGCTTGTCGTCGGTGTACATTGAGCGCGGCAGCGCCGGGTCGAGGTGGATGACGAAGTCCAGCTTCTTGTCCAGGGCCACCTGCGCGAAGGTCCGGTCGACCTGGTCCCGCAGGCTGGCGAAGGACATCTCGCCGATGTCCAGGGTGACAGTGCCCGACTCGATCTTGGCCACGTCCAACACGTCGTTGATCAGGCCCAGGAGGTCGGCGCCCGCGGCGTGGATGTTGCGGGCGAATTCGACCTGCTTGTCGGAGAGGTTGCCCTGACCGTTGTCGGCCAGAAGCTTCGAAAGGATCAGCAGCGAGTTGAGCGGCGTGCGCAGCTCGTGACTCATGTTGGCGAGGAACTCAGACTTGTATTTCGACGTCACCGCCAGCTGCTCGGCCTTGTCCTCGAGCGCCAGCTTGGCCTGCTCGACCTCGCGGTTCTTGCCTTCCACCTGGGTGTTCTGTTCGGAGAGCAGCTGGGCCTTCTCCTCCAGTTCCGCGTTGGTCTGCTGCAGCTCCTCCTGCTTGGTGCGCAGCAGTTCCTCGGACTGCCGAAGCGACGCGGCCTGTTGCTCCAGCCGGTCGTTGGTCTTGGTGAGCTCCTCCTGCTGCGCCTGCAGTTCGGACGTCAGCAGCTGGGACTGCTTGAGCAGGCCCTCGGTGCGCATGTTGGCGGCGATCGTCGAAAGCACGATGCCGATGGATTCCATCAGCTGGTCGAGGAAGGCCTGCTGGGTCTCGTTGAAGTCGCCGATCGTCGCCAGCTCGATCACCGCCTTCACGTCGCCTTCGAAGAGGGCGGGAAGGACGATGATGTTCTGCGGCGCGGCCTCGCCCAGGCCGGACGAGATCTGCACATAGTCCGCCGGCACATTGGTCAGCAGGATGCGCGACTTCTCATAGGCGCACTGGCCGATCAGGCCTTCGCGCAGCTTGAACGCATTGGCCAGGTGCTTACGGTTGTTGAAGGCGTAGGTGGCCGCGAGGTTCAGGACCTCCTGGCCCTCGGCGTCGACGTCCGAGACGTAGAAGACTGCGTGCTGGGCGTTGATCAGCGGCGCCAGTTCTGACAGCACCAGGTTCGACACCGTCGACAGGTCGCGCTCGCCCTGCAGCATGCGGGTGAACCGGGCGAGGTTGGTCTTCAGCCAGTCCTGCTCGGTATTCTTCAGCGTTTGATCCTTCAGGTTACGGATCATCTCGTTGATGTTGTTCTTCAGCTCCTCCACCTCGCCGGAGGCCTCGACGGTGATCGACCGCGTCAGGTCGCCCTGGGTCACGGCGGTGGACACCTCGGCGATGGCGCGGACCTGGGTAGTCAGGTTGGCGGCCAGCTCGTTGACGTTGTCGGTGAGGTCGCGCCAGAGGCCGGCGGCGCCCGGCACCCGGGCCTGGCCGCCCAGCTTGCCCTCGATGCCCACCTCGCGGGCCACGTTGGTCACCTGGTCGGCGAAGGTCGCGAGCGTCTCGATCATGCCGTTGATGGTGTCGGCGAGGCTCGCGATCTCGCCCTTGGCGTCGAGCGTCAGCTTGCGCTTCAGGTCGCCCTCGGCCACCGCGGTCACCACCTCGGCGATGTTCCGCACCTGACCCGTCAGGTTGGCGGCCATCATGTTCACGTTGTCAGTGAGGTCTTTCCAGGTGCCGGCCACGCCGGGCACCTGCGCCTGGCCGCCCAGCTTGCCCTCGGTGCCCACTTCACGGGCCACGCGCGTCACTTCCGAGGCGAAGCCGTTCAGCTGGTCCACCATGGTGTTGATGGTCGACTTCAGCTCCAGGATCTCGCCGCGCACGTCGACGGTGATCTTCTTGGAGAGGTCGCCCTTGGCCACGGCGGTGGTCACGTCGGCGATGTTGCGCACCTGACCGGTCAGGTTGCCGGCCATCAGGTTCACGTTGTCGGTGAGGTCCTTCCAGGTGCCGGCCACGCCGCGCACCTGCGCCTGGCCGCCCAGCTTGCCCTCGGTGCCGACCTCGCGGGCCACGCGGGTCACTTCGGACGAGAAGGAGTTCAACTGGTCCACCATGGTGTTGATGGTGTTCTTCAGCTCAAGGATCTCGCCGCGCACGTCGACGGTGATCTTCTTGGAGAGGTCGCCCATGGCCACCGCGGTGGTCACCTCGGCGATGTTGCGCACCTGGCCGGTCAGGTTGGCGGCCATGAAGTTCACGTTGTCGGTGAGCTCCTTCCAGGTGCCGCCGACGCCCTTCACCTGCGCCTGACCGCCGAGCTTGCCCTCGGTGCCCACTTCGCGGGCCACCCGGGTCACTTCCGAGGAGAATGAGTTCAGCTGGTCCACCATGGTGTTGATGGTGTTCTTCAGCTCGAGGATCTCGCCCTTCACGTCGACGGTGATCTTCTTCGACAGGTCGCCATTGGCCACGGCGGTGGTCACCTCGGCGATGTTGCGGACCTGACCGGTCAGGTTGCCGGCCATCAGGTTCACGTTGTCGGTGAGCTCCTTCCAGGTGCCGCCCACGCCGCGGACCTGGGCCTGGCCGCCCAGCTTGCCTTCCGTACCCACTTCGCGCGCCACGCGGGTCACTTCGGAGGAGAAGGCGTTCAGCTGGTCCACCATGGTGTTGATGGTGTCCTTCAGCTCAAGGATCTCGCCGCGCACGTCGACGGTGATCTTCTTGGAGAGGTCGCCATTGGCCACCGCGGTGGTCACCTCGGCGATGTTGCGGACCTGGCCGGTCAGGTTCGCCGCCATCATGTTCACGTTGTCGGTGAGGTCCTTCCAGGTGCCGCCCACTCCACGCACCTGCGCCTGACCGCCGAGCTTGCCCTCGGTGCCCACTTCACGGGCCACCCGGGTCACTTCCGAGGAGAAGGCGTTCAGCTGGTCCACCATGGTGTTGATGGTGTTCTTCAGCTCAAGCACTTCGCCTTTCACGTCGGCGGTGATCTTTTTGGAAAGGTCGCCGTTGGCGACGGCGGTGGTCACCTCGGCGATGTTGCGCACCTGGCCGGTCAGGTTGGCGGCCATGAAGTTCACGTTGTCGGTAAGGTCCTTCCAGGCGCCGGTGACGCCTTCCACCCGGGCCTGACCGCCCAGCTTGCCCTCGGTGCCCACTTCGCGCGCCACCCGGGTCACTTCGGATGAGAAGGAGTTCAGCTGATCCACCATGATGTTGATGGTGTTCTTCAGCTCGAGGATCTCGCCCTTCACGTCGACGGTGATCTTCTTCGACAGGTCGCCGCGGGCCACCGCGGTGGTCACCTCGGCGATGTTGCGGACCTGACCGGTCAGGTTGCCGGCCATCAGGTTCACGTTGTCGGTAAGCTCTTTCCAGGTGCCGCCGACGCCCTTCACCTGCGCCTGGCCGCCGAGCTTGCCCTCGGTGCCCACTTCGCGGGCCACCCGGGTCACTTCCGAGGAGAAGGCGTTCAGCTGGTCCACCATGGTGTTGATGGTGTTCTTCAGCTCCAGCACCTCGCCCTTCACGTCCACGGTGATCTTGCGGGAGAGGTCGCCGTTGGCGACGGCGGTGGTCACCTCGGCGATGTTGCGCACCTGGCCGGTCAGGTTGGCGGCCATGAAGTTCACGTTGTCGGTGAGGTCCTTCCAGGTGCCGGCGACGCCCTTCACCTGGGCCTGACCGCCGAGCTTGCCCTCGGTGCCCACTTCGCGCGCCACCCGGGTCACTTCGGAGGCGAAGGAGCCGAGCTGGCCCACCATGGTGTTCACCACCTTGCCGATCCGCAGGAACTCGCCTCGCAGCGGACGCTCCTCGTTCTCCAGATCCATGGTCTGGCCGAGGTCGCCCTTGGCCACGGCGCCGATCACGCGGGCCATTTCGGCGGTCGGGTGGACCATGTCGGTGATCAGGGTGTTCACCGCGTCGACGCTGGCGGCCCAGGAGCCTTGTGCGGCCGGCAGCCGGGCGCGGTGGTTGATCTTGCCCTGGCGGCCGACCGTCTCGCCAAGCCGCTCGAACTCGCGGGTCATCCGGTCGTTCAGCTCGACGACGTCGTTGAAGGCTTCAGCGATCTCGCCGTTGACCCCGCGGTGGCCGCGCGGCAGGCGCACGGAGAAGTCGCCGCGCCGGAAGGCGCGGAGCGCCGACAGCAGTTCGCCGGTGTCGATGGCGTCGATATCAGGGGCGAGGTGGCCATTGGCGCGCGGCTTGGCGCGTGCGGCCGCGCGGCCGTTGCGGCTGGCGGGAGCGGCGAGATCGACGTTCGTCATGTAATTCCCCGAACCGACATACGTCCGGAGGGCTTCGACCCGAGGAAGCTGACCTGGCGAGGCGCTTTCCGCTTTAGCTCGTGATCGTGGCGCACCCCCAGTTTGAACGGCAACGTCCGGCGCCCGAAGTCGGTTCCCGGCCGATCTCGTGTTGGTTGGACCGCCGCGCGGCGCCTCAGGCGCCGGCGTTCCAACCGCCGCCCAACGCTGTGAACAGCGACACGGCGTCGCCGAGAACGGCGCCCTGGGCCTGTAACAGCTGATCATTGGCCTGGGTGACGGCGCCCTCGGCCTGCAGCACGTCGATGAAGGGCGTCAGGCCGGCCCTGTAGCGGGCGTCGGCGAGCGTGGCGCTGTCCTGCGACGTCTTCAGGTCCTCGGCGTAGCGGGTCTGGCGTTCGCGATCGGCGGCGTAGGCGGTCAGTGCGTCTTCCACATCTTGCAGGGCCGACAGCCAGGCTTTGCGGTACGCAACCTCGGCCTGGGCGGCTTCCTCCCGCTTGGCCCTGACGTTGGCGCGGCCCCGGCCGGCGTCGAACAGGGTCCAGCTGCCGTCAGCCACCCCGATGGTCGAGAAGTTCTTGCGCGACAGCAGGCTGGAAAGGTCGCGGCGAAGCTCGCCAGGCCCAGGAGGTCCAGCTTCGGATAGAGGTCAGCGGTGGCGACGCCGATCTGAGCCGAGGCTGAGGCCAGGCTGCGCTCGGCGGCGCGTACGTCCGGCCGGCGTTGCAACAGTTCTGACGGCAGGCCGACGGGCAGGACCGTGGGCTGTGGAGGAAGCCCCTTGGGTGGCGAGAGCTCGGCGTCGAGCGCCGTTGGCGCCTGCGCGAGCAGGACGCTCAGAGCGTGGATCGCGCTGCGGGCTTGCTGGTCGAGCTGTGGGATTTCTGCGCGGCGGGCCTGCAGGGTCTGGCGCTGCTGGTTGACGTCGAGTTCGGTGACCACGCCGGCCTTCGACCGCGCCGCCACCAGGCCCATCAGGTCGGAGATCCGCGCCACGTCGGCGTCCGCCTGGGCGCGGCGGGCCTGGGCCAGCCGCAGCGTCATGTAGGCCTTGGCCACTTCCGCACTGAGCGCCACCTGGGCGTCGCGCACCTGCCAATGGGCGGCCTCGGCCTGGGCTTCCGCGGATTCGATCCCGCGCCGGGTCCCGCCGAAGATGTCGATCTCCCAGGTGGCGTCGGCGCCGAGGGAATAGACCTCCAAATGCTTTGGCAGCGAAAAGCCGCCAGCCGCCGCGCTGGCCGGCGCGCCCGTCGTCGTCCCCGTCCCCGCCGCGGGCGGCGCGCCGCCGAGCGCGCTCTGGGCGTCGCGGCGCGCGGCGACACCGCTGGCGCTGGCGTCGGGGAACAGCGCCGATCGCGCCACGACGATCTGCTGGCGCGCCTCGCGGAGTCGTGAGGCGGCGGTCTTCACGTCGAGGTTCTGGGCGAGCGCCCGGTCGATCAGGCTGTCCAGCACGGGGTCGCCGAGCTGGCGCCACCAGTGCGAAAGATCGGCGGCGTCGCTGCTGGCGCCCGGCGCGCGCGCGGCCTCGCCGAAGGCCTGTGGCGTCTCCAGCTTCGGCTGGCGGTAGTTGGGCCCGACCATGCAGCCGCCCAGGCCCATCAACGCCACGAGAACGACCAGACGCGTCATGGCGCGGCTCCTCGCGCCGGGGGCTGGGTGCGTAGGAAAAGGACCAGGGGCGCCATGCAGCCCACGAACAGCGTCAGAACCCAGAAGACATCCATGTAGGAGAGCAATTCCGCCTGCCGCAGCACCGTCTGGTAGAGGTTGCCCATCTGCACGCCGTCGAGCTGTCCGGAGCCGATGCCGATGCCCCGAAGGCGCGATGCAATCTCCGCGGTCTGGGCCTGGTAGTTGGGGTTCAGCGGATTCAGGCCTTCGACCAGCCGCGACTGGTGGAACTGCTCGCGCTGCGCCAGGAAGGTCTGCACCAGCGAGATGCCTAGCGTGCCGCCGAGGTTCCGCGAGATCGACAGCATCGAAGACGCCTGGCTCGATTGGTTGGCGGGCAGGCCGACGTAGGCGGCGTTGCTGAGCGGCACGAACAGGAACGGGATACCCGCGGCGATCCACACCCGCATCTGGGCGGCGTAGGCGAAGGAGATGTCGCCGTTGATGTCGGTCAGCCGCCACATGGCGAAGGTCTCGATCGCCATGCCGAAGGCGAGCAGCCAGCGCGGCTGGACCTTGCCGGTCAGCACGCCGACCAGGGGCATGATCAAAAGTGTCACGGCCCCGCCGGCGGTCATGGCGTAGCCGGTGTTGGTGGCGGTGTAGCCCAGCACCTCCTGCAGGAGTTGCGGCAAGAACTGGGTGGTGCCGAAGAGTATGACGCCGACCACCAGGATCAAAACATTGGCCAGCGAATAGTTGCGGCTGGCGAAGAGGCGCAGGTTCAGGAGCGGCTCCTCCGTGGTGAACTCGCGCACGACGAAGGCCCCGATGCCAACGACCGCCAGGACCGCGGTCATGCAGATGGAGGCGTCGGAGAACCAGTCGAGCCGCTGGCCTCGGTCCATGGTGTACTCAAGGCAGCCCAGGCCGATCGCAATGAAGGCGAAGCCGATGACATCCAGGCGCAGGCCGCGGTCGATGCGCGCCTGGCGCTCTTTTTCCAGGGTCTTGGGCTCGACCAGCACAGTCTGCACCAGGAACAGCGACAGCGCCGCAACCGGCAGGTTGATGAAGAAGATCCAGCGCCAGCTCAGGTCGTCGGTGATCACGCCGCCGAGCGTCGGGCCGATGGTGGGCGCCAGGATCACCGTCAGGCCGAACAGCGCCAAGGCCAAGCCACGTCGCTGCGGCGGGAAGGTGTCCACCAGGATCGCCTGGGTGGTCGGTTGCAGCCCGCCGCCCGCCAGCCCCTGCAGGACGCGTGCGAGGATCAGCACAGTGAGGTTCGGCGCCAGGCCGCACATGGCCGAGGCGACGCCAAAGCCCGCCACGCAGATCATATAGTAGCGTTTGCGGCCGACGACCGAGGACAGCCAGCTGGAGATCGGCACCGTGATGGCGTTGGCGATCAGGTAGCTGGTCAGCACCCAGGTCGCCTCGTCGTAGCTGGCCGACAGGCCGCCAGCGATATGGCGCAGGGCGACATTAGCGATGGAGGTGTCCAGCACCTCCATGAAGGTCGAGATCGAGACCACGGTGGCGATGATCCAGGGATTGCCGCCGCCGGCCGCCGAGCGCGCCGCCGACCAGCCTCCGCCGCCGCCGCCGGCCTGAGCGGGCGCCTCCGACACCTCAGCGCACCTTGACGGTGGGCGAGACGGAGAGACCAGGGCCCAGCGGACAGGTCCGGGGCACATCCTCGAACGTGATCTTCACCGGCACCCGCTGGACAACCTTCACATAGTTGCCGGTGGCGTTCTCGGAGGGGAGCAGGGCGAAGGCCTGCCCCGCGCCGCGCTGGATGGAATTGACCTTGCCGTGCAGCTTCACCGGGCAGGCGTCGACGCTCATGTCCACCGGCTGACCGACGCGCATGCTCTTGAGCTGGGTCTCCTTGAAGTTGGCGGTTACCCACATCTCCATCGGCACGATGGCCATCAGCTGCTGCCCGGGTTGGACATAGCCGCCCGCCGCCACGGTCTTCTGCGACACATAGCCGGCCACCGGCGCCACGATGCGAGTGCGGCCGAGTGTGATCTGGTTCTCCGCGATGGTGGCGTCGGCCGCCGCCAGCACCGCCTTGGCGCCTTGGATCTGGGTTTGGGCGGCCTTCACCTGGGCGGCCGCGCCCTCGGCCTGGCGAAGCGCCGCGTCACGCTGGGCGGTGGTCTGCTTGGCCTGGGCGACGGTCTGGTCGACCTGCTGAGCCGCCACCGCACGGGGCGTGGAGGCCTGCAGCCCGGTTAGGCGCTGGGCGTCGCGGTTGGCCTCTGCGGCCTGGGCGGCGAGGCCGGCCGCCTGATCGCGCGCCTGGTGGTATGAAGCCTGGCTCACGCCTACCTGGGCCTGCGCCTGCCCAATCTGAGCGATGGCTTGGCCGCGCTGGGCCTGAGCCTGGTCGAGCTGGCTGCGCACGGTGCTGGCGTCGATCTCGACCAGGACCTGGCCAGCCTGGACCACCGCGTTATCGGCCACCAGCACCCGGGTCACCTGCCCCGACACCTGCGGCGCGAGGCGCACGATATGGGTATCGACGAAGGCGTCGTCGGTGCTGACGAATTGGCGCGCGTGTAGCCAGTAGAAGAAGCCGCCGACCAGCAGGGCCACCAGCGCGATCCCGCCGATGACCAGCACCTTGGGATTCGCTAGCGGGTTAGGCTTCTTCTTCCGCGCCGCGCCGCCCTCACCCCTGTCGCCGGCCTTCGTGGCGTCGCCGCCAGCCTCAGCGTCTTCCGGCCTTCCATCGTTGGCGGGCTGATGGGCCACGGCGCGTCCCCGACACGAGAGTTCGACGGCGGCGCATGGACGTCGAATGAAACCTAAACAGGCTTCGCCGTTTCGGGTTCCCGATCCGGCCCTGCCCGAGCTGGCTATTTGTCGTCGAGGAGTTGGTTGGCGCGGCTGTTGAGTTTCTTCGCCAGGGCCGTCGCGCCGCCGGAGCTCAGCGTCGCGGCGAATTCGGAGCGCTGGCCAAGCAGGGAGCTCACCGTGCTGTTGTAATAGACGTCGATCACCTTCCAGCCGCCGCCTGACTGGCGCATCCGGTAGGCCAGTTCGGTCGGAGCGCCCGCCCCGGTCAGGCGGGTTCGCACGAGCTTGTCGGGACCGCGGGTGTCGACCTTGTCGATGGAGAACGTCTCGCCGCTGTAGCCGTCAAAGTTATGGGCGTAGGTCGCCGTGGTCATGCGGGTGAACGCCGTGACCAGTTCAGCTTGCTGGTCCCCCGGCAGGGTGCTCCAGGCCGTCCCGACGGCGAAGCGCGTCATGGTGGGCAGATCGAAGGCCTGTTCGACGGCGGGCTTGAGCGCGTCGTAGCGTCCTCGCGGCCCGAGCTTCTTGGCCTGCTTCATGACGTCGAGCAGGGCCGCATCGAAGGCGGCGACCCGAACCGCAGCCGGATCGGCAGGTTGCGCGTGAGCGGGGAGGACCGAGACGCAGGCCGCTACTGGCGCGGCAAGGATCAGCGAACTCAAATTGCGCATCGGTTCACGCTGACTTGGCCAGACTGGTCTCCACAACGCGGGCTATGTCGCCGCCGTTCAGCCCCGCCCGCGCATACTGTTTCGCCATGTCGTCGTGGTCCTGGAATTCATCGGGAAGCACCAGGGTGCGCACAGCCAGGCCCGACCGCATCAGGTCATTGTTCACCAGATAGTCGAGCACATGACTGCCGAAGCCGCCGATCGAGCCCTCCTCGATGGTCACCAGCATGTGATGGCTCTGGGCCAGTCGGCGGACAAGGTCGCGGTCGAAGGGCTTGACGAACCGCGCGTCGGCGACCGTGCAGGATATGCCGCGCGCGCCAAGATGGTCGGCGGCCGCCAGCGCGGCCTGGAGACGGGTTCCGACGCTCAGAAGAGCCACGTCCTTGCCTTCCCGCAGCACCCGCCCGCGGCCGATGCGCAGCACCTCGCCCTGGGCCGGCAAGGGCACGCCCAGGCCGTCGCCCCGGGGATAACGGAAAGCAATGGGGCCGCGATCGTAGGCGGCGGCCGTGGCGACCATGTGCACAAGTTCCGCCTCGTCCGCGGCGGCCATGATCACGAAACCCGGCAAGCAGCCGAGATAGGCCATGTCGAAGGCTCCGGCATGGGTCGCTCCGTCGGCGCCCACGAGCCCCGCGCGGTCGATCGCGAAGCGCACCGGCAGGCCTTGGAGGGCGACGTCGTGGATCACCTGGTCGTAGGCGCGCTGCAGGAAGGTCGAATAGATGGCGCAGAAAGGCTTGTAGCCCTCGGTCGCGAGACCTGCGGCGAAGGTCACCGCGTGCTGCTCGGCGATGCCGACGTCGAACATGCGGCCAGGGAATCGCTTGCCGAACACATCCAGGCCGGTGCCGGAGGGCATGGCGCCCGTGATGGCCACGATGCGGTCGTCACCGGCGGCCTCGCGCACAAGCGCGTCGGCGAACACCTTGGTGTAGCTCGGCGCAGCGGCCTTCGGCTTCGCCTGGACCCCGGTGACCACGTCGAATTTCGACACGGCGTGCAGCTTGTCATCCGAACTCGCCGCGGGGGCGTAGCCATGTCCCTTCTCCGTCACGACGTGCAGCAGGACCGGCTCGTCCAGTCCATTGTCCCGGATGTTCTCCAGCACGGGAATCAGGTGGTCGAGGTTGTGGCCGTCGATCGGGCCCAGATAGAGGAAGCCCAGTTCCTCGAACATCGTGCCGCCGGCCAGCATGCCGCGGGCGTATTCCTCGGCGCGGGCGGCGGCCTCGTGCAGCGGCCGCGGCAGGTGTTCGGCGATGCCCCGCCCGAACGAGCGAAGGCTCTGGTAGCTCTTGGAGGAGACGATCTGGGCGAGGTGTCGGCTGAGCGCGCCCACCGGCGGGGCGATCGACATGTCGTTGTCGTTGAGGATCACCAGCAACTGGCCCTTGCGCGCGCCGGCGTTGTTCAGCGCCTCATAGGCCATGCCGGCGCTCATGGCTCCGTCGCCGATCACGGCGATCACCCGGTTGTCGCCGCCCGAAAGGTCGCGGGCCACCGCCATGCCGAGGCCGGCGGAGATCGAGGTCGACGAATGCGCCGCGCCAAACGGATCGTATTCGCTCTCGCTACGCTTGGTGAACCCGGACAGACCGCCGCCCTGGCGCAGGGTGCGGATGCGGTCCCGCCGCCCCGTTAGCACCTTGTGCGGATAGGCTTGGTGTCCAACGTCCCAGATCAGCCGATCGCGCGGGGTGTCGAACACATGGTGCAGGGCGACGGTGAGCTCGACGACCCCGAGTCCGGCGCCCAGATGCCCGCCGGTCACCGAAACGGCGTCGATCGTCTCCTGCCGCAACTCGTCAGCCAACTGTCTGAGTTCGTCCTTCGACAGATCGCGCAGATCGGCAGGGACGTTGATCTGATCCAACAACGGACTGACGACGCTCATGTAAGCCTCTCTAGACATTTCAGCCAATCGGCCCGTCGAATGTATGCGTCATGTCCGGCGATCCAGCAGGTAGAAGGGCAAGGTCCGAAGGCGCTCGGCGCCCTCGCCGAAGGGCGCCAGCGCCTCGCACGCCCGCACGGCGAGGCGAGCGGCCTCCTTGCGGGCCGGTTCGACACCCCAGTGCGCCACGAGCGTGGCCTTGCCCTGTGCGGCGTCCTTGCCGACCTGCTTGCCAGCGGATTCGGCGGACCCCTCCACATCGATCAGGTCGTCGCTGATCTGGAAAGCCAGGCCGAAATCGCGCGCAAAGGCGACCAGCGCCGCTCGTTCGTGCGGCCGCGCTTGGCCTAGGATCGCGCCGGCGAGGCAGGAGAATTCGAACAGGGCGCCGGTCTTCTTGTTCTGCAGTTCAATGATCTGGTCGGGGTTCAGCGGGCGCGTCGGGGCCTCGATATCGATCATCTGGCCGCCGATCATGCCGTCGCTGCCCGCCGCCTTAGCCAGGCTGGCCACAAGCTCCGCGCGGACGTCCCCGGAGGGATGGGTGGCTGGATCGGCGAGCAGTTCGAACGCCAGGGTGAGCAGGCCGTCTCCGGCCAGGATGGCGGTAGCCTCATCGAACTGTCGATGCACGGTGGGTTTTCCCCGCCGCAGGTCATCGTCGTCCATGGCCGGCAGATCGTCGTGCACCAGGGAATAGGTGTGCAGACACTCGATGGCGCCCGCGACGCGGAGCGCGCCGCTCAGGGGCGCCCCAAACAGCGCCGCGCACTCCAGGACCAGGAACGGCCGCAGCCGCTTGCCGCCGGCGAAGACGGCATATCGCATCGCTTCCTGGGCCCGGCCGTGCAGTCCGCTCGGCTTCGGAAGCAGATCGTCGAGCGCAGCCTCCACCTGAGCGGTCGACGCGGCCATGCCCGTCGCCAGACGCTTGTGCGCCGCGGGGCCTGGCGGTCCGTGGGCCTCAGATCGCTTTTCGCGCTCGCCAGCCGCAACGCCGTTCACGGCTAGGACTCCATCGACAGCTGACGGCTGGCGTGCGGCGGGACCGCCTGGATCGTGCGCCAGGGGCGGACGGAGGTGTGATCTTTTGCAGTCTGCACTTGCATGATCGCCTATCGTAACCAGCTAATCCCCCAGATGGTAAGCCGCGCGGCGTTGTAAACCCGCAAGCCAGCGGACTAGAAGAATACGTGGCCCTCGGACAATCGCCTTCTGAGTGTCGGATTCGTGAGTTAGCTGGGAAAATCGCCCCGAAGGGGGGAGCGGAGGTAACGATGCGAGTGGTCCTGGCCCAACCGCGCGGCTTTTGCGCCGGCGTCGTCCGCGCCATCGACATCGTCGAGCGCTCGATCGAGAAGTTCGGCGCTCCGGTCTACGTGCGCCACGAAATCGTGCACAACCGAACGGTCGTGCGCAGCCTGGAGTCCAAGGGCGCCCGCTTCGTCCATGAACTCAGCGAGGTCCCGGAAGGCGCCGTCACCATCTTCAGCGCGCACGGGGTCGCCCAATCGGTGATCGATGAGGCCCGGGACCGCGGGCTTCCGGTGCTCGACGCCACCTGCCCTCTAGTCTCCAAGGTGCACGCCCAGAGCCGTCGCTATGTCTCCCAGGGGCGCACCCTGATCCTGATCGGCCACGCGGGCCACCCGGAGGTCGAAGGAACGCTCGGCCAGGTGGACGCGCCCGTGCACCTGGTCTCGACGGTGCAGGACGTCGCTAGCCTTGATCTGCCGTCAGACACCCCGGCCGCCTATGTGACCCAGACGACCTTGAGCGTGGATGAGACGCGACAGGTGATCGTGGCGCTCAAGGCCCGGTTCAACGACCTGGTGGGACCGAACACCTCCGACATCTGCTACGCGACCCAGCACCGGCAATCCGCGGTCCGCGATCTATGCCGCACCGTCGACGTCCTGCTGGTCGTGGGCGCAGCCAACAGCTCGAATTCCAACCGGTTGCGTGAGATCGGGGTTGAGGAAGGCGTGCCAAGCTATCTGATCGCGGACGCGTACGCGCTCGACCTCGACTGGGTGCGCGGCGCCGGAGTGGTGGGCCTCACCGCCGGGGCGTCCGCGCCGGAGGAACTGGTCCTGGACGTGATCGCCGCCCTGCGCCAAGTCGAACCTGTCGAAGTCACGCAGATGAATGGCGTCGAAGAGAATATTGTGTTCCGCCTGCCCCCCGAGCTGCGCCACGCCGACGGCGAGCTTGATGGGGTCGAGGCTTAGTGAAGAGGAAGCATTCGGTGGGAATTCCGCTCGGTCAGGCCGCCCGGATCGGGGCCTATGTGGTTAAGCAGCACCTGATGGGGCGCAAGCGCTATCCCCTGGTCCTGATGCTGGAGCCGCTGTTCCGCTGCAACCTGGCCTGCGCCGGCTGCGGCAAGATCGACTACCCCGACGAGATCCTCAATCAGCGTCTCAGCTACGACGATTGCATGGCCGCGATCGACGAGTGCGGCGCTCCGGCGGTTTCGATCGCCGGCGGGGAGCCGCTGCTGCACCGCGACATGCCGCGGATCGTTGAGGGCTTCGTCAAGCGCAAGAAGTTCGTGATCCTCTGCACCAACGCCCTGCTGATGGCCAAGAAGATCGATCAGTACAAACCCTCGCCATTCCTCTCCTGGTCGATCCACCTCGACGGCGACCAGGTCATGCACGACAAGTCGGTCTGCCAGACCGGCGTCTACGACAAGGCCGTCGAGGCGATCAGACTGGCCAAGTCCAAGGGCTTCCGCGTGCAGATCAACTGCACGCTCTTCGACGGCGCCGATCCAGAGCGGGTGGCGGCGTTCTTCGACGAGATGACCGCCATCGGCCTGGACGGCATCACCGTCTCGCCCGGCTATTCCTATGAGCGCGCGCCGGATCAGGAGCACTTCCTGAACCGCGCCAAGACCAAGACCCTGTTCCGCGAGATCTTCAAACGCGGCAAGAACGGCCGCGCGTGGTCGTTCACCCAGTCCGACCTATTCCTGGATTTCCTGGCCGGCAACCAGACCTTCGAATGCACGCCCTGGAGCATGCCGGCCCGCACGGTCTTCGGCTGGCAGAAGCCCTGCTACCTGCTGGGCGAAGGCTATGTGAAGACCTTCAAGGAGCTGATCGACGGCACCGATTGGGACAATTATGGCGTCGGCAACTACGAGAAGTGCGCCAACTGCATGGTCCACTGCGGCTTCGAAGGCACGGCGGTCCGCGAGTCGGTGACCAATCCGCTGAAGCTCATGAAGGTGGCCATCAGCGGCATCAGGACCGAGGGCAAGATGGCCCCCGAGATCCCGCTCGATAAGCAGCGGCCCGCCGACTTCGTCTTCTCAGCCCACGTCGAGCGGAAGCTGCACGAGATCCGGCAGGCCAATCCGCGGGCCAAGAAGACGACACCCGTCGGCTAGGGCGCGGAAGGCGCGCCCGGCGTCGCGGCCGGTGCGCATCAGGCCCGGCAGCTGGGCGGGATTCTTCGCCAGCGCCCACAGCACCGCGCCCAGCGCCATCCCGCCATCGGGATTCATGCCGACCTTCACCGCGTCCGGCAGGTCGGTGTCGGCGGCGTCGGAGATCACCCGCGCCACGGCGAAGGGCAGGCCGAAGCGCTGCGCCAGTCGCACGGCGGCCGTGGACTCCATGTCCACGGCGAGCGCGCCGAATCGGTCGTGCGCGGCCCGCTTCTCGAGAGCGGTGGTCAGCATGCGGTCCGAGCCCAGGACGATTCCGCTGACCGCGGACGGCAACCGGCCTAGGAGTGCGGCTGTCCAGGCCGGGTCCGTCGCGGCCTCGGCGCCGCCGGCGACCGCCGTCGCCACCACCCAGTCGCCGGGCTTGAGGCCCGCAGCCAGCGCCCCGCCGATTCCCAGGCTGATGATGGCCTCGGCGCGCGCGGCCTGCGCGGCCAGGAGCGCTTCAAGCGCCTGGGCGTCGCGCCCGCCGCCCGGGATCGCCACCAGGCCGGGGCCGGCGAGAATCCGCGCCTCGCGCTTCAGGCCCGTGACCGCCAGGATCGTCACATGCCGAAGCCGACCCGACGGCTGTTGGCGCGGGTCAGGTTGCGATAGCGGGCCAGCGCCCAGAGCGGGAAGAACTTCGAATAGCCGTGGTAGCGAAGGTAGAAAACCCGCGGGAAGCCGCCGCCGGTATAGCCGGGCTCCGGCCAGAAGCCCTCGTCGTCCTCGTTCGCCGCCAGCCAGGCCACGCCGCGTTGCACGGCGGGGTGATCCACCAGCCCCGCCGCCATCAGTCCCATCAGCGCCCAGGCGGTCTGCGAGGCGGCCGACGGCGCAGGCCGATGGCCGGCGTAGTTGAGGTCGTAGCTCTCGCAGTCCTCACCCCAGCCACCGTCCGCATTCTGGATGGCGACCAGCCAGTCGGCGGCGCGGCGCACCATCGGGTCCTCGACGCTCAGGCCCACGGCGTTGAGCGCACAGAGCACCGACCATGTCCCGTAGACGAAATTGACCCCCCAGCGGCCAAACCAGCTGCCGTCGGCCATCTGGGATTTAGCCAGGAACGCCAGCGCGGCTTTCACCTGCGGGTCGCTCCGGTCCTTGCCGAGCTGGGCCAGCATGCTGACGCAGCGCGCCGTGACATCGTCGGTGGGCGGATCGAGCAGTGCGCCATGGTCGGCGAAGGGTATGTTGTTCAGGTAGTGGAAGCTGTTGTCGGCGTCGAAGGCGCCCCAGCCGCCGTCGCGGCTTTGCAGCCCCTCGACCCACTCGGTCCCCCGCGCGATGGCGGCGTCGAACCTTCCACCCTCGCGGTGGCGGGCCCGGTCCATGGCCATCACCACCACGGCGGTGTCGTCGAGGTCCGGATAGTGGGCGTTGTTGTACTGGAAAGCCCAGCCGCCCGGCCGCACGTCCGGCCGTTGCTCAGCCCAGTCGCCCTTCACATCGAGCACCTGGCGCGGGATCAGCCAGTCCAGCCCCTGGGCCGCGGCGTCCTCGGCCACATCGCCGCCCAGTTCCAGCAAGGCGTGGCAGGTGAGCGCGGTGTCCCACACCGGCGAGACGCAGGGCTGGCAGTAGACTTCATCGTCCTTCACCACCAGCAGGCGCTCGACGGACTCCCGGGCGGCCGCGCGATCCGGGTGGTCGGCTCCGAAACCCAGCGTGTCGTACATCATCACGCTGTTGGCCATGGCCGGGTAGATGGCGCCCAGGCCATCGACGCCATTGAGGCGCTCGGCGACGAAGTCGACGCAGGCCTGGGTCGCGCGCGCCCGCAGGCGTTTGGGCCACAGCCCCTCCACGGCCTTCAGCACCGCATCCAGGGCGTTGAAGCCCACGGTCCAGAGCCGCTTGGTCGCCGCCGCCTTGGAGGCCGGCTTGATGTCGGCCGCACCCCCGTAGAGTTCGGCGATCCCTATGCCGCGCCGATTGCGGGCGACGGGTTTGCGGGTCTGCAGGACCAGCAGGGGCACGATGACCGTGCGCGCCCAGTAGGACATCTTCGACAGGTGGATCGGGAACCAGCGCGGCAGCAGGATCAGCTCGATCGGCATGGTCGGGATCCGCGCCCAGGACATCTGGCCGAACAGGGCCAGCTGGATGCGGGTGAAGACATTGGCCGCGTTGGGTCCGCCGTGAGCCCGGATCGCCGCCCGCGCCGCGGCCATGTGCGGGGCGTCGGGATCGTCACCGATCATCTTCAGCGCGTAGTAGGCCTTGAGGCTGGCGCTGATGTCGAAGGGGCCGCCGAAGACCAGGGGCCAGCCATGGTGCGCGCCCTGGATGCGGCGAAGATAGACCCCGACCTTCCGCTCCAGCTCCAGGTCGTCGGCCTCGCCGAGGAACTGGCGCAGCAGGACGTATTCGGCCGGAATGGTGGCGTCGGCCTCCAGCTCGAAGACCCAATGGCCGTCAGCGTTCTGCCGCCGCAGCAGGGCCTCGGCCGCGCGCCGGATGCGGCCGTCGAGGACCGTCTGGGACGCGGTGAGGGCTGGGGCGACGTCGTTCACCGGCGAGTCTCTTGCATCACGATCTTGGCGGCGGTGGCGCCGGAACGGAGCGCCCCCTCGATTGTGGCGGGCAGGCCGGTCTGCGTCCAGTCGCCGGCCAGGACGAGGTTGGCCAGCGGTGTGCGCGCGCCGGGCCGACGGGCCTGCTGCGCCACGCTCGCGACGAAGGTCGCACG
>NZ_SSMZ01000046.1 GCF_004799395.1 Phenylobacterium sp.
TTCCGGCGATCTACGTTCTCAGGGCGGGGTGAAAGTCCCCACCGGCGGTAATGCCCTTCAGCGATGACGGGACGAGCCCGCGGGCGCCCTGCAAAGTTCCTCGGAGCGAAGCAGGGGACAAGCAGACACCGGTGCGATCCCGGGGCCGACGGTTAGAGTCCGGTTATGAGAACCGCTGGACACGCGAGGATGGCCCTTGGGCTGTTCGTGCGCGACCGGCGCCTCCCTGAGTCGTGGTTCCTCGAACCCGTCAGGGAGATGACCATGACCCAAGCTCAAGCTACCCCGACCGCCGCCCAACCCGCGGCCGAGTTCCCCACCGCCAATGGCGCCTTCCGCGCCGCGCGGATCGCCTTTGTCCACTCGCTCTGGCATCGCGAGATCGTCGAGGAGGCCTATGTCGGCTTCCTGGAGGAGATGGCCGAGCTGGGCTTCCCGGCCGAGACCGTCGAACGCTTCGAGACGCCCGGCGCCTTCGAGATCCCGCTGCACGCCCAGACGCTCGCCCGCACCGGTCGATACGCCGCGATCGTCGGTGCGGCCCTGGTCGTCGACGGCGGCATCTATCGCCATGACTTCGTGGCCCAGACGGTGGTCCAGGCGCTGATGCAGGTGCAGCTCGCGACCGAGACGCCGGTCTTCTCCGTCGTGCTGACCCCGCACAATTTCCATGAACACGAGGCCCATCGGCGGTTCTTCCATGAGCACTTCCGGGTGAAGGGCCATGAGGCGGCGCGCGCCTGCGTGGGCACCCTGCAGAGCTTCGCGCGCCTGTCGGCGGCGGCGTGAGGTGCGGCCATGGGAACCCTCCTCGACGTCCCGCCCCTGGGCTTCGTGCGGCATGACCGCAGGAGCCCGCTGACCGAGCCCTGGGAGCCGCTCTACAGCCGCCGGACCGGTTCCGCCGTCGTGCTGGGCCTGCACGCCGGGCCGGTCCACACCAACAGCCGCGGTTTCGTCCACGGCGGACTGATTGGAGCCCCGGCGGACAACGCCATGGGCCTCTCGTGCGCCGCCGCCCTCGACCGGGTCGGAAGCCTGGTGACCGTCAACCTCAGCGTCGACTTCCTGGGAACGACCCAGCAGGACCAGTGGCTGGAGTTCCGCACGGAGTTCGTGAAGCCTGGAGGCACGCTCTGCTTCGCCCAGGCCTTCGTCACCGCCGACGGGCAACCCTGCGCGCGGGCCAACGCCATCTTCTGTCGATTGGACGGCGAACGACGAAAACCGCAAAGCTAGGCCATCGACCTCTGGCGAAGCGGGGCCGGCGCGCCTAAGTTGTAGTGACGGCAACCAACCCAGATGCGGGGGTGTTTCGTCGATATGACCCAGAACCTGTCAGTCCGGCTCCGCTGCGCCGCTTTCGCCGCGGCCGCGATCTTCCTGGGGGGGGCGGTCGTCGCCCACGCGCAGGACCAGCGACGGGAGTCCGACGACGTGGAGCCGTGGCACGCGCCGGCGCACGCCCAGCCAGCCCCGCACGCGACTTCCAGCCTCGACGCCACCAAGACCACGGCGGCGACGCTGACCCAGCAACGTGAGACCCGCACCCTGGCCACGGCGGTCTTCGCCACGCCGGCCGCCGGACAACGCGCCGCCGACAAGGCCGCAGAGGCCTACGAGCCGCCGATCGAGCCCGCCGCGCCCAAGGCCGAGTGGCTGACGGAAGATGGTGTGCACTTCCGCGGCAAGGGCCTTGAGCTGACCACGCCGTTCTAAGCGCTGGGCGATGGCTTAGTCCGTGATCTGAGATCACAAACACATCGCCGAGATGTCGCTTGGGACGTCCGGCGTCTGCCGTTATATCGAGACGGAAGCTTGTGAGCTGAGGTCACATGGCCAAGCGCAGCCAACTGCCATTGACGGCCCTTCGGGCGTTCGAGGCGTTCGCCCGCCTGGGCAAGATGAGCCTGGCCGCCGACGAGCTCTGCGTCACCCACGGTGCGGTCAGCCGCCAGGTCCGCAGCCTGGAGGCGCTGTGCGGCGTCAAGCTGACCCAGGGGCCACGCAACGCGCTGAAGCTCACCGACGCCGGCGAGCGGATGGCCCGCTCGCTGGGTCGCACCTTCGACGAGCTGGAAGCCTCGTTCCGTGAGGTGAAGGCCGCCGCCGACCGCGAATTGCACATCTCCTGCGTGGGCACGCTGGCCATGAAATGGCTGATCCCGCGCCTTTCCGGCTTCCACACGCGGCATCCGGACCTGTCGATCCGGGTCACCGAAGCTTACGGGCCAGTGGACTTCACCCGCGAACCGTTCGACGCGGCCATCCGCCTTACCGAGAGCGTCACTGGCGAGGGCCTGACCGCAACGCCCTTCCTGGACAACTTCCACGGTCCCGTGGTCGCCCCGGACCTCGCGAAGGGCGGACTTGATCTGGC
>NZ_SSMZ01000047.1 GCF_004799395.1 Phenylobacterium sp.
GCGGATCGCCATGGCCAGGGCGGCGGCGGCCGCGTCCCAGTCCTGAGGCGGCGCCCTGGACCGGATCTGGACCGCGTCGACCCTTGCGCCGGTGGCGGCGACGGGCGGGTTGGACGGCAGGGACGGTTGAGCGGACGCGGGCAGAGCCAGCCCACAGGCCAGCACGACAGAAACGGCAAGGGCGATGCACAAGGAGACCTCCTGGGGTTTGCGCATCCAGCCTAGGAAGGACTCAGCGGCCCGGAATTGATCGAGATCAGTTTCGCCGACGTCGCGGGCTCAAGGCGCGGCCGGCTTTGTCCCGGCCGTCGTGCTGCCGCACTTGGTGAAATCGCCCGCCTTGCAGGCGGCGACGGCGGTGTTCCAGTCGGCCATGGCCTTGTCGTAGGCGGCCTGCTCGCGAGCCTTGGCCTGCTCCTGTTGCGCGAGCGTCGCCTTGTAGTCGGCCAGGGCGTTCTCGTAGGCGGCGCGCTTGGCGTCGTTGCGCCTGGACCTCGCGGTTCTTGGCGTTGATCTGCACGTTCAGCGCCTCGCTGCGGCGGGCCTGGTCCGCCAGGCCGGCGTCGCGCAGGAGCTTGGCCCCCAGCACCTCATCGGTCGGCGCCAGCGGCGGCAACGTCTGCGCGAGAGCTCCGCTGGCGAGCGCGCAGGCGACAAGGCATGAAACGACTGCGCTACGCATCCCATCCTCCAAGCTTGACCTTAAGCTTGGCAGATAGGGGCTCGACCGACGATCCGCATGATCTGCGTCACGTCAGGCCATTGTCGTCCCTAGACGTCGACCTCGGCGTCGAGGGCGTTTTCCTGGATGAACTCGCGGCGGGGCTCGACCAGGTCGCCCATCAGGCGGGCGAACATGTCGCCGGCGTCCTCGGCGTGGGTGATCTTGACCTGCAGCAGAGTGCGGGCCTCCGCGTCGAGCGTGGTCTCCCACAGCTGGTCGGCGTTCATTTCGCCCAGGCCTTTGTAGCGCTGGATCGAGAGGCCGCGGCGGCCGCCATCCATCACTGCATTGACCAGGTCGATCGGCCCGCGGACTACGGTGGCGCGGTCGCGGCGGGTGAAGGTGGCGCGGCCGGCGAAGATCTCCGCCAGCTCCTTCGACCGCTCCGCCAGGCGCCGCGCGTCGGCGGCGTGCAGCAGGAGCTCGTCCAGCACGACGCGTTCCGAGACGCCGCGCTTCACGCGGGAGAAGACGTAGCTGGCGCCATCGCCGGCCGCGCCGGTCCAGGCGCCGTCGCCCTCCTCGGCGTAGAGGTCCAGGCGCGCGGCCGCCTTGGCGAGATCGCCGCCAGGCGCCAGCAGGCCGGCCAACGCCGACTGCTCGATGGCGAAGGCCGGGGCTCGGGCCGCCAGACGCTCGACGTTGGCTTTAGCGCCGCGGGCGGTCTGCACCATGGCCAGCAGATCGGCGCCGGTGATCCGTTGGCCGTCCGACAGGTCCAGCGTGGCCCCGTCGACGCCCTCGTCGATCAGGTAGATCTCCAGCTCCGGGTCATCCTTCAGGTAGCGGACCGACTTTCCCTTCGACGCCTTATAGAGCGGCGGCTGGGCGATATAGAGGTAACCGCGGTCGATCACCTCGCGCATCTGCCGGAAGAAGAAGGTGAGCAGGAGCGTGCGGATGTGGGCGCCGTCGACGTCGGCGTCGGTCATCAGCACGATCTTGTGATAGCGCAGCTTGTCGATGTTGAAGTCTTCGCTGCCGATGCCGGCGCCCAGGGCCGTGATCAGGGTGCCGATCTGCTCCGAGCCCAGCATCTTGTCGAAGCGGGCGCGCTCGACGTTCAGAATCTTGCCGCGGAGCGGCAGGATCGCCTGGTTGTCGCGGTTGCGGGCCTGTTTGGCCGAGCCGCCGGCCGAGTCGCCTTCGACGATGAAGATCTCCGACTTTGCCGGGTCCTTCTCCGCGCAGTCGGCGAGCTTGCCGGGCAGCGAGGAGATATCCAGCGCCGACTTGCGGCGGGTCAGTTCGCGGGCCTTGCGCGCGGCCTCGCGGGCGGCGGCGGCCTCGGCGATCTTCTGGACGATCAGGCGCGCTTCGGTGGGATGCTCCTCGAACCAGGAGCCCAGACCCTCGCCGACCAAGCCTTCTACGGCCGGGCGCACCTCGGAGGAGACCAGCTTGTCCTTGGTCTGGGAGGAGAACTTCGGGTCCGGCACCTTGACCGACAGGACGCAGGTCAGGCCCTCGCGAGCATCTTCACCACCCACCGAGACCTTCTCGCGCTTGGCCGCGCCGGAGCTCTCCGCATAGCCGGTGATGATCCGCGTCAGCGCCGAGCGGAAGGCCGCCAGGTGGGTGCCCCCGTCGCGCTGGGGGATGTTGTTCGTGAAGCAGAGCACGTTCTCGTGGTAGCTGTCGTTCCACCACAGCGACATGTCGAGCTCGACGTTCTCGCGCTTGCCGCGGATGACGATCGGCTCCTTCAGGAGGGGCGTCTTGGCCGCGTCCAGGTGGCGCACGAAGGCCTCGATGCCGCCTTCGTAGTGCATGACCTCGACGAAGGGCTCGGCCCCGCGGTGGTCCTTCAGCCAGATGGTCACGCCGGAGTTCAGGAAGGCCAGTTCGCGCAGGCGGTGCTCCAGCGTCTTCACGTCGAAGTCGATGAAGGCGAAGGTCTGCAGCGACGGCAGGAAGGTGACCTCGGTGCCGGACAGCGGCTCGCCGTTTTCGCGCATCGGCGCGACGCCGGTCTCCCTCAGCGGCGCCACCGCGTCGCCGTGGCGAAACTCCATCTCGTAGGACTTGCCGCCGCGATAGATCTTCAGCTTGAGAAATTCGGAGAGCGCGTTGACCACCGACACGCCCACGCCATGCAGGCCGCCGGAGACCTTGTAGGAGTTCTGGTCGAATTTCCCGCCGGCGTGCAGCTGGGTCATGATGACCTCGGCCGCGGAGATGCCCTCGCCCTCGTGGATGTCCACCGGGATGCCGCGGCCGTCGTCGGTGACCGTGCAGGAGCCGTCGGCGTTGAGGATGACCTCGACGCGCGTGGCCCACCCGGCCAGCGTCTCGTCGATGGCGTTGTCGACCACCTCGTAGACCATGTGGTGCAGGCCCGAGCCGTCGTCGGTGTCGCCGATGTACATTCCCGGCCGCTTGCGCACCGCGTCGAGGCCCTTCAGGACCTTGATGCTCTCCGCGCCATAATCGTCCTGGCCGTTGTTTTCGGGCGTCGGGCCCTGGCCGTGCGAGGAATTCGGGCCGTGCGGGTCGTCGTTGTTTTCGCTCATTCGGAGGTCCGTTGGACGGCCGCGCCGAGGGCTGGGCGCGCCAGAAGCCGGAGGCCATCGCCGCCGGCGGTTTCTCAGGATTCTATATAGGGGTTGGGGCCTGATTCTGCACCCTTTTGCGATGGCGCCGATAGGCTGGCCGAGCGCCCAGTATTCGCTACATTCCTCGGGCTTAGCGGGGGAGAGCTTCATGGGATTGCGACTTGCCGTCGTCGCAGGGGTTTTTGCGGTCGCCAGCCACGCCTACGCTACGCCGCCGATCATCACGCACCCCGACTGGATCGTGAAGCCAGGGCCGGATGCCTACTCCCGGTATTTCCCGAAATTGGCCACGGAACTGGGCCTTTCCGGCTACACCATCATCCACTGCAAGGTTCGCCGCGATGGCTATCTTTCAGACTGCGGCGTCAGCATGGAACGGCCCGTCGGCCTAGGCTTCGGCCAAGCGGCGATCGGCCTGAGCGCCGAATTTCAGATGAAGCCACAAACGCTCAACGGCCAGCCTGTGGATGGCGGGGGGATCAATATACCGATCCGGTTCAATGCGCCGCCCATTGAGGTCGCCGCCGAACCGGTCGCGCCTCTGTCGGAGGGAGCCGCACGGCAAGCCTTCCGGGCGGTGGATGCGACCAGAGCAGTCGACACCAACCAAGGCGCTTATGAACAACACGCGAAGCAGATGGAAGCGATGGGCGCGGACCCGGCCAGCGCCCGCGCGGGCGCCGAGGCCTATCGCCGCGCCAGCGTGGCTCACCGGGACGACTTCCGCACTGCCTACGCTCGGGCCTTTGCGTCGGTGTTCAGCGAGAGCGAGCTGACCGCTATCGGGGACTACAGCCTCGTGGCCGGGGACCAGAAGCAGGCGAACGAGACCTTCGCAACGGTGCAGGCTCAGATCGTAAATGAATACCAACGTAACGTCGCTGCCCGTGCCCACGTCGCCTTCTGCGCCAAGGTGCCCTGTGGCTCACCGGCCGACGTCCTGCGGGTCTGGCGCGCCGTCGATCCGCGCGACGCCGGACGGATCGACAATCCGCAGTGGGTGGCGCAGCCCGACGGGGACACGCTAACGGGCGCCCAGCCAAAGCTGGCCGGCCTTCTCGGTCTGAACGGGATCGTGCGGCTCACGTGCAAGGTCGCGGAGAGGGGTGACTTGACCGGTTGCGTGGTCGACGAAGAGACGCCCGCCGGCCTCGGCTACGGCGGGGCGGCCCTGAAAGTGACCGGCGACTATCTCCTGAACCCGATCCAGTTGGCGACGGGCGCGGCCGGGCGCAAGGCAACGGTTCGGGTGGGCTTTCCCGCCACGCCTCAAACCGAACCGTTCCACGTGAAACCGGGTTCCGCTTCCGCTGTCGCGCTAGCGCGGCGGGTCGGAACCATCGAAAAGGTGATTGAGACCGGTCGGTTGGAGACCGAGCTCCAAGCCACCGACTTCGCCACTAACGCGCCCAAGGGCTCCGATTCGAAGGTCTACGACCTAGCCGTGGACGCCTATCGCGCAGCAGCGCAGCAGGCCCTCGCCGACTACATCGATCAGAGCCTCGACAATATCTCTACGGCCTATTCGGAGGCGCAGTTACAGGCGCGCGCGGACTTCGCGGCGACTTCGGGCGGCCAGGCGGAGCAGAGTCGGAGCAAGGAGCTCGCCCTGGCCCTGCGCGACGCCCAAGCCCTTGTCACCTACAAGATCCGCGACGAAGCCCGGGCCGAGTTCTGCAAGACGCACGATTGCTCCGTGCCACCGCCCGCGCAACCTCAGAGCGCGCTCAGCTCCGCACCCTCGACCCTGAAGCCCTGAGCGCGGCCGGCGAGGCCTTCGAACAGGTGGTCGTCGGTTCCGGTGAGGAAGGCTTGTAGCCCCAGCGCCTCGATCTCGTCGAACAACGCCCCGCGGCGTCGCGCGTCGAGGTGGGCCGCCACTTCGTCCAGCAGCAGGATCGGGCTGGGCGAGCTTTCCGAGCGCGCCAGGCGGGCGGCCTGCGCCAGGACCAGGTTCAAAATCAGCGCTTTCTGCTCGCCGGTGGAACATTCGGCGGCTGGGCGGTCCTTTTCGGCGTGGATGACGGCCAGGTCGCCGCGGTGCGGGCCGATGAGCGCGCGGCCGGCGGCGGTGTCGCGGGGACGCGCGGCCGCGAGCGCCCGGGCCAATTTCGCCTCGATGTCGGCGATCTCGGCGCCGGCGGCGGCCATCTGCTCCCACTCGCCGGTGAGCGACAGCCTGGCCTGCGGGAAGGGCCGCTCGCCACGGCCGTCGATCTCGGCCTGCAGGGCGGCGAGCGTCGTGGCGCGGGCCTCGGCCATCAGGGAGCCAGCCTCGGCCAGGCGGGCTTCCAGGGCGTCCAGCCAGGCGGCATCGGGCGCCTGGGTCTCGTCGGTGAGCAGGCGCATACGCTCGCGCTGGGACTTCTCGTAGGCCTGGGCGTGTGCGGCGTGGCGTGGGATGGCGGCGAACACCAGCCGGTCGAAGAAGCGCCGCCGCTCCGAGGCGCCCTCCAGGAACAGGCGATCCTGGGCCGGCGTCAGCCAGACCTGGCGCAGATGGTCGGCCAGGCGCCCCGGCGGCGTGGTCTCGCCGGCGATCCGCACCGTGCGCCGGGCCGCGCCAGGCTCGGCGACGCCGGTCCCGAGCTGGGTCTCATCGCCGGACGCAGAGACGATCGCCGAGACCGCCCAGGCGCGGCCCACCGACTCTCCCGGCAGACGCCGCCCCACTTCGGCCAGGCTCGCGCCGCGCAGCCCCCGGCCCGGCGTGAACAGGCTGACCGCCTCCAGGAGGTTGGTCTTCCCCGCTCCGTTGGGCCCGACCAGATAGACCGGGCGCCCATCCAGCACGAGGTCGGCCCGCGCATAGGACCGGAAGTCGGTCAGGGTCAGGCGGGAAAGGGCCGTGGCGATCACGGCGGGGTTCTACAGGGTTTCGTCCAGAGGCGCGAAGGCGCCGTCGATGTCCGGTTTCCGCCAGCGGTTGTCACAGGCGCGACGCACCTTACGTCTAGGCTCAAGAGAACTAACGGAGGCGCCCATGGACCAGAAGACCAAGGCGGCGGCGTTCGGCGCGCTGCATCACGACGGTCAGATCCTGATCCTGCCCAACGCCTGGGACGCGGCCAGCGCGGCGGTGATGGAGGACGCCGGCGCCAAGGCCGTGGCCACCTCCTCAGCCGCCGTGGCCTGGGCGCACGGCTATCCGGACGGCGACATCCTTCCCCTCCCCTGCCTGCTGGAGACCGTCGAGGCCGTGGCGCGGGTGGTGAAGGTCCCGGTCACCGCCGATATCGAGGGCGGCTATACCGACGACCTGAACCGGCTGGCCGAGACCGTCCGCGCGGTGATCGGGGTCGGCGCGGTCGGGATCAATCTGGAAGACGGCGCGCGGGCGCCCGAGCTGCACGCCCGCAAGATCGAGGCGGCGCGCAAGGCGGCCGACGTCGAAGGCGTGGATCTGTTCATCAATGCGCGCATCGACGTCTATCTGAAGGGCCTCGCCGAGGGCCATGCGGCCTATGTTGAGACCATCGCGCGGGCCGAACGCTACCGCGACGCCGGCGCCAGCGGGATCTTCGTGCCCGGCCCCAGCGACGCCGACCTGATCGGCCGGCTGGCCGACGAGATCCACCTGCCGCTCAACATGATGCTGGTCGCAGGCCTGCCGGGCGCCGAGCAGTTGCAGGCGCTGGGCGTCCGGCGTCTCAGTTCCGGCGGCGGCGCGTTCTGGGCCGCCTATTCACGCCTGGCCGAGGGCGTCGCGGGCTATCTGGCCGACGGCAAGGCCGACCACTTCGCGCCCGGCGCGGGCGTCCTGGGCAACCTCAACAAACGATTCGGCGCCTAGCTGGCCATGCGGTGCAGGCCGCAGAGCTTGTTGCCGTCCGGGTCGCGCAGATAGGCGAGATAGAGCTTGCCGGCGGCGCCTTCGCGAACGCCGGGCGGGTCCTCGCAGGTGGTCCCGCCGGCGCCGAGACCCGCCGCGTGCCAGGCGTCGGCCTGTTCCGACGAGGCGCAGGCGAACCCGATGGTGCCGCCGTTCGGCGCCGTCGCCGGCTCGCCGTTGATCGGCAGGGAGACCGAGAAGGTCCCGGTGGGCGTGCGGTAGAAGATGCGGTGACGATCGACGAAGCCGGCGGGCACGCCGAGGGTCCCTAGCAGCGCGTCATAGAACGACTTGGCGCGGGGCAGGTCGTTGGTGCCGATCATGATGTGCGAGAACATGGCGCATCCCTCCGTTGGCGTGTTTCCGGGGACGCATGTGCGGGAAGTTCGCGGAGATGACAATACCGGGACATCGCCCGATCTCGTCGCATCACAGATGACCTACCGCCCGCCCGCGCCTATCTTGTCGCGATGACCGACACCCTCGACGCCGCCCCGCAGACATTGGACGAGATCCCGCGCGAACCGACGCAGGACGGCCCCAAGGTGCGCCTATATCTGGTGGACGGATCGGGCTTCATCTTCCGCGCCTTCCACGCCCTGCCGCCGCTGACGCGGAAGTCGGACGGCCTGCCGGTGGGCGCGGTGGCGGGCTTCTGCAACATGCTGTGGAAGCTCTTGGTCGACATGAAAGCCTCGGCCGCGGCGCCGACCCACCTGGCGGTGATCTTCGACCACGCCGAGGACACCTTCCGCAACAAGCTCTACGACCAGTACAAGGCCCACCGCCCGCCGGCGCCCGAGGACCTGGTCCCGCAGTTCCCGCTGGTGCGCGATGCGACGCGAGCCTTCGGGGTGCCGTGCCTGGAGCTGCCCGGCTACGAGGCCGACGACCTGATCGCGGCCTACGCCTGCAAGGTGCGCGACGCCGGCGGCGAGGTTGTGATCGTCTCCTCCGACAAGGACCTGATGCAGCTTGTGGGGCCGCGCGTCTCGATGCTGGATACGATGAAGACCCCCAATCTGGTGATCCGCGCCGAGCAGGTGTTCGACAAGTTCGGGGTGACGCCGGACAAAGTGGTCGACGTCCAGGCCCTGTGCGGGGACTCGGTCGACAACGTCCCGGGCGCGCCGGGCATCGGCATCAAGACAGCCTCGCTGCTGATCAACGAATTCGGCGACCTCGACACGCTGCTGGCGCGGGCCGGCGAGATCAAGCAGGACAAGCGCCGCCAGACCCTGATCGACTTCGCCGACCAGATCCGCCTGTCGCGCCAGCTGGTGCAGCTCGACTGCGAAACGCCTCTGCCCTCGCCGGTGGATGAGCTGGCGGTGGCCGAGCCGAACGCCGAGACCCTGGCGGCCTTCCTCGAGCAGATGGAGTTCCGGACCCTGGCGCGCCGGGTCGCCGAGGCTCAAGGGGGGTCCGCGCACAGCGCCACGCCGAAACCGTCGGAGACCAGGGCCCCGGAAGCGCCGAAGCACGGCGCCATCGACGTCAACGCCTACCAGTGCGTCCGCGACCTGGAGTCGCTGGACGCCTGGATCGCCAAGGCCTTCGCCAAGGGGCTGGTGGCCTTCGATACCGAGACCGACGCCCTGTCGTCGTCGGCGGCCAACCTATGCGGCGTCTCCCTGGCCACCGCGCCGGGCGACGCCTGCTACATCCCGCTGGGCCACGAGCAGGAGCAGGAAGGCGGCTTGCTTCTGGAGGCGCCCGCGGCGCTCGACCAGATCCCCATCGACGAGGCGCTTGCGCGGCTGAAGCCGCTTCTGGAGTCCCCTGCGGTCTTGAAGGTGGCGCAGAACGGCAAGTACGACATGGCCGTCCTCTTCCGCTACGGGATCGAGGTCGGACCTATCGACGACACCATGCTGATCGCCTTCGCGCTCGAAGGCGGCCTACACAAGAGCTACGGCATGGACGAGCTCTCCAAGCGCCTGCTGGAGCACGAGCCGATCAGCTTCAAGACGGTGGCGGGGACCGGCAAGGCGCAGAAGAGTTTCAAGCATGTCGAGCTCACCGCCGCGACCTGCTATGCGGCCGAGGACGCCGACGTCACCCTACGTATCTACGAGCACCTGCGGCCGCGCCTCGCCCACGAACATCTGTTGACCGTTTATGAGACCCTGGAGCGGCCCCTGCCCAAGGTGCTGGTCGAGATGGAGCTGGCCGGGGTGAAGGTCGATCCGGAACGGCTGCGCCTGCTCTCCAACGATTTCGCCGTGCGCATGGGCGAGTTGGAGATCGAGGCCCACAAGGTGGCGGGCCGGCCGTTCAACCTGGGCTCGCCCAAGCAGATCGGCGACATCCTGTTCGGCGAGATGGGGCTGGTGTCGGGCCGCACCACGGCCACCGGGGCGCAGTCCACCGACGCCTCAATGCTGGAAGACCTCGCGGCGCAGGGCCACGAGCTGCCGCGCATCCTCCTGGATTGGCGGCAACTGTCGAAGCTGAAGGGCACCTATACCGACAACCTGGTGACGGCGATCGACCCCAGGACCAACCGGGTGCACACGTCCTACTCGCTTGCTGCGGCCACCACGGGGCGGCTCGCCTCGTCGGACCCCAATCTGCAGAACATCCCGGTCCGCACCGAGGAAGGCCGCAAGATCCGCAAGGCGTTCATCGCCGAGCCGGGCCATGTGCTGATCAGCGCCGACTATTCGCAGATCGAGCTACGCCTGCTGGCCCACATCGGCGACATCCCGCAGCTGAAGAAAGCCTTCGCCGAGGGGGTCGACATCCACGCCCTGACGGCGTCGGAGATGTTCGGCGTGCCGGTGGAAGGCATGCCGGCCGAAACGCGGCGGCGCGCCAAGGCGATTAACTTCGGCATCGTCTACGGCATCTCGGCCTTCGGCCTCGCCAATCAGCTGTCGATCCCGCGGGAGGAAGCCGGCGCCTATATCAAGACCTATTTCGAGCGCTTCCCCGGCATCCGCAGCTACATGGACCGCATGCAGCGCCAGGTCCGCGCCGAGGGCTTCGTGACCACCATCTTCGGCCGCAAGATCTACATCCCGGCCGCGCAGGGGAAATCGCCGGCCGAACGGGCGTTCGGCGACCGGGCCGCGATCAACGCCCCGATCCAGGGCGCCGCCGCCGACGTGATCCGCCGCGCCATGGTCCGGATGCCGGCGGCGCTGCGCGAAGCGGGCCTGAGCGCGAAGATGCTGCTGCAGGTGCACGACGAACTGATCTTCGAGGCGCCGGAGGCGGAAGCCGACGCCGTGATCGCCGTCGCCAGGCGAATTATGGAGAAGGCGCCGGAGCCTGCGGTCGCGTTGACCGTTCCCCTTGTGGTCGACGCACGCGCGGCGGCCAATTGGGATGACGCCCACTAGGAGAAGTCCGCGATGGATGGGGAGGCCGCGAGCGTCGCCGTCCTGCCCCGAATCCGGGTCTTTGAGCGCCTGCGCCGGCGCTTCAGGGCCGCGCCCTGGGCCGCGACCGTCGAGATGGCGGCACGCCTGGGCTACGTGGCGCGCGGGGTAGTCTATCTCAGCGTGGGCGCCATCGCCTTCTCGGCGGCGATCGGGCTGGCCCCGCACCCGCATGGGGCGATCGGCGCGCTCAGGGCCTGGGCTCGGTGGCCGCTCGGGGTCGCTCTGCTCTGGCTGACGGGCGTCGGGCTCTACGGATTCGCCGGCTGGCGAGCCCTGCAGGCCGTTTTCGACGCCGACAATCAGGGGAACGGCGCCAAGGCCCTGGCGAGCCGGGTGGGTCAGGCGCTCAGTGGCTTCATCTACGGCAGCTTGGCGGTCTCGATCTTCGGGGTCATCGACACCCTGCACGACCTGCGCCACGCCGAGCTCGAAAAGACCAGCGAACGGGTGGCCAAGGTCATGGCCTGGCCGCTCGGCCCGAAACTGGTGATCCTGCTCGGCCTGTTCATTATCGCCTGCGGTGTCGGCAACGCCATCCGCGCGGTCATCGACGATTTCGGATCGACCCTGAAGTGCGAAGCTAAGCTGACGGCCTGGGCCTGCTGGCTGGCGCGGGTGGGCTATTTCGGCCGCGGCGTGGCCATGCTGCCGGTGGGCTTCTTCATGCTGCGGGCCGGCTGGCACGAGCGCGCCTCCGAGGCGCGAGGGGTCGGGAGCGCGCTCGGCGCGCTGCATGCCCAGACCTTTGGCGACGAGGTGCTGGCGCTGGTCGCCCTGGGGGTCGTGGCCTTCGGGATCTTCGCTTTCGTTGAGGCCTGGCACCGCCCAATCCGCCCGGAGGCGGCGCTTAGTCAGGGCTGATGAAAGGGGGCCCTGGTGGAGCCGAGGGGAATCGAACCCCTGACCTCCTCATTGCGAACGAGGCGCTCTACCATCTGAGCTACGGCCCCTGGAAGACCAGGAAGGCGCGGAATAACCCTTTTGGCCCCGCCTCTGTCAAGCCGCTGTCGGACGCGACGGCGCGGCGACCCGTCGCGGCTTGGCTTTGCCGGCGCCGCAAAGCCCGCTAGAACGCCGCCATGGGCTCCTTCCTCTACTTCATCGTCGATGGCCTGCTTGGCCTGCTCGTGGTGGCGATCATCATCAGCGCAATCCTGTCGTGGCTGGTCGCCTTCGACGTGATCAACCTGCGCAACCAGTTCGTCTACAACGTCGCCCGCTTCCTGGACGCGCTGACCCGCCCGATCCTGCGGCCGGTGCAGAAGGTGATCCCACCGATCGGCGGCGTCGACATCAGCCCGATCATCGTCCTGCTGGTGATCCAGGGTATCCGCCAGTTCCTGCTGCCGCTGGCCTTTGGTCCGCTGATCGCGGTCCTGCACTAGCGGCGATGCGGCTTACCGTCCGGGTCACCCCGCGCGGCGGGCGCGATGCGCTGGACGGTTGGGCCGCCGACGCCGAGGGCCGCCCGATCCTGAAGGTGCGCGTCGCCGCGGCGGCCGCCGACGGAGCGGCCAACGCCGCGGTGCTGGCGCTGCTGGCCAAGTCGCTCGGCCGGCCCAGGTCCGCCCTCACCCTGGTGGCCGGCCAAACCGCGCGGCTCAAGCGAATCGAGGTCGAAGGGCTGGAGGCAGCGCAACTGGCCGTGGCCTTCGGCTCGCCACCCGGGCCCTGAGCGGTTTTAAGACCGGCGTTCGGAACCTATCGAGCGGGCATCGGTTTACCGCTCGATCCCTTCGGCTTCCCCCCGCCGGAGCGGTCACGGGCCGGCTCGGCGACACCCTGGCATCCCCCCGACCAACGTCGGGCCGGTCCCCCTCTTCTTCTGTCCCTGCCCTGGTTGAGAGTTGCGCGCGGCGCCAAGATGGCGTCATGTCACGCGCCGATCTCGCCCGCCTGATCGCCGACGCCAAGCGTCTGGTGGTGTTCACCGGCGCGGGCATCTCCACCGAGTCCGGCATCCCCGACTTCCGCAGCCCGGGCGGCGTATGGAGCCGGATGAAGCCGATCTACTTCCAGGACTTCGTCTCCGACCCGGCGCGACGCCGCGAGGCCTGGGAGCGGGCCTTCTCCGGGCGGGCCGGCTGGACAGGCCGCGCGCCCAACGCCGGGCACCATGCGGTGGCGCGCCTGGTCGCGCAGGGCAAGGCCACCCACGTGATCACCCAGAACGTCGACAACCTGCATCAGGATTCAGGCGTGCCCGCCGATCAGGTGATCGAGCTGCACGGCAACGCCAGCTATGCGACTTGCCTCGAGTGCGCCGAGCGCCACGAGCTGGCGGAGCTGAAGGAGAGCTTCCTGAAGGCCGGCGAGATTCCCTATTGCCGCTGCGGCGGGCTGGTGAAGACCGCCACCATCTCCTTCGGCCAGGCCATGCCGGCCGGTCCTATGGCCCGCGCCGAGGCCGCCACGCTGGAATGCGACACCTTCCTGGTGCTGGGCTCGTCGCTGGTGGTGCATCCGGCGGCGGGGTTCCCACTGCTCGCCAAGCGCAACGGCGCGACCCTGGCCATCGTCAACCGCGAAGCGACCGACCTGGACAGCTACGCCGACCTGGTGCTGCACGACGAGATCGGCCCTGCGATGGCCGGCGCGGTCCTGAACTGAGCTCGCCTACTTCGGCGGCGCGGGCGCCGGCGCGGCCGCGGGCGGGGCCGCCGGGCCAGGCGGCGGCGCACCGGGCGGCCGCAGACCGTTCATGGCGGCCTCGAAGCCCTGACCGGCGGCGCTGACGATCGGTCCGCAGCGCTTCAGCTCGGCCTGCAGCTGCTCCGGCCCCAGGGTCGGCGCCTGGGCCTTCACCGCCGCGGCCAGGTCAAGCCCGGGGGCCCGCCCGTTGATGCGGCCGACGAAGAAGTGGATGCCGAACTGCGCCGCCTGGGGATGGTCCTTATTGATGTTGGAGAAGGCCACCATGGTCAGCAGGCAGCGGACGTCCGAGGTCACGGTGTCGGCCTTGGCCGGCGCGTGGCCGGCGGCGTGGGCGGGCGCGGGCGCACCGGAAGCGGCGAAGGCCGGAGACCCGGCGACCAGCGTGACCGCCATCAGCAGCGGCGCGGTGAAGGCTTGCATCGGAATACCTCGAAACGGCGACATGGGATCTGGGCCTCGCCGCAACGCGCCGGCCCGCATTTGGGTCAACCCTATAGAGCCCGCCCTAATGGGCTGTAACCCGCCATTTTGGGTGAAGGTGGTGCCGCCTAGGTGACTCGAACACCTGACCTACGCATTACGAATGCGCCGCTCTACCGGCTGAGCTAAGGCGGCCCAAGGGCCTTTGTATCCGGCTGCGCCCGGGAGGCCCGGGCGCGAAGGAGCGCCTATTTAGCGGCTCTCGGCGCGCTCGCCAAGCGGCTGGCGCCCCGACGACGACGTCCGGGCGCGGGCGGGGGTTCGACGGCTTCGGCGTCTTCGTCGTCGTAGCCCTCTTCGTCCAGCGGAAAGAGCACTGGCGCGCCGCCGTCGGGACTGAGAAAGGCCGCGGCGTCGGCATAGGCGATCGGCAGCTCGGGCAGCGCGTTCAGACCCCGCTCGCGGCGCTCGTGACGCGGATGGATGAGCTCTCCGGTCTCGGCGTAGGCGATCACCAGCCGGGCCCAGTCGGCGGCGTCGTAGGCGAAGGCCCGGCCCTCCGGGTCGAGGTCTGACCAGTCCGGCTCCTGCGGGGCGTTCATCCCCTGGGCGAGCCACAGCCGCGCCTCGTCCGGCTGGGCGCAGGCATAGGCGACGCGCGCACGCAGGCCCGCGATCCGCGCAGTGACGGGCTCTTCGTCGAGGGCCGCCATGGCCTGGCGCGCCGCGGCGCCGTCGCCGACGGTCAGGGCGCGCTCGACGCCGAGGACGCGGCTTTCGCGATGGTTGGGGTTCTGGGCGGCTAGTTCGCTGAGCCGCCGGGCCCGCTCGGCGGGAGTCTCGTTGGTCCGGAGGTCGCGGAAAGCCAGCCACAGGGCGGGATGCGGGGCGGTCTTCCAGGCGGCTTCGAGCATCGCCGAGGCGCGGCCGAGCTTGCCGTCCTCGGCGAGCAGGCGTGCAGCCATGACCACGCCAGGCGCGAAGCCCGGCTGCAGCTTGGCGGCCTCGATGGCGCTATCTTGCGCCTGGCTGCGGGTCTTGGGGTTGCTGGAGCCGGCGAGCTGGGCGGCGAGTGCAGCCAGAAGGGCGGCGCGGGCCCGCTCAGCGGTGACCGGCGGGACGATCTTGCGGTCGGCGGCGTTCTTGACCAGCTCCAGGCCCGAGCTCCACTCGGCGGCGGCGAGGCGCGACTCGAGGAGGGCGCGCCAGGCCCAGCGGGCGCTGCGGGTCTCGCTGAAGGCCTCCTGGGCGTGGCGCAGCGCCGTCTCCCGCTCGCCCTGCGCTAGGGCCAGCTGCATCAGCCCCTTGTGGCCGGCCAGCCGCATGTCGGGGAAGCCCAGCATGGCGGTATAGGCGGCCTGGGCGGCGGGGACGTCGCCGGCGGCTTCGGCGGCCTGGGCGGCGAGGATGCGCACCAGTCCCGGCGTCTCGTCGGCCAGGTTGGCGGCCTTCTGCGCCAGGCGCCGCGCCTCGGAGCCGTCGCCGGCGGCGGCGGCCACGAAGCCGCGGGTCAGGGCGTCGTTGGCCTGGCGGCGGCGGGTCTCCGCGCGGGCGCGCTCGGCGCGCTGCGGGGCGGCCAGGATCCAGAGCAGGGTGCGCCAGAAGACGGTGGTCAGAAGCGCGCCGAACAGCACGATCAGCACCGCGACGGCGGCGGTCATGTCGGCGCGCCAACCCAGCCACACCACGCTGGCCCGGCCCGCGTCGCCGGTCAGCGCCAGGGCTGCGACGGCGACCGCCGCGACGATGAGGATGGCGAGGCTGGCGCGGATCATGCGCCGCCCCTCGCCTCGCTGGCCAAGGTCTGGAGCGCGCGGGCGCGGAGCGCAAAGGCGTTGCGGTCGATCTCGGCGCGGCGCTCGGCGCGGTTACGCCAGGGGGCCATGGCGTCCTTCGCCCCTGCCGGAAGCTTGTCGAGGGACCGAAGCGCCCGGTCGAGGTCGCCGTCCTCCACCTGCCGCTCGGCGCGCGCCAGGACCGCATCGACGCCATCGCCTGCCATATCGCCCACCCGCCGAAGCGTCACCACGCGGGAGAGTTCATAGACGATGCGGTCCCCCAGGCCCGCCTTGTCGCCTGGGGCGCGGGCGGCGCTGGCGGCGCGCGCGGCGTAGTCCGGGTAGCTGGCGGCCAGCGCCGTGCGGCTGGGCGCGCCCGCGCCGGCCAGCCGCGCCAGCGCCTCGAGCTCCGGCGAGGGCGGGGAGATGGCCCGCAGGCTGGACAGCTCGTCGGCGAAGGGGCTGGAGCCCTGGGTGGCCTCGACGACCGCGGAAGCTGCGAGCGCGGCGGCGGCGGCCTGGGAGGCGTGGGTCTGCTGGCT
>NZ_SSMZ01000048.1 GCF_004799395.1 Phenylobacterium sp.
CCTGGAAGCACAATGTGCAGGTGATGATCGAGGGCCCCGGTCACGTGCCGATGCACAAGATCAAAGCCAATATGGACAAGCAGCTGAAGGTCTGCGGCGAGGCGCCCTTCTACACCCTGGGCCCGCTCACCACCGACGTTGCGCCGGGCTACGACCACATCACCTCCGCCATCGGCGCGGCGATGATCGGCTGGTTCGGCACGGCCATGCTCTGCTACGTGACGCCGAAGGAGCACCTCGGCCTGCCCAACCGCGACGACGTCAAGGTGGGCGTCATGACCTACAAGCTGGCCGCCCACGCCGCCGACCTGGCCAAAGGTCACCCGACCGCGCGCGCCTGGGACGACGCCATCAGCCGTGCCCGCTTCGAGTTCCGCTGGGAGGATCAGTTCAACCTCGGCATCGACCCGGAGACGGCGCGCGAATACCACGACGAGAGCCTGCCCAAAGAGGCCTTCAAGACCGCCCACTTCTGCTCCATGTGCGGCCCGAAGTTCTGCTCCATGAAGATCAGCCAGGACATCCGCGAGGACGCCCGCAAGCAGAACGAGGTCGCCGTCGGCATGGAGGAAATGGCCGCCAGGTTCCGCGAAAGCGGCGGCGAGATCCTGGTCCCGGTGACGCCGGCGGAATAGGGCTCGGGCCCGTGTCCGAGCGGATCGAGATTGAGGCCGGCGGGTCCTACGACGGCCTCGACCTGTCGGACTACGACTTCGCCGAGCGGGATCTGGCCGATATCAAGCTGACGAACTGCGTCCTGACCGACGCCCAGCTGAGCGCCGTGATCTTGCAGGGCGCGCGGTTCGTGGAGTGCCGGTTCCTGCGCTGCCGCTTCGCCCATGCGGACCTGCGCGAGGCGGTCTTCATCCGCTGCAATTTCGCCGATCCGGACAGCCACTCCGGCGTGCAGGTCGCCTTCAGCCAGCTGGACCAGGCCCGCTTCGAGGCCTGCGACCTGTCTTTCGCCGACATCGAGCGGACCAGCGCCTGGTCGGCGGGATTCACGGAAACCAACCTGCGCGGCGCCCGCTTCCACCGCGTCGACTTCGCCCGCGCGCTCAGTCGCAACACGGTCCACACCGCCGCGGTCTTCCAGCGCTGCAATCTGGAGCTCTGCGACCTGTCCGACGCGGGCCTGCGCGGCTGCGACCTCTCCGGGTCGTCCCTGCGCGAGGCCGACCTCACCGACGCCGATCTGGAGGGGGCGGACCTCTCCGGCTGCGATCTCTTCCAGGCGGTGACCGGCGGGGCGAAGCTGGCCGGCGCCGATCTGCGAGGCGCTCAGGTCTCGGGCCTCGATCTCCTGGCGTTGGGCAGCCGCGACGGGATGAAGGTGACGCTGTCCCAGCAGCAGGACCTGCTGAGCGCGCTCGGGCTGGATATCCATGCGGACTAGCTGGCCGTTGAGCGCCTGGCTGGCGGCGGCGGTCGTGGCGCACCTGGCGACGGACTCGGCGGACCAGCTCGCTCCGCTGCCGCAGACCCTGCAGCTCTACGGACCTATTGTGTCCTATGCGGTTCCCGCCGCCGTCGGACTGGCCGCCTCGGGGCGTCTGACGCCCTGGAGAGCCGCCGCCTGGGCCGTGCTCGTGGCCGGGGCCCACAGCGCGGCGGTCTTTGTCACCTTCAAGGCGACGCCGGGTTTCAACGAGCCGCTGTGGATGTTGGGGCCGGCCGGCGGCTTGGGCGGATTGATCGGCGCGGCGCCGGCGCTGTTGGGGCTGATCGCGCTCGGCGGGGCCAAGCTTTCGCGGCGGACGCTTCTGTGGGCGGCTGGAGGGTCCGCGACGCTGGCCGTGCTGGGCGGGGTCCTTTGTCTGGCCCTCTTCATGGGCGGCGTCGACCTGCTGCGCGCCTTCGCGTTGCCGGTCGTGCTCTATCTGCCGTGGCAGATCGTCTTCAGCCTTCTGGTGGCGCGGATCAGTCCCGCGCGCGCTGGGCCCTAGCCTTCTGCTGGGCGGGCCAGATGCGCACACCCACCGCCAGGGTCACCGAGCCCAGAACCGCGCAGATCGCGCCGGCCCACTGGACCGCGTTCATGCCCTCGGCCGCGTAGTGGCCGGTCAGGGCGCCGGAGATCACCACCATGAAGGCGGTCGCCCACTCGCCCAGCTCAGTCCAGTTGATCATCAGGTCGTCCCCGGTTCATTCGACACGCACGAATGCCACCCGCTGTTTACCGAAAGGCAAAGGACTGCCGCGATGCGGCATTGGGGCGCACGGACGCCTGCGCTAGGACTTCGCCACCCTCTGCTTCAGTGAGAGTTCGCCCATGGACGCCAAGGCCCTCAACGACTTCACCGCCGATCTCTGGGTCCGCGAGATCACGCCCGCCCTGGTCGACTACATCCGCATCCCGGCCAAGTCGCCGGCCTTCGATCCGGACTGGGCGACGTCGGGCTTCATCGACCAGGCGGTGGAGCACATGGCCGGATGGGCGCGGGAAAAGATCAAGGCCCTGCCCGGCGCGACGCTGGAGGTGGTGCGCCTGGAGGGCCGCACGCCGGTGATCCTGATCGAGAGTCCCGGCGATGTGGACGACACCGTCCTGCTCTATGGCCATCTGGACAAGCAGCCGGAGATGACCGGCTGGTCCGAGGGGCTCGGCCCCTGGGAGCCGGTGATCCAGGGCGACAAGCTTTATGGCCGCGGCGGCGCCGACGACGGCTACGCGATCTACGCCTCTGTGACCGCGCTGCTCGCGCTGCAGGCCCAGGGCCTCAAGCGCGCCCGCTGCGTGGTGCTGATCGAAGCCTGCGAGGAGAGCGGGTCCTACGACCTGCCGTTCTACGTCGACCATCTGGCGGAGCGGATCGGTTCGCCCTCGCTGGTGATCTGCCTGGACTCGGGCTGCGGGAACTATGACCAGATGTGGCTGACCACGTCGCTGCGCGGCCTGGCCGGCGGCCTGCTCACCGTCGAAGTGCTGAGCGAGGGTGTCCATTCCGGGGACGCCTCGGGCGTGGTGCCCGACAGCTTCCGCATCGCGCGCGCCATCCTTTCGCGGCTGGAGGACGAGGCCACGGGTGTGATCCTTCCCGCGGCCTTCAACGTCGAGATCCCCGCCGAGCGGAAGACCCAGGCCAAGGTCGCCGCCCAGGCGCTGGGAGAGACGGTCTGGAAGAAGTTCCCCTTCGCCGGCGACACCGGACCGCTGACCCGCGACACGCCGGAGCTGATCCTGAACCGCACCTGGCGGCCGGCCCTCACGGTGATCGGCGCCGACGGCCTGCCGGCCCCGCGCAGCGCCGGCAATGTGCTGCGTCCCGGCACCTCGCTGGCGCTCAGCGTCCGCATTCCGCCGACCGCCGATCCGGACGCCTGCGCCAGGGCCCTGGAGCAGACGCTCACCGCCGATCCGCCGCAGGGCGCGAAGGTCACCTTCCAGACCGTGCAGGCCAGCCCCGGCTGGAACGCCCCGCCGCTGGCGCCCTGGCTGGAGTCCGCCGTGCAGCGCGCCTCCCAGGCGACCTTCGGGCGCGAGGCGGCGATGATGGGCGAGGGCGGCACCATCCCCTTCATCGGCATGCTGGGCGAGAAGTTCCCGGCCGCCCAGTTTCTGATCACCGGCGTTCTGGGGCCGTCCTCAAACGCCCATGGTCCCAACGAATTCATCCACCTCCCCACCGGCCAGAAGGTCACCGCCGCCGCCGCCCTGATCCTGGCCGAGCACGCCGACCGCCCCCGCTAGCTTGCGCAGGCCGGCGCACGCCCCATCTGCAAGCCGGGCTATGGGGGAAATGGGCGTGGGCGGGATCGAACTCTGGCGGACGCAGCTCTACAGGCTCTGCGTTCTGTGGCCCGCGTGGCTGCTGACGCCGCAGGGGCTGAAGGTGCTGTTCAGCCGCTCGACGCTATGGCGCATCGCCCTGGCGGCGGCCTTCTTCGTGGCCATGATCGCGCTGGCCCAGACCCTGCCGGCGGACATCGCCCTGATCGCGGCCGGGGATGTGGTCGGCTATTTCGAGATCGCGGCGCTGGCCTGGGTGGCGAGCGCGGCGGGCGTGATCAGGACCGGGCCGGCGGCGGTCGGCCGCGCCCTGCTCGCGGCGGCCCGCAGGCTGGTCGCGGCCCGGCGCGAACGCCGGACCGCGATGCGCCGCCGCCGGCAAAGGCGGCCTCGGCCACCCGCCAGCGACGACGGCTTCCCAGGCGGGCGCTGGACCGTCGCCGCCTGAGCGCCTTGACCGCGGAAAAACGGAGACCGGTGGAAATGCCCGAAGTACGGTGGTCCGAGAGCGGGCGACCGCGCGCGGACGAGCCGGCTTGAAGACGCCTCACCGGTCCAGTGGTCGGCAGTCTTGCGAGCGAGGCTAGCGAGGCGCGCGGAGCGCCGCATGATGCAAATGCACTATACGGCGGCCGATCGCGGCGTCAGCTATTTCGCCTTTGGGTCCAGCATTACGTTCAGCATCCTGTCCTGCGCGCCGGCCAGCGAGGCGCAGGTCAGCTGCGCCGGCGCGGTGGCCGAGGCGTTGCGGAAATAGTGCACCACCACCTGTGCAGGCTCATAGGTCACCGAGCCCTGCGGAGCCTTCGTTTCCGGCGCGTCGCCGATGCGGGTCAGGAAGTCGCCAGCGGTCACGAAGCAGATCACCGGCACGGTGTGCTTGTGTTCGGGCATCGCCTGGCCCGGCGCGAAATCCACCCGCGTGGTCTCGACCCGCGAGACTGCCTTTTCCGGGGCGATAGGGACGATGGCCAGCGGCGTGCGGGCCGGGATCGGCGGTTGGGCTTGGGCGGCGGAGGCGGCCAAGGCCAAGCCGACCACTAGGCCTGCGCCAAAACGCAATGACATGATTAGCCCTCCGAGGTTGGGGCCAGCCTAGGAGCCTGCCCCCGTAATCAGAATTGAAATATTTCCGAGGTGGATCCTTGCGCAGGGGAGCTCGTCCCAGCATCGAACTTGCGACTTCACCCCCATCCGA
>NZ_SSMZ01000049.1 GCF_004799395.1 Phenylobacterium sp.
CCGCCACCCAGCCGAGGAACGGCGACAGCAGCACGAAGGCGTGTCCCGTGGATGCCGCGCCCAGCCCCAGCGTGTAGGCTAGGCCCGAGTAGTTCATCAGGTAGGCCAGGCCCACGATCAGCATGACCGTCACCACCGCTTTCCACGCCTGCCGCACTGTTTGCGCCGCGCACCCGAAGAAGGCGACGGGCGAAAGCCTGACAGCCACGGCGGTGAGGATGGCGGCCAGGAGGATCGCAGTGCCGGTGGCCAAGGGCTGGAACGTCCAGACCGCGGCGTAAGGCTTGTCGTGGTAGAGGGTGATCGAGATCGCCTTGTCCAGCGCAGGCCAGTGGATGTTCTGCTGGCCGATATTGGCGACCTTGAAGGTGGTCCAAAGCACCACCGTCGCCGAGATGATCGCCCAAGGCAGCCAACCTTGCCACGCCGGGGGCGCGCCCACCGGACGGGCTTCCAGCGCCGCCTCGTCCTGGATCGCGAAGGCCGGGTCCGGCGGCGGTCGCCAAACCCGCAGGAAGGCCAGGGTCGCGATCAGCGAGACCAGCGAGGCCAGCACGTCGGTGAGCGTATAGTCGATGTAGTTTGAGGCCGCGAACTGACCGGCCGCAAAACTTAAGCCCGCCACCAGCAGCACGGGCCAGAGCGCCCGGATCGAGCGCCAGCCGCCGTAAAGCGCCATGACGTAGAAGGGCAGGATCGCCGCCATCACCGGCAGCTGCCGGCCGATCATCGCCGCGAGCGCGTGGGTCGGAAGGCCGGTCACCGAGCCCAGCACGGTGACCGGCGCCCCCAGCGCTCCGAACGCGACCGGGGCGGTGTCGAAGATCAACACCATGACCAAGGCCTCGATCGGCGGAAATCCGACGAGGATCAGCAGTGACCCGGTGATCGCCACGGGCGTCCCGAAGCCGGCCACGCCCTCCAGGAGCGCGCCGAAGCAGAAGCCGATGACAATGAGCACGATCCGCCGGTCGTTCGGCACGTTGGTCAGCAGCCAGGACCGGAAGGCGTCAAAGCGCCCCGAGGCCACGGCGATGTTGTAGACAAGCAGGGCGGCCAGAACGATCCACATCACCGGCCAGAGCGCGAACACCGCCCCGTTGGCGACTGAGCTCAACGCCAGGGTCACTGGCAGCTTCCAGACCATGGTCGCGGTCGCCAGCCCCACGGCGAGGCCGCCCAGCGACGCCTGCCAGGCAGGCCGGCGAAGGACACCCAGCACCAGCAAGACCGTAAGGATCGGCAGAGCCGCGACCAGGAACGAAAACGGCAGGCTGTCGCCGACCGGAGTCAGAAGCTGTTTGAACACCCGGAGCCTCCCATCCCTGAGGGCGGCCTCTTGATGGGCTTCCTCGTCGGCGAAGCTCGGCGGACCGCGGCCGATTGGCAAGCGGCTTCTCGCCGGTCGCGTGACGGCTTCGTGGTTAGATCCTCCCCCGCGCGACCGCGATGGTGAGGCGCAGCCTGCGGGCGAAGTCGTTGGTCGAGGGTCGGCCGGCCAGAGCCGCATGCGCCACGGCCGGAAAGGCTGCGACGCTCAGGGACCGCGAGGCGCTGCGGGCGGCGTGGATCACCTTCAGGAAGGTGGGCTTGAGCGGGGGGTCGGCGGCCAGGCGCTTGCCCAGCGCCCAGGCCGAACCGCCGGCCAGCGCCATCTTCGCCTCGGTCGCCGGGTCCAGCACCTGGGCGGCCAACTGCGCCGTCACGCCACCCGTGTCGCGGGCCCAGTCAAGGACGTCCGCCTCGCCCATGGGCTCGGGATCGAGCTCCCGGTACCGCGCATCGATCAGGGTCTCGAGGTCCGCTCGGGCCAGCCCGCGCCGATCGACGGCGCGGGCCAGAGCCTGGGCCGCCGGGTGATGGCGCACCGGCCGGCCCTCATAGATCTCATCCAGCGCCTCGCGCCACCAGGTCAGACGCATCTCGCCAAGCAGGGCGTTGGAGGCGACCTTGGGCGCGCGGGCCAGCTCGTTGTCGAAGGCGTAGAGGGCCACCACATCGGCGCGCGCTTCGATATCGCCGATAAACCGGCTCGACAGCCACCGGTCCGGATCGACCCGACGGATCGTGGCGTCCAGATCGCCGCTTTGGGCGCTCGAGGCTTCCAGTTCGCTCATCTGGGTCATCGACATGGCCCCTATTGAAAAGGCCCGCCGGTTAAGGCGGGCCTTCCCGTCGTCGAAATCGCCGCCGTCAGCCGAAGACGGTCTGCGACATGGTCATGGCCACCAGCATCGGCAGCGACAGCATCATGTTGGTGCGCGAGCCCAGCATTGCGATGCGGGCCGCTTTCGCCTTGGTGTCAGCGTCCGCCTCGACGAGGCCGAGCGCGCGCTTCTGGTTCGGCCAGATGATGCCCCAGACGTTCAGCATCATGATGATGCCCAGCCACATGCCGAGGCCCAGCAGGGCGTACTGCTTGTGGCTCGCGGGATCGCTGGTCCCGGCCAGGCCGAAGCTCAGGGTCTGGACGATGTAGCCGCGGCTGCCGGCGATCGCCAGGCCCATGATCACCGTCGCCAGCGCCGACCAGCGGAACCAGAACAGCGCTTCAGGCGCGATGTATTTCGAAACCCCCGGCTTCAGCTCCGCCGGCACCAGAGGCATGACGCGGATCTGGACGAAGTTGAAATAGTAGAGCAGCCCGATCCACAGGATGCCGAAGAACACGTGCATCCAGCGCATCACCGCCTGGATGAACGCCGGCCCGGTCCCTTGCGGCCCGGTGGCGTAGGCGACGATCATCACCACCGCCAGCAGGAAGCCGACGATGAAGGTGTTGCGGAAGTTAGAAAGTAGTCCGGCCATTGGAAGCCCCTCGCGATTCCTACCCTGACAGTCAGGTATAGGGCGTTTTGACGCAGCCGGAAACCGGCTCAGACGGCGATCAGGGCGAGCGCCAGCCGCCGGCCCTCCGACGTCAGCACATTGTAGAGCTTCGCCGCCGCCGGCGTGTCCATGAATTCCAGACCCATGCCCGCCGCCAGCAAGGCCTCGCGGATCGCCCGCGGCGGCTGGGCGTTGCGGGACCCGACGCCCAGCAGCAGGAACTCCACCTCCGCCCGACCCGCCTCGAACACCGGCGCGAGCGACTCCACCGTGAGCTCGGCGAAGGTCGCCACCGGCCAGGCCTGCGCCTTGTCGCCGACGATCAGGAGGGAGCCCTCGTGGCGCTCCCCCGACAGCCGGAAACCGCCATCCCCATAGGCGTCGATCGAGGGTGCGTCGCGAGCCATCGACGCGGCCGGTCTACCGGACGGTCTGCGGCTTCAGCGGTTCGGCCGGCTCATCGACGCCGCCGCGCTTGACGCCCCAGAGCATGATCACCGGCGCGGCGATATAGATCGACGAATAGGTGCCGATGCCGATGCCGAACAGCATGATCACCGACAGGCCATAGAGCGTCGGCCCACCGAAGAAGGCCAGCGCCAACAGGGCCAGGACCGCGGTCATCGAGGTGATGATCGTCCGGGTCAGCATCTCGTTGATCGACATGTCGATCACCTCACCGAGCGGCATGGATTTGTATTTGCGCAGGTTTTCGCGGAACCGGTCGAACACCACGACGGTGTCGTTCATCGAGTAGCCGATGATGGTCAGGATGGCGGCGACGGAGCGCAGGTCGAACTCGATCTTGCCGAAGCGGCCCATGATGGCGATCAGGCCGAAGGTCAGGAACACGTCGTGGAACAGCGCCGCGACCGCGCCGAGGCCGAACTGCAGCTCGAACCGGAACCAGATGTAGAGCAGCATCGCCAGGATCGCGAGGCCGAGACCCAGGAGGCCCTTGCTCAAGAGTTCGCCGGAGACGGTCGGGCCCACGACGTCGGTGCTGGCGAACTTCACCGTGCCGAAGGCCTTGGTGAGCGCGCCTTCGACGCGGGTCACCGTGGCGCTGATGTCCGCACCCTTGGGCGCTTCGAAGCGCAGGATCGCCGCGCCCGGCGCGCCCGCGGTCTGCACGGTCTCGTTCAGGTTCAGGCCCTGCAGGGCCGCGTGGATCTTCGCCGGATCGGCAGCCTGGGGCGCGGTGGAGATATCCATCACCGTGCCGCCCTGGAAATCGATGCCGCAGGCCAGCCCCCCGCAGGGCGCCTTGAACGGATAGAGCGTCAGGAACAGGGATCCGATGATCGCCAGCACCGACAGGGACGAGAACACGCGGGCGAGCCGCACGAATCGGAAGTGGGTGCGGACCGGAAGAACCTTGATGAAGGGCCAGAATTTCATGCGCTGGCGTCCTTAGGCGATCGGCAGGGTCTTCGGCCGGGCGGTTTTGAACCACCAGGCGAGAAGCACTTGGGTGACGAGGACCGCGGAGAACACGGTGGTGAACACGCCGATCGCAAGGGTCCAGGCGAAGCCCTTCACCGGGCCGGAGCCCAGGTTGAACATGATCAGCGCCGAGAAGATGTGAGTCATGTTGGCGTCGAAGATGGTGCCCCAGGCGCGCGCGAAGCCCGCCTCCATGGCGGCGATCACGCTGCGCCCGGCGCGTAGTTCATCTCGCATCCGCTCATAGATCAGCACGTTGGCGTCGACGGCGACGGCGAGGGTCAGGATCAGGCCGGCGATGCCCGGGAGCGTCAGGGTCGCCTGGGTGAAGCTCATCACCCCGATGATCATGACGGCGTTCACCGCCAGAGCGATCAGCGAGATGCCGCCGAACAGGCCGCCGTAGATCAGCAGCATGAAGATCATGGTGGCGACCAGGCCGACGATGGCCGAGGTGGCGCCGGCCTTGACGGCGTCGGCGCCCAGTTCGGCGCCCACGGTCCGCTGCTCCTCGACCTTCATGGGCGCAGGCAAGGCGCCGGCGCGCAGCAGCACCGACAGTTCGTTGGCGCTTTCCGGCGTGAAGTGGCCGGTGATCTGGCCGGACCCGCTCGGGATCACGCCCTGGATCGTCGGGGCCTCGATCACCTTCTTGTCGAGCACGATGGCGAAGCGCTTGCCGATGTTGCTGCGGGTGATCTCGGCGAATCGCGTCGAGCCCAGCGAGTTCATGCGGAACTGGACCAATGCGCCGGTGCCACCCTGCTGGTCGAAGCCCGGTTGGGCGTTGGTCAGCATCTCGCCGGTGATCGGCGCGCGCCGTTTGACCAGATACTGCGGTGCGAGGCCGTCGCTGGAAGGGATCACCTCGTCGCCCGGCGGGATGCGGCCGGCGGCGATGTCTTCCGGCGAGGCCTGGTCGTCGACCATCTGGAAGGTCAGCTTGGCGGTCTGGCCGATCAGGCTCTTCAGCTTCTCCGGATCGTTCTCGCCGGCCGCCTCGATAACGATGCGATCCTTGCCCTGGCGAACCGGATTGATTTCCTTGGCGCCGGTCGTGTCGACCCGGCGGCGAATGACTTCGATGTTCTGCTCGACCGCCTTGGACGCCTCGGCGTCGAAGGCCGCCGGCACGAACGCCACGACAATGCGCTGGTCGCCGGAGGTGGAGACGGTCACATCTCGCCCACCGGTCGTGCCGGACAGCGGCGCGCCGATCGTCCCACGCAAGAGGTTCGCGGCCGCCGTGACCTGGGTCGGGTCGGTGATCCGCAAGCCGATCTGACCGTTGATCACCGCCAGCTCGGTGAAGGCGATGTTCTTGTCACGCAGACCGGTCCGGACGTCCTCGGCCATGTTGGTGAGGCGCTCGGTGCGCAGCGCAGCGGTGTCCACCGAATAGAGCAGATAGGAACCGCCCTGCAGATCGAGGCCCAGGTGCAGAGTCGATTTCGGCATGAAGCCCGGCAGGCTTTCACGCACGTGGGCCGGCAGGACATTCGGCAGGCTGAACAGGAGGCCGAGCACCGTCGCCAGGACGACGACGATCACCTTCCAGCGGGCAAGGTTCATCATGAGGGGAAGGCGCTCTTCAGGTCTTGGCGTCGTTGGCCGCGGCCGGCGCGCCGCGCGCCTGGACCTCGGTGATCATCGACTTGCGCACCTTCACGGTGACGCCGGTGGCGATTTCGACACCCACATCGGCGTCTTCGACCCGGACGATCTTGCCGTGCACGCCCGACGACAGGATGACGTTGTCGCCGCGCTTCAGGCCGCCCAGCATCTGCTGATGCTGTTTCATCCGCCGCTGCTGCGGGCGGATCATCAGGAAGTAGAAGAGGACAACCAGGCCGACGAGCGGCAGGAACTGGACCAGCATGTCCATGGGGCCGCCGCCCCCGAGGGCGCCGCCGCCAAGGGCTTGAGCATAGGCTGGGGTCGCGAACATGGACTCTCCGGAAAACAGTGCGGCGGCGGTCTTTCGGGGACCCCCGCTCGAAGTCGGCGGAAGCTATGCGCTGCGACCCCGATTTGCAATGGAACGCCGCCGAACGCCGGGCTAAGCGTCGCGCGGATGACACACGAACTCGAACCCATCCTGTCGCGGATCGCCGAGGCCCTGGAACGCCTGGCGCCCGCGAAGCCCGCCGAGCCGGCGTTCGCGGACGCGCGCCTGTTCCGCCACGACCCGGCCACCGGCGGCTTCCACCCTGCGCCGGACTATCCCCTGCCCCTGGCGGCGCTGGTGGGCGTCGAAAGGCAAAAGGACCGGTTCGTCGAGAATCTGCAGCGCTTCGCCGCAGGCCTGCCCTGCAACCACGCCCTGCTCTGGGGGGTGCGCGGCACGGGAAAGAGCTCGCTGGCCAAGGCGGCGTTCATGGACGTGGCGGCCAAGGCCCCGGAGCTGAAGCTGGTGGAGGTCGACCGCGACCAGGTCACCGCCCTTCCCGCCCTGTTCGACGTCCTGCGCGCGCGCTCCGAGCGGTTCGTGGTGCTCTGCGACGATCTCTCCTTCGAGGAGGGCGCGGACGCGGCCAAGGCGCTGAAGTCGGCGCTGGAAGGCGGCGTTTCCGGCCCGCCGGCCAATGTGCTGTTCGCCGCCACCTCCAACCGTCGCCACCTGATGCCCAGATCTCACGGTGAAAGAGCCGGCCAACAGGAGGACCGCGGCCTCGTCGCCGCCGCCGAGGACGCTGAGGAGGAAGTCAGCGTCTCCGACCGCTTCGGCCTGTGGATCGGCTTCCCGCCCATGGACCAGCCGACCTACCTCGCCGCCGTCCAGGGCTATGCGAAGCGATATGGCCTGAAGGCCGCCGACCTGGACCGCCGCGCCCTGCAGTGGGCGCAACTGCGCGGGGCGCGGTCCGGCCGCGTGGCCTGGCAGTTCATCAGGGACTTGGCGGGGGAGCTGGGGAAGAGCCTGCCGCTCTAGTTCTTCGGCAAGACGAGCTTCGGGTCCACCGGGCGCGCGCGTTCCGCTGGGCTCGGCGTGTAGCGCGCCTCGAAGTGGAGCTGCGGCTCGGACACGCCGCCCGTGGCGCCGGCCTGGCCGATCTGCTGGCCCTGGATGACCTTCTCGTGGTTCTTCACGTCGATCCGCGAGAGGTAGGCATAGACCGTGTTCCAGCCGTCGGCGTGCTGGATCAGCACCAGTTTGCCGAAACCCGGCACCTGGTCGCCGGCATAGACCACCTCGCCGTCGGCAGCGGCGCGCACAGCAGCGCCGAGTTCCGCCTGGATGTCGATGCCGTCGTTGTGTTGGCCGGCCGGCTTGGGCCCGAATTCGGAGAGGATCGCCCCGGTGATCGGCCAGGTGAAGCGGCCCTTGCCCATCTGCGAGATCTGGGCGTCGGTCGGGGCAGGCGTGGAGGGCGCGGCCGGCTGGGGAGTCTGGCCGCCGGCCGGCGCGTAGGGGATCGGGTGCGCGGGCAGGGTCGGGATTTCGCGGCCGCCGGGGACGTAGGGCTGCGGATAGCGGTTCGGGGGCCGCGCCTCCACCGGCGCTTCGCGGTCGTGGTAGCCCTCCGGCAGGAAGACCTTCTGCCCCGATTTCACGGAAAGCACGCGCTTCGACAGTTCGTTCTCGGCGCGAAGGCTGGCGACGCTGACGCCGAAGCGCTGAGCGATGCCGGCGAGCGTGTCGCCCGGCTGTGCGGTGTAGAAGTGCTCGGCGAAGCTCGGGCCATGCAACACCTGGCCAGCGTGGACGGCGTTGCCCTTCAGGTGGTTGAGCCGCTTCAAGGCGGCGACGTCGGTGTCGAGGCGGTCGGCGACCTTGGCGATCGTGTCGCCCTTCCTGACCTTGGAGCTTTCGCCCTTGGCCTCGCGGGTCGCCACCGTGCCCTGGGCCGAGCGGTCCGGCGCGGCGCCGCTGCTCTCCGCCGGCTCGGCGGCCTTGCCCTTGCGGCCCTTGGCGTTCTTGGGCGGCGCGGCGTCGGCCTTTTCGTCCGGTTGATCGTCGGCGGCCTCGACGGCGGGCGCCTTGTAATCGGCCGGCAGGCGAATCTTCTGGCCCGGCCGGATCGAGGTCTTTGCGGAGAGGTCGTTTTCCTCGCGCAGCTCCTCGACGCTGACGTGGAACCGCTTGGCGATGGAGAAGACAGTGTCGCCCTTGGCCACTACATAGGCCTTCTTGGCGACCACCGGGCCTTTGACCACGTCGCCCGGCTGCAGGACCGAGGTCTTCTTCAGGCCATTGGCGCTCATCAGCTCGGCGACGGTAGTGTCGAGCTTGTCGGCGATCTTCTCGAGCGTATCGCCCTTCTTGACCACATAGGCGCCGCGCTCGCCCTTGAGCGTCACGATCTTGCCGTTGGCGGCCGTCGGGGCCGCGGCCGCCGCAGCCTTGTGCTTCGTCGCGGCGAGGGCCGGCGCCGCGCAAAGCGCCGTCGTGGCCAGGAAGATCAGGGCCGATCGCTGCAGGAAATGCGTCATCGCCGCTCCGGATTGTATTTGGGCATGAGTCGGGGCGTCACGGTTGATGATGGGTTAATCGACCCCATCGCGCCAACCCGCAAAGCCGCCGCAGGCCTCTTGCTTGTCTTCGTCAAAGTTCTTTCGCCACCCCGTCGAGGAGGGGCACGAACCGCACATCGGTAAGCGCCTCGATGGTGAATCCCCCCTTGCCGTCGCCGGTGTAGCGCTTGAGGCTCTGCACCGGCCCCTTGCCGATCGGCGCCACCAGGATGCCGCTGGGCTTCAGCTGGGCGAGCAGCGCCGTCGGCTCATCAGACGCGGCGGCTGTGACCATAATGCGGTCGAACGGCGCCTGCTCGGGCCAGCCCTCCCCGCCATCGCCAAAGCGGGTGATCACGTTGGTGAGGCCCAGCGCCTTGAACCGCGCCTCGGCCTCGCGCATCAGCGTCCGATATCGCTCCACCGTGTAGACCAGCCGCGAGAGCTTCGAGAGGATGGTGGTCTGGTAGCCTGAGCCGGTGCCGATCTCCAGCACCCGGTCGCGCTTGTCGACCTTCAGCGCCTG
>NZ_SSMZ01000005.1 GCF_004799395.1 Phenylobacterium sp.
TACCTCAACGCCTACCTGTCGAGCCTTAAGTTCGCGGGCCTGGCGACAGCCATCCTGATCGCGATCGGCTACCCCATCGCCTATGGCATGAGCCGCTTCGGACCGCGGGCGCGGCAGGGCCTCCTGATGGCGGTGATCCTGCCGTTCTGGACGAGCTTCCTGATCCGCATCTATGCCTGGATCGCGATCCTGAAGCCCGCAGGCCTGTTGAACGAGGCGCTGGGCGCCCTTCACTTGCCGCCGCTGGCGCTTCTGAACACCAGCGCCGGCGTGCTGATCGGCCTGGTCTACGCCTACCTGCCGTTCATGGTCCTGCCGCTCTACGCCGTGCTGGAGCGCCGCGACGAGAGCCTGATCGAGGCGGCGTTGGATCTCGGCTGCACGCGCACCGGCGCCTTCTGGCGGGTGACGGTTCCGCTCTCCGCGCCGGGCGTCGCGGCCGGCGCCCTGCTCTGCTTCATCCCGATGGTCGGCGAATTCGTGATCCCGGACCTCTTGGGCGGGTCCCAGACCCTGATGCTGGGCCGCGTCGTCTGGACCGAGTTCTTCGCCGACCGGGACTGGCCGGCGGCCTCTGCGGTGGCCATCGTGCTGCTGGCGACCCTGGCCATTCCGATCGCGATCTACCAGCGCCAGCAGGCGAAGGTGCTGGCGTGAAACGCGGGCCCTCGGCGTTCAACTGGACCTCGGTGGTCCTGGGCCTGGCGTTCCTCTACGCGCCGATCGTCCTCTTGGCGGTCTATTCGTTCAATGCTGGGCGCCTGGTGACGGTCTGGGCCGGGTTCTCCGTCCGCTGGTACGCCGCGCTTGCGCAGGACAGCCAGATGCTGGACGCCATCGGCGTCACCCTGCGGGTCGGGCTGATCTCGGCGAGCATCGCCACGCTGCTCGGAACCCTGGCGGCCGTGGCCCTGGTCCGCGCCGGGCGGTTTCGCGGGCGGGCGCTGTTCGCCGGCATGGTCTACGCCCCGCTGGTGATGCCCGAGGTTATCCTGGGCCTTTCGCTGCTGCTGCTCTTCGTGGCGCTGGGCCTGCCGCGCGGATTCTGGACGGTGACCGTCAGCCACGCGACGATCACGCTTTGCTACGCCACGGTGGTGATCCAGGCGCGGCTGTCCTCGTTTGACACGGGCCTCGAGGAGGCCGCCCAGGACCTCGGCTGCACCCCGCTCAGCGCCTTCCTGCAGGTCACCCTGCCCAACATCGCGCCTGCGGTGGCAGCGGCCTGGATGCTGGCCTTCACCCTGTCACTGGACGACCTGGTGATCGCCAGTTTCACCTCCGGCCCCGGCGCCACGACCCTGCCGATGCGGCTCTACAGCCAGGTGCGGCTTGGGGTGAACCCGGAAATCAATGCGGTCTCGACGCTGCTGATCGCGGTGGTGGCGGCAGGCGTGGTCGGCGTCGGATGGATCCAGCGCCGGCGCGAGATCTAGACCAGCGCCCCGCGGGCGCGCCGCCGCTGGCCGCGGAGCACGGAGCCCAGGGCGCCGAAGCCCAGGATGAGGGTCATCCAGCTGGCCGGCTCAGGGATCGGAGCGTCGGGGCCAGGACCCGGGCTGACAAATGAGGGCGCCACGAATTGGGGCGTCACGGGCGAACCGGCGCAGCTGTCGAACGTGCTGACCGTGCAGGTGTTGCCGCCGCCAGAGCCCGGTAGGCCCGGAACCGACGGAAGACCGCCATCGCCGCCCGTCAGCGGGGGGGCGCCCCCCGTACCAGTGCCAGTACCGGCGCCCGTACCAGTGCCTGAACCTGTGGTCCCTGAGCCGCTGGTCGGTGAAGGCAAGAAGCCGCCGCCACCGCCGCCGCCCGCGCCGCCGAAGCCGCCCGAGCCCGCGCCACCGCCGCCAGCACCGCCGCCCCCGGAGCCGCCATCGCCGCCACCGCCACCGGAGCCATCGCCGGAACCGAGGCCCGAGCCGCCATCGCCGCCCTGCCCCGCAACCTTGGATGAGCTATCGCCGCCGGCCGAGGAGCCGGTGAACGGATTGCTGCCGCCATTGGGCGTCCCGTCGTGCGAGCCGCCGGGCGTATGGTCGCTGTTGTTGTTGCTGTTCTGCCCGCTGCCCGCCGCGCCGGCGGCGTAGGAGGCGAGCGTCATCAGCCCATCCTCGCCGTTGGGCATGAAGTTGCCAGGCCCCGGGCCATCATGTCCGTCGCCGGGGCCATAGGCGCCGTGCGGCCCGCTGCTGTTCACCGGATCGGTGTTGATCCCGTGGCCGTCGGTCCCGACGCCGGGGTCACCGCCGCCGCCAGCGCCGCCGCTGTCGCTGTTGGGATCGCTCTGCTGCGTCTCCAGGACCGTGTCGCCGCCGCTGGAAGACCCGCCATTGCTGGCGACCTGCTTGTTCGGCGCCTCGTCCTGATGGTGCTGCTGTCCGCCGCCCGTCGAATAGGCCATGGCGCCGGCCGCGACAAAGGTCGCGCAGACGGTCACGAACAACCGCTTGGCGTGTCTCGATCTGGAACGGGCTGGGACCATGGTGCGCACGGTGCAACTATCGTGCAGATACGCGAAAAATTCAACTATGAGACTGTAATGTGTCCGTTAACTATATTTCAAATTTGCTCCGATTGACCTCGGGTATTCTTGTTATCGGACGCCTTAATTCGCGTTTTGGGGGATTTTTGCTCCGACAACTCGCCTCACAGGGGAGCGTGATGGTCGAACCAGGGACGCGCCTGCTCCAGCTGTCCAGCCAGCCGGAAGAGCGTCGATTCGGCGCCCATCCGGGCCACGAACTGCAGTCCGATGGGCAGTCCCGAGGCGCTCTGGGCCAGGGGCACGGTCATGGCCGGTTGTCCTGTGTTATTAAAGGCTTGGGTGTTGGGCATGAAGGCGAACAACCGCTCGCCGATCAGCTCCGGCCGCTCCAGAATCCAACCCACCGGGATCGCCGGGCTGCCCAGGGTTGAGAGCAGCAGGACGTCGTAATTCTCGAACAATTGGGCCTGCGCCCGGGTGTAGGCGTGTAGTGCTGACAGGCCGCGGACATAGGCCGCCGCAGTAACGCCGGAACCGCGGCGATAGGTCGCCATGGTCAAGCCTTCGACCTCGCCGGACTGCACGGGCCGGCCGCGCTGTTCGGCGAAAGCGTCCAGATTCGCCGCGATGCTGGCGGAGATCACCTGTCCCGCGGCGGCCTGCATGGCCGCAACGTCGCCGGGAATCACCGCCTCCTCGACCTCGTGGCCGAGGCTCTCGCAGAGGCGCGCGGCCTCACGCACCGCAGCCTCGCACTCCGGATCGAGGCCCGGCGCCTGCATGGCCCCGGCCATGAACGCGATCCTCAGGCGCCCGGGTTCGCGGGCCGCCTCCTCGGCGAACGGGCGTTCCGGCGGGCTGAGGAAATAGGGATCGCCGGGCTGCGGCCGGCAGACGATGTCCAGCAAGTGGGCCGAGTCGCGCACCGAGCGGGTCACCGCGTGCTGGATCGAGGCCCCGGCCCAGCCCTCGCCCAGCGGCGCGAAGGAGACCCGACCGCGCGACGGCTTCATGCCGAAGAGGCCGCAACAGGAGGCAGGCGTGCGGATCGAGCCGCCGCCGTCGCTGGCGTGCGCGGCGGGCACGATTCCCGCCGCCACCGCCGCGGCCGCGCCCCCGGACGAGCCGCCCGGCGTCCGCGAGAGGTCCCAGGGATTTCGGCAGACGCCCAGGAACTCCGACTCCGTGAACGGCCACAGGCCGAATTCCGGGGTGTTGGTCTTGCCGAAGATCGACAGGCCAGCGCCCTTGTAGGCGACGGCGATCGCATTGTCGGCAGGCGCCACGGCGTCGGCGAACAGGCGCGAGCCGCCGGTGGTGGGTGTGCCGGCGAGCTGCGCGCCCAGGTCCTTCAGCAGGAACGGCACGCCGCTAAACGCCCCGTGCCCAGCCGGCTCGGCGCGGGCGCGGTCCGTCAGGTCCATGGTCACAGCGTTGATCTGTGGATTGACCTCGGCCATCCGCGCTGCCGCCGCGTCCAGCAACTCGCCCGCGCTGACCTCGCGCCGCGCCACCAGCTCGGCCAGGCCAACCGCGTCGTGGCGGCGATAGTCTTCGAAGTCCATGCGGGTCACCCTGGCCTGTTCAAGGCGCCACGCAAGCACAGCCGCGCGCGCGATCCAATCGCGGCATGGCGAAATCTAGGTGCGGCGGTATTCGACGATCGACTTGTCGGGGAAGACGGCGCGCAAGCCCGCCCAGGCGCCGGAGTCCTCGTACCACTCGTCGATCTCGCTCTCGCCGCGCATCGCCCAATGGTTGGCGGTGATCTTGGCGCCGTTGGCCAGCGCGAAGGGCTCGTGCCCCATGGGCTGGGCGGTGAGCCGCAGCATGAAGCCGGTCTCGGGGTTGAACATCGGCCCGGTGATCACCGCCGGGTTCCAGTGGGTGTAGGGATTGGCCGTGGGCGGCGCGACCAGCGGGCCGTCCTGGTTGGTGATCGCCAGGCCGGTCGATGTGCGCACGACGGCGCAGAAATGCTTGTCGCTGTCGCGGGTGCTGGTGCTGTGCAGCTCCATGAACCGCCCCGCCTTCCAGACCTCCTCGCAGTGGTGGCGGTAGTTGAACACCGTCAGGCCCGCGATCTTGGCCGCCATGGCCACGTCGGTGGTCGCCGTCAGGGTGTCGCCATTGGTGACGAAGGTCAGCTGGTAGTTGCCGAACGGCTTGCCGTTGCGCAGGACGTTGTAATGCACGCTCGAGTTTGCCGGCAGGGCCGCCCGGGCGAACCGCGGCAAGGCCGCCGCAGACAGCGCGGCCGCGACAAGCGCACGACGATCAAGCGTAAGCATTGGCCCCTCCACCCAGACTCGAAGCGCAACCGTAGGAGAGCATGGCCCTGACGTCCATCCAACGCGCGCGAGACGCGAAATGGCTGACTTTTTCAGCGTTCCTGGCTAGAGCCCTGGAACGGCGCCGGATTAGCTCAGCTGGTAGAGCAGCGGTTTTGTAAACCGAAGGTCGCGGGTTCGAGTCCTGCATCCGGCACCACGACTCCCATAAACCGGTATTTTCACGCGGCCGTGGTGCTCAAGCTCGTTCCGCGCGTTTGATCGAGACCCCTAGGGTAGATTCATTAGGAGCTCGAACATGAAGACCTTCCTCGCCATCGCCATCGCCGCCGGCACGCTCGTCGCCTTCGCCTCGTCCGCCGACGCGCGCCCGCATCACCACCGCGTGTGCTACATGCGTCACCATCACCGCGTCTGCCACTGGGGCTAAGCTCCGGCTGGACGCGTAAGCAAAAGGCCCCGCCGGGCGACCGGGGGGGCCTCTTCGTTTCCGCAAAGCCGTTCAGACTACTTCGACATCTCAGCATAGAACGGGTCGAGGCGCGCCGGCGGGGTCCACTGGCCGGTGGTGACGTTCCAGCCGAGGTCGTCGGTCTTGATCGCGGCCATCAGCTTGTCCTTGGGCGTGCCGGCCTTGACGGCGGCGCGGGCGCGGTCGGCGAAGGTGTGCCACTTCTTGGCGTAGTCGAGGAACTGGGCCTTGGTCAGCGGGTCATTGCCGTGGCCCGGGATGATGACGTCGAAGTCGAGCTTGGAAATGGCGTCCAGGCTCGTGAGCCAGCCGGTGACGCTGCCGCCGAACGGATAGTCGATGTTGGGCGTGGTCGAGACCACCTCGTCGCCGCCCGAGACCACCTTCTGGGCCGGGAAGTAGACCACGGTGTCGCCGGCCGTGTGGCCCGCGCCCCAGTGATGGGCCTCGACCTTGACCCCGCCGGCGGTGGTGGTGAGCTCGGTCTCGTAGGTGATGCTGGGCGCGGTGGGCCGCGGGGTGGCGGTGGAGGCGTAGGTCTGCAGCGCCTGCATCTCCTGCTGCTGGCCGATCACGGGCACGCCGTGGTTCTCGAACAGCAGGGTGTTGCCGGAGTGGTCGGCGTGGTGGTGGGTGATCACCACCTCGTCCACCGGCAGGGGCGTGACGCTTTTGATCTTGTCGTTGAGCTCGTCGTAGATCTTCTCGCCGGGGTTCTTGGTGTCGACCAGGACCACGCCGGTGGGGCCGACCACCACGGTGGAATTGCCGCCGTTGCCGACGACCATGTAGACGCCGGTCTTCACTTCCTTGATCTGCAGGGGTTGCTGCGGGGGCGGGCCGCCGCCGCCGGGCGCGCCGCCCGGAGGGCCGCCGGGACCGCCGCCGGGAGGAGGGCCGCCCGGGGGCTGGGCGAACACCGCGCCCGCCATCAGCGAAACCGCCGCGACGCCGGCCGCCATCATCATCTTGTTCATTAGGTCACCCTCCCTGGACTATGGCGTGAACTTGAGGGCGCAACGCTAGGCGGGCCTTGAAGCAATGTCCAGACAAGGCAGACGTCTCTGAATTGAAACAAAGCGAAGACTAGCGGGCGAAAATCGCGCAGTTTTGTTTGCGCTATCGGCCAGCGCCTACTTGAGCGCAGCTATGCTTCGGCTGATCGACGATCAGGCAGGAACCCCGCTTCGGCCTTTGGCTTTGGGGGCGGGGCGCTTATATGGCCCTTCCAGTTTTCCCCACGAAGGCGTCATGGCCCGCATCCTCATCACCTCGGCCCTGCCCTACATCAACGGCATCAAGCACCTGGGCAACCTGGCC
>NZ_SSMZ01000050.1 GCF_004799395.1 Phenylobacterium sp.
GGCCCTGCTGCTCGTTGCCCATTACGATCAGGGTTGGGCGCGCGTATGCGGCCTCGCGATGATCGACTTCGGCGGTCAGCAGGGTCCCGACCACGGAACCCGGCCAGCCGTTGCGCCAGGCCGCGAACTCCGCCTCGGAGGCCTTGATCAGCGGCACGGCGAAGATCGAGCCCATGGTGGCGCGCACCGCCTCCACCGAATAGGGATCGCAGCACTCGCCCACCAGGATCACCCCGCCGCAGCCAGCCGCGTCGGCGGTGCGCAGGATGGTCCCGAGGTTGCCCGGGTCGCGCACCCGGTGCAGCGCCACCCAGCAGTGCGCGGCGTGCGGTTCGATCGTCGCCAGATCGGCGTACACCTGGCGGAACACGCCTACGACGGCCTGCGGATTATCCCGCCGGCTCACCTTGGCCAGGATGTCCCGGGTGACCTCGATCACCTCTCCGTTGGCGGCGAGGGTCGCGGCCACGGCGGTCTTGGTCAACGGATGGGCGCTGGCGTCGGGCCCGTGCATCAGGATCGCCGGTGCGTGGCCGGTCTCGATCCCCTCGATCACCGCCTTCAGGCCCTCGGCGACGAACAGGCCCGTCCCGTCGCGTTCCTTGCGCAGGTGCAGCGCGCGGACGGCCTTCACCGTCGGGTTGGCCAGCGAGGTGACCGCGCGGCTGCTCATGACTGCGCCCCGCTCGCCTGCCATCGGGCAAAGAAGCTCATGCCGATTTCGCGGGCGCCGTCTTCCTGCACCAGGGCCAGCTCACCCCATTCGATGGCGCCGCTACGGCCCTTCAGCTTGTCAGCCAGCAGCCCTGACAGGGCCGCGCCGCTGATCCGCTCGGCATAGGCGTTCAGCACCAGGAACTTGGCGTTTTCCGAAAGAAGTTCGGCGCATAGGCCGGCAAGTTCAGGCAGGTCCTCGAACAGTCTCCAGACCTCGCCGTCCGGCCCGCGGCCGTATTTCGGGGGGTCGAGGATGATCCCCTCGTATTTCGAGCCGCGCCGTACCTCGCGCTGGACGTATTTGCGCGCGTCCTCGGTGATCCAGCGGATCGGCCGCTCGGCGAGGCCCGACAGCGCCGCGTTCTCCCGCGCCCAGGCCACCGCGCGCTTGGAGGCGTCCACATGGGTCACCGCCGCTCCCGCCGCCGCCATGACAAGGCTGGCGACGCCGGTATAGCCGAACAGGTTGAGGACCCTGGGCTGGCCGCGGTCCGCCGCGCCGCGCACCGCGGCGTCCAGCCATTCCCAGTTCGCCGCCTGCTCGGGAAAGAAGGCCAGGTGGCGGAAGCTGGTGAAGCGGCCATTGAACTTCACGTTGCCCCAGCCCAGCGGCCAGGGTTCCCCATTTGAAAGGAGGGCCGCCTGGCCCTTCAGCTTCCAGCGCCCGGCGTCCTCCTCGTCGGTGGGATCGAACACCGCATCGGCGGCCTCCCAGGCCTGGGCGGGCAGGGCGGGCGTCCACAGGCATTGTGGCTCGGGCCGCACCACGGTGAAGCGGCCATAGCGTTCCAGCTTGCGGCCGTTCCCACTGTCGATCAGCCCATAGTCGGCCCAGCCCCGCGTGCGCATCACGCTGGGCAGGTCGTTGACGACGGGCGTCCTTGGGGGCTCCGAGCCGCTCATGGTCCGCGCTTACGCGGTCGCGGGCCGCCTCGTCCAGACGAGAAGCGCGTCCGGCGCGCCCTCGCAGTGGTTGTAACCGCACTTGTCACAATGGCGGAATTGGGGTCCCGTAGCGGAAGGGAACCATAGAAAGACGCCATTGTCGGTCGCCGTCACACCTCCACGCCGCTCCGCCCGCAAGGCCAAGGGCGACGGCCATCTCCGCCGCGCCGAAATCCTCGAGGCTGCTGAACGCATCTTCATCGCCGAGGGCTATGAGGGCGCCACGATCCGCAAGATCGCCGACGAAGTGGGGGTCTCCTCGACGGCGCTCTACATGCACTTCCAGGATAAGAGCTGCATCCTCCTCGAGATCTGCGAGGGGACGCTGAAGCTGCTGCTGGAGCGCAACCGCGAATTCGCGTCCCGGCCGCTCGACCCTGTGGTGCGGGTGCGGATGATGCTGGAGGCCTACATGCGCTGGGGCCTGCAGCATCCGAACGCCTATCAGCTGGTGTTTTCCGGACCGCGCATCATCTCCGCGGCGCCCTGGCCCGAGGGCACGGCCGACATGGGCGCCCAGTGCTACGACATCTTCCGCGGCGTGGTGCGCGAGATCGCCGCCTGCGCGCGCCTGCGCACCGGCTCGGCGGATTCTGCGGCCCAAGCGCTGTGGATGTCCACGCACGGCGTGGTGGCGCTCTACGCCTCGCGTCCGAACTTCGGCTGGGCGCCGGCGGACGAGCTCATCCAGGTGACCCTCGACGGGCTCCTGAACGGCCTCATCACCGACTGACGGTCAGCTTGCCGATGCGTTTCACCAGATGGGTGTTCAACGCCGCAGGCATCTATGGCCTGATACTGCTGACGCCGTTCCTGTTCCTGGAGCGCCGGATCGCCGCGCCCGCGGCCTTGCTCAGCCATCCGGAATACTTCTACGGCTTCGTCCTGGTGGGGATCGCCTGCCAGGTGCTGTTCCTGATCATCGCCCGGGACCCGGTGCGGCTGCGCCCGGCGATGATCGCCGGCATGATCGAGAAATTCCCCTTCGCCTTGATCGTGCCGGTGTTGTGGATGCAAGGGCGGGTTCAGACGCCGGTGGTGGTCTTCGCCGGCTTCGATTTCCTCTGGGGAATCCTCTTCGCCGCCGCCTACCTCAGGACGCCGAAGGGTTAGCGCCCGGTCGTCGAGCTGTCGGCCAGCGTCGGCAATGGGTTCACGGGGGCCACACCGTAGGCGCCGCGCTTGAGGTCGGCCGAGAGCGTTATCGGGATCGAACCGCCGGCCAGCTTGGCGCGATAGACCTGCATGTTCTCCATTACCCGCATGACGTAGTTGCGAGTCTCCGAGAAGGGGATGCACTCGATAAAGTCCACCGGATCCGTCGCGCCGCCGCGCGGGTCGCCGCAGAACTGTGTCCATTGGGTCGGCCGGCCAGGCCCGGCGTTGTAGCCGGCCGCCGCCATCACGTAGGAGCCGGAGAACTGACTCACCAGCTGACCCAGGAAGCTCGCGCCGAGGCGCATGTTGTACTCGGGCTCGTCCAGCTGTGACGGCGAATAAGAAACTCCGATGCGCCGGGCGAGGATCTTCGCGGTGGACGGCATCAGCTGCATCATGCCCCGCGCGCCGGCGCCGGAGCGCACGTTCGGGTCGAAGCTGCTTTCCTGACGGGTGATCGCCAGCACCAGGGCCGGCTCCGCCGCGCCTCCGTCCGGCGCGCTGCGGATCGGATAGGCCCGCTGCGGCAGGATGTAGCCGCGCTGCGCCGCGGCGCGGGCGGCCTTCATGGAAAGCTCCATGTCGCCATAGCCGCGGGCCAGGTCAACCAGCTGCGCCTCGTCCTCGACGGTGGGCAGGATGTCGTCGAGGTTCAGCACGAACACCTTGAAGAGGTCGCGCTGGCCGTAATCGAACAGCAGGCGGGTGGCGGCGATCTCGTCGCGGGCTTCGAACGCGGCGTGGGCCTCGGAACTGATCTGCGGATCGGACGCGAGGGTCAGGCGTTGACCCAGCTTTTCCGCAGCCAGCATGCCGTAGAAGCAGGTGTTGTAGCGCGCGGCCTGGGCATAGAACCCCTGGGCGGCGGTCTTGTCGCCGCGCACTTCGGCGGCGCGGCCTTCCCAGTAGAACGCCCGGCCGCGGGTCACCGGCGAGGTGCCGATGCGCTCCAGATTGGCGAAATGCTTGGCGGCCTTGGCGGGGTCGTTGAGCTTGGTCAGCGCCAACCAGCCTGCGTCGAATTCTGCGTCGGCGCCCGATGCGCCGGTGGTCAAGCCGCTGTCGGCCGCGGCGGCGTAGGCCAAGTGCGCGTCGCCGGCGCGCAGGGCCGAGAGCACCAGGTGGCGCCGTTCGTCCCAGATGCGGTCGCCCTGATCTGCGCTGGTCACCTCGTGCGGGAAGTAGCTCACTTCTTCCAGCGCCGGCATGTCCATGCCTTTGCGGCGCAGGAAGGCGGCGCGCTCGAAGGCCACGCCCGGCGACTGGGCCAGATCGGGCGGCAGCATGGCCACCAGGTCCGTCGCATCGCGGGCGTCGCCGCGCAGCGCAAGGCGCGCTCGGGCCGCCTGCTGCTGATCGGCCGGCAACAGGGCCATGATGTCCCGTACGGCGCCCAGCTCCTTGCCGTAGAGCAGGACGTCGGCGCGGCGCAGGTGGTCCTCGCCGGTCAGCACGTCGCCGAAGCGGGCCAGCATGGCGCGCTGGGCGTTCTCGTCGAAGCTCTTGTCGCGCCACCAATGCTTGACCAGCGCGGTGGCGTCGGCAGTGCGGCTCAGGCCGCGGTAGGCCGAGGCCAGCGCCATGGCCCCCTGGGCCGTGGCGGGCTCGGAGCCGGCGAACCAGTCGACCACCTGTTGCGGAGTCTTGCCGGCAGTCTCCAACAGCCGCTCGGCGGCGGCCTGGCGGCGCTGCGCGCGGGGCCAGCCGGCCAGCTCGCGCCGGGCGTTGTCGACGTCATAAAAGCCCACCATGTCGGCGTCGCAGTCGATCAGCACCCAGGTGGCGGTCTTGCGGGCGAGCCCGTCGCCCATCTGCGAGATGGCGTCGCGCGCGCCATTTACATTCGCCCGCCGCGCCGCTTCGATGGCCTGGCGTAGCAGGCCGGCGTCGCGGTCGGTGAGGCGGTGCGAGGCGTTGGCCGGCTGCAGCGGCGCATCGCCCATGACCGAGGGCTTGGTGACGCTCTCCAGCAGGTCGCCTAGGGGATCGACGGTCTGGGCGCGCGCGGCCACGCTCGCCATCGCGGCGACGCCTGCGATCAACACGGCCTTGCGCGCTAGTCTGTTCACGTGACGCCCAACGGAACCCGAAACGAATCAATAGGACATTGCGGGCAATGCCTACCCGATCATATTGTCGCGCCGAATCTGAACGATGCCTTGCCAGGCGTCCAATCACGGCAATTTGCATTCCATGACCGAGCCTATGTTCCGGGGCGTCCTTCCCGCCCTCGTCACCCCGTTCCGCGATGGGGAGGTGGACGAAGACGCCTTCGTGCGCCTCGTGGAGCGCCAGATCGCCGGCGGCGTCCACGGCCTGGTGCCGGTGGGCACCACGGGCGAGAGTGCGACTCTTAGCCACGATGAGCACCGCCGGGTTGTCGAGCTTTGCGTCGCCACCGCCGCGGGCCGAGTGCCCGTGATCGCCGGCGCCGGCTCCAACTCGACCCGTGAAGCCATCGAGCTGGTCCGCCACGCCAAGACCGTGGGCGCCGACGCGGCCCTGGTGGTTACGCCCTACTACAATCGCCCCAGCCAGGAGGGCCTCTACGCCCACTATGCGGCGATCAACGACGCTGTGCAGATGCCGGTGCTGATCTACAACGTGCCGTCGCGCACCGCTGTCGACATCTCCAACGACACGCTCGCGCGCCTCGCAAAGCTGCCCAATATCGTCGGAATCAAGGACGCCACCGGCGATCTGCCCCGCGCCAGCACCCAGCGGCTGATGTGCGGCGAGGATTGGGTCATGCTCTCGGGCAACGACGACACCGCCCTCGGCTACATGGCGCACGGCGGCCACGGCTGCATTTCGGTGACCGCCAACGTGGCGCCGGAACAGGTCTCCGCCTTCTTCAATGACGCCATGGCGGGGCAGTGGAAGGGCGCGCTCTACGGCCAGGACCGCTTGATCCGCCTCCACAAGGCGCTGTTCTCCGACGCCTCGCCGTCGCCCGCCAAGTTCGCCCTGGCGCACCTGGGCCTCTGCGCTGAAGAGGCGCGCCTGCCGATTGTGCCGGCCAGCGAAGCGTCCCGAAAGGAAGTCCTCGCGGCGATGCGGGACGCGGGCGTGATCTGACATGGCCGCCTCCGAGACCCCGCGAAAGCTGATCGCGGAAAACCGCCGCGCGCGGTTTGACTACTTCCTGGAGTCCTTTTTCGAGGCGGGCCTGGCGCTGACCGGGTCAGAGGTGAAATCCCTGCGCAATGGCCGCGCCAACATCGCCGAGAGCTATGCGGCGGTAGAGGGCAACGAGATCATGCTCGTCAACGCCGATATCCCGCCCTACGCCCAGGCCGGCCCGCATTTCAACCACGAGCCGCGCCGCCACCGGAAGCTACTCCTGAAGCGCAAGGAGATCGACAAGCTGATCGGCGCCGTGCAGCGCGAGGGCCGCACGATCATCCCGATCAAGCTCTTCTGGAACGACCGGGGCCTGGCCAAGCTCGAAGTGGCGCTGGCCAAGGGCAAGAAGGACCACGACAAGCGCGAAGCCACCGCCGAGCGGGACTGGCAGCGCGACAAGGCCCGGCTCATGCGGGAGAAGGGCTGAGCTTGGACGGCCCGGAGATCGAGCGCCTCGAGCGCGACACCGTCGCCGCGGTCGCCCCGCCGGATGTCCTGGAAATCGGCGGTTGGCTGGTTCCTCTCGACAACGGCACGATCGGCCGGGCCAAGAGCGCGGTTCCGCTGCGCCATGATCTCGGTCCCGAGGCGATCGGCGAGATCGAGCAGGCCTATCGCGACCGGGGCCTGAAGCCCGGCTTTCGCATCGCCGAGGCGCAGGCGCTGATGGCGGTCCGCGCCGAGCTCGGCCGCCGCGGCTACGCGCCGGAGCAGCCGACCGTCTTCAAGACCGGTTCTGCCGCAGAACTCGCCGCTTTTTCAGAATCTTCCGCGACAATCCTGGCGCGCCCAACCGACGCCTGGGCGGCGGTTTTCCTTGGCGAGGGCTTCGACCCGGCGGACGGCGCCTTCCGGGTCTCGGTCCTCAGTCGCTCGCCGGGCGCGGTCTATGGCGCAGCCGGCGAGGGCGATCAGGTTCAGGCGGTCGGGGCGATGAGCTTCGGGAAGGTCTGGGCGGGCATCCACGGCATGCGCACCGCGCCGGCGCACCGCGGCAAAGGCTACGCCAGCGCCATCCTCGGCGCCTTCGGCCGGGAGGCCCGTTCGCGCGGCTTCGAAAAGGTGCTGCTGCAGGTCGAGGCGCCCAACCCGGCGCGGCGCATCTACCGCGCCGCCGGATTCACGCCGGTCTGGACCTACCGCTACTGGCGCTGACGCCTACTTCGCCAGGTCCTTGAGCACGCTCTCCCACTGGAACAGCGATCCGTCGATGCTGGCGATCGGCACGCGCTCGTTGAGGCCGTGGGCGAAGTCGTCGGAGCCCTTCATGAACGCCCCGCCGACGCCATAGGCCGGTACGCCCAGCGCGCGGAAGAACATGGAGTCCGTCGCACCTGCCGACATGTTCGGCACGATCGGCAGGCCGGGATAGCGCGCGTGCACAGCCTTGGTGACAGCGGCCAGCACATCGGGACGCAGGGGCGAGGCGCCGGCGTCGATGGCCCCGTCGTTGGCCCGCTCGATCTTCGCCTGCGGGTCGGCGATCACCTGGGCGATCGTGGCGCGGACGCTGTCGGACGAGACGCCGGGGAAGATGCGGCAGTTGACGTTGGCCGTCACTTTCTGCGGCAGGGCGTTGGTGGCGTGGCCGCCCTCGATCATGGTGGCCACGCAGGTGGTGCGCAGCTGGCCCACGAAGTCCGGATCGGCGGAAAGCACGTCGATGGCGGCCTGGTCCTTCGGGTTGGCGACATAGCGGCGCAGCGCATCGCCGACCGGTCCGGGCAGCACTGGCGCGGTGGCCTTGAACCCGGCCATGGTGATCTCGCTGGTCATCACCGGGAAGCGGTAGGCTTCCAGTCGCCCCAGATCGTGCGACAGCTGGTAGATGGCGTTGGTCTTGCCCGGCCGGCTGGAGTGGCCCCCGGGATTGGTGACGACGATCTGGAAGTCGGCATAGGTTTTTTCGGCCGCCTGGATGCCGTAGCCCAGCGGCTTGCCGTCCTCGCTGAGCTCGCCGCCGCCGGCGTCGCCGTTCAGCACCAGCTCGGCGTTCTTCAGATCACCGGCGAACTTCCGCGCTGTCTGCTGCAGGGTCTCCTCGTCGCCCGAGAGCGCCAGGATCACGTCGCGCCCGGGTTTCCAGCCCTCATGGCGCAGCTTCGCCAGGACGGTGATCACCATCGAGACGTCGAACTTGTCGTCGATGGCGCCGCGGCCGAAGACATAGCCGTTCTCCACCACCGGGGTGAACGGATCGCGTGTCCAGTCGGCGGGCTTGGCCTCGACCACATCCATGTGGTCGATGACCACGATGGGCTTCTTCGAGGGATCGGTCCCGGGATAGCGGGCCACCAGGATCGCGGTGCCGAGCAGCGGTTCGATCTTCACCTCGTCGGGCTTGTAGCCCCCCTTCACCAGCACGCTTTTCAGGTACTCGGCGTAGGGTTTTACCTGGTCGCCGGGGATCACGGTGCGGAAGGCGATGCCCTTCTTCAGCAGGTCCAGGGCCGCATCGTGCTCGGCGGGGTCGACCTTCAGGTCCTGGGCGAAGGCGGGAACGGCGAGCACGGCGGCGCAGGCGGCGAGGCCGAGGAGCAGGGGCGTCTTCAAGGTTGGGGAATCCATGGGAGGCTTAAGCTGGCGCGAGCCTAGCGGGGCCGGGGCCGGCCGTCTCTGGGAACCTTTCGCCACCGGTCAAGCTTAGGTCACCCACAGGACGCCGCGCCGACTTGGCGCCGCGCCAAACAGCGGAAACAACCCATGGACACCCACAGTCTGATTGCTTGGCTGATCATTGGCGCGGTCGCCGGCTGGCTGGCCGGGACCTTCGTGCGCGGCGGCGGCTTCGGCCTGATCGGCGACATCGTGGTCGGCATCATCGGCGCCTTCATCGGTGGCTGGCTGGCCGGCGTGCTGCACATCCACGTCGGCACCGGATGGATCTCGGCGATACTGACCGGCTTTGTGGGCGCCGCCCTGCTGCTGATCATCCTGCGGGCTGTTCGACGGGCCTAGCTCTCCAGGACTTTCAGGCCGCCCGACCGTCCGACCATCCAATCAGCGTCCTTGCGCGCCGGAACACCGCCTCGAACATCTCCGGCGTCAGCCGCCCGGTGTTCGTGTTGAGCCGCGAACAATGGTAGCTGTTCAACACCACATAGGGCCCCGCCTGGAATTCCGTGCCGTGGCCTGGCAGGCCGGCCGAGGCCTTCAGCCCCAGCGCCTTCAGTACGTTGCGCCGCGAGACGTCCCCCAGGGTGACGATCACCTTCAGCCGGGGCAGGGCGGCGATGCGCGCGGTGAGGAACGGGCGGCAGTGGTTCTCTTCCGAGGTCTCCGGCTTGTTGCCCGGCGGCGCGCAACGCACGGCGTTGGAGATCATGCAGTCGACCAGCTGCAGGTCGTCGTCGCCATCGGGATCGTAGTCGCCGGTCGCGAAGCCGCACTTCTTCAGGGTCGCGTAGAGCAGCATTCCGGCATGGTCGCCGGTGAAGGGCCGGCCGGTGCGGTTCGCCCCCTGCCGGCCGGGGGCCAGGCCCGCCACCAGCAACTGCGCGTCCTCATCGCCGAACGAGGGCGCGGGACCGTTGAACCAGTTCGGGTGCGCCGCGCCGTTCTCCGCCCGGTAGGCCACCAGCCGAGGGCAGAGCGGGCAGTCGCGCGGCGGTTCGGGATCGACGCCGGCTTCGGGCCCCCAGCTAGACCTCGGCATCGGCCTCGGGTTCGTCCTCGTGCCGCCGTTCGCTGCGCGCTTCCTGGATGAACCGCGGCAGGCGCGAGGGCCGGCCGATGATGTCCGACAGGTCCGCCAGGTCGACGAAACTGTCCGCCTGCCGGCGCAGGTCGTCCGAGGCCATCGGCGGCTGCGACTTAACGGTCGAGACCACGGTCACCCGCGCGCCCTTGCGCTGCACCGCCGCGACCAGCGCCCGGAAGTCCCCGTCGCCGGAGAACAGCACCAGATGGTCGGCGCCGCCGGCGGCCATCTCCATCATGTCGACGGCGATCTCGACGTCCATGTCGCCACGCCAGCGCTTGCGGCCCTGGCTGTCGGTGTATTGCCGCGCGGCCTTGGTCACCAGCGAATAGCCGTTGTAGTCAAGCCAATCGACCAGCGGGCGGATCGGCGAGTACTCCTCGTCCTCGACCAGGGCGGTGTAGTAGTAGGCGCGCACCAGGACGCCGCGCTTGCGGAACTCCTCCAGGAGCTTGCGGTAGTCGATGTCGAAGCCCAGGCCCTTGGCCGCGGAGTAGAGGTTCGAGCCGTCGATGAACAACGCCAGGCGGTCGGTGGGGTAAAAGGTCATCGTCTCAAAATTCCCAATGTCGAAATATGCAGGCGCCGATGGCGTGGGGCTGGATCAGGCGGTGATCGTGGCCCTGGGTTCCAATATGCCCGGCGATCACCCGTCGTCCGAAGCCTTGCTTGAATCGGCCCTGTCGCGGTTCCCCCAGGCCGGATTGCCCGTGCTGGCCCGATCGCGCTGGTGGAGCTCTGCCGCCTGGCCCGATCCGAAGGGCAAGGAATATCGTAATGGCGTCGCGATTGTCGAGGCGAACGGCCCTCCCGGCGCGGTTTTGGAGGCGCTTTTTGCCATCGAGCGGCAGTTTGGCCGGGAGCGGGGCGAATTCAACGGTCCACGCACCCTCGACCTCGACCTGATCGCCTATGGCCGCCAGGTGAGCGACGGTCCGGGCCTCACCCTGCCGCATCCCCGGGCGCACGAGCGCCTCTTCGTCATGGGGCCGCTCGCCGAGATCGCGCCGGACTGGACGCATCCGGCGCTGGGCCGGACGGCGGTCGAACTGGCGGCAGCTGCGAGGGTCGGGCGAGACGCCCGGCCAGCCTAGGCCACCACCCGCCGGCGCCGGTCGTCGCGGGCGATCTGCAGGCCGCGGGGGCCAGGCGCGAGGGTCCAGCGGCCGGGATCGACCAGGTCGGGATCGAGGGTGGCGGCCACGAAGGCGGCCTCCATGACGAGGCCGGCGGCCAGCTTCGGCGCTACGGTCTCCGCCGTCAGCGCCATCAGCCGGGCGGCCACCACGGAAAGCGCGATCGGCCAGTGGGCTTCGTTGAGCACCGGTTCATCGGTCATCTCCAGCGGCATGGGCGCGGTTACGATCCGGCGAACCGAGGGCCATAGGACCCGCAGCAGATGCTGCGGCCGGGCCAGGTTCCCGCTGCCCTCGAGCGCCTGCAGCCGGCCGATCTCGCCCCGGGCGGCGGCCTTGGCGATGGTCCGTTCCAGCTCCCAATAGTCGGCGAAGTCGGTGCGCGCGGCGCCTGCCTTGGAGGCGGCCTGCACCACGAACCGCTGCAGCGGAAACCCATGGCCGAAGCCCAGCAGCAGCGGCGCGCTCACCCAGCGGCCAGCCAGGTAGCGCTGGCCGTCCTCCGAGCGGCGCAGCATCAGGCTCTCGGGCGCCACGAGGTCGCGCCGCGCCGTCAGCAGCTCGCCCTGTTCCAGCGCCGAGTTCTGCGCGGCGAACCCCACCAGGGCGCCGGCGGCCACCAGCAGGGTCTGGGCATGGCCCCCGCGCGGCGGGATTTTTTGGGACAGCAACCGGCGCACGGCCGCGGTCGCCAGGTTGGCGCGGTTGAGCGACTCCGGCTCCCAGGGAAAGCGTTCCTGGCGGGCAGGGGGCCCCGAGGACGGTTGGGGCGACATCGCGGGCTCCGGGGGCGATACTGAGGCGCCACCCTAGCTTCTCATCGGTTGAGCAATTGCAACCGGGCGTGGTGAACGGGAAGTGACAGCGGGTCACGGGCCCCTGAGGCCTTTGCGGCATTGCACAATGGTCCCCGAACCTCTATTTTCCTCGGTTCTCCCCCCGTTCCGAGGATTCCATGGCTCGCGTCACTGTCGAAGACTGCATCGAAAAGGTGCCCAACCGCTTCAACCTCGTGTTGCTGGCGGCGCATCGCGCCCGCGCCATCTCGGCCGGCGCCCAGATCCTGGTCGACCGCGACAACGACAAGAACCCCGTGGTCTCCCTGCGCGAGATCGCCGATGACGTGGTGGACGGCGAGGAACTGCGCGAAAGCGTGATCGCCTCGCTGCAACGCGTCGACGAGCGTTCGGAAGCCGAGGAAGAGGCCGAGACCCTGGCCCTGCTGGCCGATCCCACCCACATGCAGATGAGCGAGCTGGAACTGGTCCGCGCGCTGCAGAGCGACCGCGATGGCGGTCAGGAGGAGCGGTACTGAGCCCGGAAGGCGCAGAACCTCTCACGACCAAGGCGGCGCCTGAAACCGCCGCCCCCTCTAAGGACGCCCCAACTCCCGCCGCAGTTCCCCTCAAGGGGGTTGCGTCCACGCGTCCGAAAATGCTCCGCCAATTCGAGCTGATCGAGAAGGTCCGCTCCTACGACCCAACCGCCGACGAGGCGCTGCTGAACCGCGCCTATGTCTACGCCATGCGCATGCACGGGGCGCAGAAACGGGCCTCCGGCGATCCCTATTTCGCCCACCCCATCGAGGTGGCGGGCATCCTCACCGACTATCGCCTCGACACCGCGACCATCGTCACGGCTCTGCTGCACGATGTGATCGAAGACACCCCGGTCACCCGCGCCGAGATCGACGAGCTGTTCGGGACCGAGATCGGCGAACTGGTCGAGGGCGTCACCAAGCTTTCCAAGCTGGAGCTCTCGTCGGAGCATCTGCGCCAGGCCGAGAACCTGCGGAAATTCATCCTGGCGATCAGCCGCGACGTCCGCGTCCTCTTGGTAAAGCTGGCCGACCGCCTGCACAACATGCGCACGTTGCAGTTCATCGCCAGCCCCGCCAAGCGCGAGCGGATCGCGCGCGAGACCTTGGACATCTACGCCCCGCTCGCCCGCTCCATCGGCGTGCACCGTATCTGCACCGAGCTGGAAGAGCTCGCCTTCGAGCACCTGAACCCGGTCGCCCGCGACGCCATCGGCCGCCGCCTCGAGACCCTGCGCCAGCAGCAGGGCGGCGCCGTTTCGCTGGTCTCCGGCGAAATCGCCGAGCGGCTGGCGGAGGGCGCGATTCCCGCCCGCGTCTTCGGGCGCGAGAAGAACGCCTATTCGATCTGGCGAAAGCTGCAGCGCAAATCGATCGGCTTCTCGCAGCTTTCCGACATCTACGCCTTCCGGGTGATCGTCGACAGCGAGGACGATTGCTATCGCGCGCTGGGCGTCATCCACCGCGCCTGGCCCTCGATCCCCGAGCGGTTCAAGGACTTCATCTCCACGCCAAAGCGCAACAACTACCGGTCCCTGCACACGACGGTGGTCGGGCCGCGCGGCATGCGCATCGAGATGCAGATTCGCACCGAGGCCATGGACCGCGTGGCCGAGGAGGGCGTGGCGGCCCACTGGCGCTACAAGGACAAGTCCTACGGCTTCGACCTGGAGCATCAGAAGGCCGCCGGCGGCCGCGACCCGCTGGTCAACCTGCGCCACCTCGTCCAGGTGCTGGAGCACGGCGGCGACGCCGAGGAACTAATGGAGCATGCCAAGCTCGAGATGTTCCTCGACCAGGCGTTCGTGTTCACGCCGAAGGGCCGTCTGGTCAGTCTGCCCACCGGCGCCATGCCGCTGGACTTCGCCTATGCGCTGCACACCGACATCGGCGACACCTGCATCGGGGTGAAGATCAATGGCGAGCTGAAACCGCTGCGCACGGTCCTCCAGAACGGCGACGTGGTGGAGGTGATCCGCGGCGGCAAGCCCGTGGTGCCGCCGGACTGGCGCTCGATCACGATCACCGGCCGCGCCCGCTCCGCCATCCGCCGCCACATCCGCCAGACGGAGAAGGAGGAGTTCACCCGGCTGGGCCGCGCCACCGTCGACCAGACCTTCGAGGCGGCCGGCAAGTCGCGCAAGGACGTCTCGCTCAGGCCTGCGCTCGACCGCTTCGGCGTCGCCACCGAGGATGAGCTGTTCAGCGCCGTCGGCCGCGGCCGGGTCTCGCCGCCGCAGGTGCTGGAGGCTCTGTTCCCGGGTCTAAAGGCCGACGAGAAGAAGGCCGCTGCGGCGCGCCACCGCATCGAGGACGGCAAGGCCGCCAAGCTCTACGTCCGCGGCGGAGGCCTGACGCCGGGCGTCAGCATCCACTTCCACGAGGGCTGCTCGCCGGTGCCGGGCGACCGGATCGTCGGCATCATCGAGGATGACGGCAAGGGGCTCACCGTCCACACCATCGACTGCGACAGCCTGGCGGCCTTCGAGGACCGCGAGGAGGCCTGGCGCGACCTGCAGTGGCAACTGCTAGAATGCGAGGGTGCCGTTTCTCTTTGCTGGTGGGAAGTTGCACAGTTGATGGCCCATATTGGGTTAGTGCAATAAATGTTCGCATGGTTGGCTATTCCACGTGTCAAAAATGCTTTGTGACACCCAGAGGTTCTTCTTATGCATTGACCTTTCTGTCGCAAGTCGCTGAG
>NZ_SSMZ01000051.1 GCF_004799395.1 Phenylobacterium sp.
GACCCTGGTCTACAGGAACACCGGGCCAGAGATCCGTTCCCTCTCCAGCGACGGCCAGACCCTGGTCTTCGACCGGCTGGGTGAGCTCTACACCCTCGAACCCGGCGGGGAGCCGAAGCCGGTCAGCGTCGACGTCACCGGCGACATGCCCGACGTCCGCGCCCGCATCGCCAAGGTCGGCGACGAGGTGGTCAATGTCTCGGTCTCGCCGACCGGCCTGCGCGCCGCTGTCGAGGCGCATGGCGAAATCCTCACCGTGCCGGTGAAGAAGGGCCCGATCCGCAACCTCACCAACACGCCGGGCGTCATGGAGCGCGAGCCGTCGTGGAGCCCGGACGGCCAGTCGGTGGCCTACTTCTCCGACGCCAGCGGGCTCTACGCCCTGCACGTCGCATCGCAGACCGGGGAGGGCAAGCCCAAGGCCTATCCGCTGGCGCCGGAGGCTGCGTACTATTTCCATCAGGTCTGGTCGCCGGACTCCAAAAAGATCGCTTTCAGCGACAACCACCTGCGCACCTGGGTGCTCGATTTGGCGAGCGGCAAGCTTAGCCAGACCGGCGAGCCGGACTACTGGGGCGGCTTCACCGACCAGACCCACGGCCTGAGCTGGTCGCCGGATTCCAAGTGGCTGGCCTGGGTGCGCTACATGCCCAACCACCTGCACTCGGTGCTGCTCTATTCGACGGAGACGGGACGTTCGTTCCCAGTCACCGATCCGATGGGCGACGCCCGCGACCCAGCCTTCGACCGCAACGGCAAGTACCTCTACTTCCTGGGTAGCAACAACGCCGGCATGGCCCAGCACCAGCTGGACATGACCAGCGACCTCTACCGTCCGACCCGTGCGGTCTATGCGATCAGCCTGGCCGCGGCGACCGCCTCGCCCACCGCCCCGGAGAGCGACGACGAGAAGTCGGTGGCCGAGACCCGCGAGAAGGCCAAGGAGGACGCCGACAAGACCCCGGCCGGCCAGGCCGGGGAGGCCAAGAAGGACGCCAAGACCAAGCCTACCACCCCGCCTCCGCCGACCGCGCCCAAGGCCACCGTCGTCGACCTGGCGGGCATGAGCCTGGGGGCGATCGGCGAACGCACTGTGGCCCTGCCGATCCCGGCGGGACCGCTGACCAACCTGGCTGCCGGCAAGCCCGGCATGGTCTTCTGGCTCGCCGACCCCGGCGCCACGGATCCCAACGCCACCGGCCCCGACGGGACGCTGAAGCGCTTCAACCTGGAAGACCGCAAGACCGAGACCATCGCCGAGCACCTCGCCGACTTTCAGATCACCGCCGACGGGGAGAAGGTGCTGCTGGCCGAGGTGAAGTCGCCGTCGCCGGATGCGCCGCCCAGCGGCCCGCCGCACCCGCACTACAGTGTCGTGCCGGCCACGCCGAAAGCGCCGGGCGCGCCGCCGCCCAAGGCCGAGGACACTGCGCTGGCCTTCGACGGCCTGCAGGTCCGCGTCGACCCGCCGGCCGAGTGGGCGCAGATGTACCACGAGGTCTGGCGCATCGAGCGCGCCTCGTTCTACGACCCCAACTTCCACGGCTTCGACACGGTGGCGGCGGAAAAGCGGCTGGCGCCGTACGTCGCCGCCATCCAGTCGCGCTCGGACCTGAACTACATTTTCCAGGAGATGCTGACCGGCTTCTCCGTCGGCCACCTGCGTGGCTCCGGCGGCGCCATCCCGGCGGCGCAGAAGGTCTCCGGCGGGCTGCTGGGCGCTGACTACAAGATCGAAGGCGGCAAGTGGTGCCTCGCCAAGATCTACTCCGGCGGCGCCTGGTCGCCGGACGCCAAGGCCCCGCTCGCCCAGCCGGGCTTGAACATCCACGAGGGCGACTGCATCACCGCCATCAACGGCCAGCCGCTGACCGCGGCGACGGACATCCAGCAACCCCTGGAGGGCACGGCCGGCAAGGCGGTGACGATCGGCGTGGCCAGCGGTTCGGCGCCCGTCCGCGAGGTGACGGTCGTGCCGATCGCCAGCGAGGCGCGCCTGCGCAATCTCGACTGGATCGACGGCAACCGCCGCAAGGTGGATCAGCTGTCCGGCGGCAAGCTCGCCTACGTCTACCTGCCCGACACAGGCGGCGGCGGCTTCACCAGCTTCAACCGCTACTACTTCGCCCAGACCGACAAGCAAGGCGTGGTGGTCGACGAGCGTTTCAACGGCGGCGGCCAGATGGCCGATTACGTCATCGAGGTGCTGAGCCGGCGCCTGCAGGGTTATTGGTCGCCGCGCTACGGCGCCATCGAGCGAACGCCGGCCGCCTCGATCCTCGGGCCCAAGGTGATGATCGCCAACGAGGTCTCCGGCTCAGGCGGCGACGCCCTGCCGTGGATGTTCAAGCATAACCAGCTGGGTCCCCTGGTCGGCAAGCGTACCTGGGGCGGCCTCGTCGGCATCAGCGGCATGCCGCCCCTGATGGACGGCGGCCAAGTGACCTCGCCGGACGTGGGCTTCTTCTCGCCGGCCGGGACCTGGGATGTGGAGAACCACGGCGTCGACCCCGATGTGGTCGTGGAACAGGACCCCAAGGCCGTCGCCGCCGGCCACGATCCGCAGCTCGAGGCGGCGGTGACGCTGGCGCTGCAGAAGCTGGGGCCGGTGACGCCACCGACGCGGCCCGCCTATCCGGTCTATCCGCTGAAGCCGGCGAAGCCCTGAGCCCGCGCTTCGGACCCAAACGCGACGGCGGGCGGTTTCCGTGCTAGCCTGAACCCAATCTCTGGGTTGTGGTCCGCCGTGCGCGACCGGCCGGAGCGACATCGCGCACGAGAGGCCATACCCCAGGCTAATGACCCGGGAGGTCGCGCATGGCGTCTGAAAACCACATCGAAAACCCGTTCGAATACTTCCTCGAGAAGCTGAGCTGGGGCGTCTCCGACGTCGGCGGCCGGTTGATCCCCCACCCTGAGCGGCACGCCGGCCAGGCGGTCCCGCAGGTGCGCAAGGTCGCCGCGGCGGACCTGTGGGACGCCCTGCGCAAGGGAACCGAGGACTTGGGCGCGCTGCGCGACGACATCCTCTTCATCGGCATCATCTATCCGGTGGCCGGCCTGCTGATGGCCCGGCTGGCGTTCAGCTATGACCTTTTGCCGATGCTGTTCCCGCTCGCCTCCGGCTTCGCCATCGTCGGCCCCGTGGCCGCGGTCGGCCTCTATGAGATGAGCCGCCGGCGCGAGTTGGGCGAGAAGGTCAATTGGCTCGACGCCTTCGGGGTGCTGCGCTCGCCGGCGCTGGGCTCGATCATCGGGATGGGCGTCATCCTCCTGGCCCTGTTCGGCCTCTGGCTCGGGGCGGCCTATGAACTGAACCTGGCGATCATGGGCCCGGCCGCCCCGCCGACCGTCCGCGCCTTCTCGCATAACGTCTTCTGGACCCAGGCCGGCGGGACGCTGATCGCCGCTGGCGTCGGCGTGGGCTTCCTGTTCGCCGCCCTGTCCTTCGCCATCGGCGTGGTGACGGTGCCCCTGCTATTGGACCGAGATGTGGGCCTGTGGACGGCGATCAAGACGTCGCTGAAGGTCGTGGCGACCAATCCCGGGATCATGGCGCTCTGGGGCTTGGTGGTGGCCGGCGCCCTGGTCCTGGGCTCTATCCCGGCCTTGGTCGGCCTGATCTTCGTGGTCCCGGTCCTGGGACACGCCAGCTGGCACCTCTACCGCAAGGCGGTCGCATAGCGCCGCTTCTCCCTCCCGCTTCGGGCGAGAGGGCCGGTCGACGGTCAGCGTACGGCTTCGCCGGCCTGCAGGATGAGGTCGATGCGCTGGTCCCAGGTGTGGCCGGCGAGCGTGGTTGCCTTGGCGCCGCGGGCATATTCGAACGCGCGCTCGGGGTCGCTGGCGAGGGCCTTCAGCTTCTCCATGCCGCCCTTGAGGTCACGCCAGTAGAAGAGCTCGATGGTCTTTCCGGGCTGGAAGACCTGGGCGTAGTAGCGGCTGAAGTCGGAGAAGGTCGCCGCGCCGGCCAGGGAGGCGGAGAAAGGTCGCTCGTGGGAGCCGGCGCCGAAGTTGACGTTGGTGTTCAGCACGACGCGCGACTGGGCCATCAGCTCAGCCATCCGGGTCATCTCCACCGGCCCCTCAAACGTGACGTTCTTGAAGCGGTCGAGCTGGTTCTCCCAGCCGGCGCCGACGATGTGCAGCGGCACGCCGGACTCGGCTACGGCCTTGAGGAATTCGAAGCGACGGGTCGTGCGCACCTGCGTATGCACCAGGGCCGCCGCTTCGCGGGCGCCGCGGATCGCCGGGTTGGCCAGGTCGAGGCCGCGGGCCCGCAGGACGGCGTCCAGGGCCTGATGCGGCGGGACCCACTCGACAGCTAGGGCCATGTCCAGCGCCTCTTGCATCACCTCGCGCGCCGCGCCCTGGACGCCCATCCAGCGCTCCGCCTCCGGCTGCTGGAAGCTGCCCGACCACAGGACCTGGATCGGCCGTCGCTCGGCGAACTCGGCGGCGGTGGCGTCATCCGGCGTGGCCGAGCCCACCGCCGGGTGTGGAAAGAAGCCCAGGTATTTGAAGCGGCCGACGCCGTAGATCGCGCGCACGGCGTCTGCCTGGGTCGGGTCGACGACCAGAACCGCCGTGTTGGACGGCGTGGCCCTCAGTCGTTCGCCCTGACCGAGCACATAGTCGACGTGCCAGATCACGTGCGGCGCGCCGCCGTAGAGGTCGGTGAGGCGCCGTCCGGCGCTGTCGATGAACTCGCCGCAGATGTTGATCGTGAAGATCAGGTCGACCGGTCCCGACGTCTGGGCGTGGGCCAGGATCAGCATGCCGCCGTTGTCCGTCGCGCCGAGGTCGAGGATATCGACCTCGTGGCCACGACGCTGGAAGGCCTGGGCCGCCAGGTCGGCGAAGAGGCGCGTGCCGCCGTATTGCGACTGGCCCTTCATGATCAGGATACGCATTCGGCGGTCCGCTCGGTTTCAGACGCCCACGATAGGCGGATTCGCCGGCCGAACCGCCGTCGCGCCTAGTCGTCCACCTCGCGCTTGGAGCGGGAGCGTTCGCGGCCCGCCTTGGTGACGGAGGCCCAGCGTTTGCGCTCGGCCTCGCGGGCGATGGGGTCCTCGCGGCGGACCCCGTGGGCCAGTTCGCGATGCAGCTTCTGGAAGCTGCGCCAACGCTCGGGGTCCAGGCGGCCGTCGGCCAGCGCGGCCTGCACGGCGCAGCCGGGCTCCTTGTCGTGGGCGCAGTCGCGGAAGCGGCAGTCCTGCGCCAGCAGTTCCACCTCCGCTGTTGTCTCCGCGAAGGCCGCCGCGACCCCAGCCTCGGCGTCCCATAGCGCCAGCTCGCGCATGCCCGGCGTGTCGAGGATCAGCGCGCCCGAGGGCAGCAGGATCAGTTCGCGGTGGGTGGTGGTGTGCCGCCCCCGCGCATCGTCCTCGCGGACCTCCTTGGTGGCCATCCGCTCGACGCCCGCCAGCGCATTGACCAGGGTGGACTTGCCCACGCCGGAGGAGCCCAGCAGCACCGCGGTCTTGCCGGGGGCGAGCCGAGCGGAGAGCTCCGCCAGCCCCTGGCCGGTGCGCACTGAGATCGCCAGCACCAGGACGCCCGAGGCGATGCCGCGCACGCTCTCAATCAACGGGTCCGGGTCGGCGCAGACGTCGGCTTTGGTGAGCAGGATCACCGGCTCGGCCCCGCTCTCGTAGGCGGTGGCCAGATAGCGTTCCAGGCGGCGCAGGTTGAGGTCGGCGTTCAGCGAGGCGGCCAGCAGGGCCACGTCGACGTTGGCCGCCACCACCTGTATGTCCTTGGCGGTGCCGGCCGCCATGCGGGTGAAGGCCGTCGAGCGCGGCAGGACCGCGGCGATCACCGCGATCCCGTCCTTGAGCTCGACCGCCACCCAGTCTCCAGTGACCGGGTAGCCGCCATCCGCCGCCTCGTGGGCGAAACGGCCGGAGATGCGGCCCTCCAGTTCGCCGGTCTCGGCGACCAGCCGGTAGAGGCTGCGCTGCTGGACGAGGATGCGGGCCGGGACCAGGCCCTGCGCCGCGAAGGGTTCGAAGTCGTGCTGAAGCGTCTCGCTCCAGCCATAGGTGCTGAGCAATTTCGTGTTTCCGTCTGTGAGGGTGGGAAGCCGATCCAGGCGTCGCCCCGCGGAAACCCCGTCTGTCAGGAAGGGAGGATCGGCTGCCGTCTAGGCAGCGGGCGCGGCGGCGCGACGAAGGGCTGCGGCAATGGGTGTCATATCTGAGCCTCCTCCGTTCGAGCGTTTGCGCACGTGCGGCGCGGACCTTGGCCTCCGCTCGCGCCTGGGTCAAGAAGGGCGCTTGGAGAGGACCCGCCATGGCCGAGACGCCGCCCGTCGTCATGAACGAACAGACCCATCGCTTCGAAGCCTATCTCGATGGCGAGACGGCTTTCGCCGAATACGTCCTGCATGGCGGCTCGATGGTCCTTCCCCACACCCAAGTGCCGGCGGCCTTCGAGGGCCGCGGCGTCGGCTCGGCCCTGGCGACGGCGGCGCTCAGCTACGCCCGCGAACACGGCCTGACGGTCAAGCCCAGCTGCCCGTTCATTGCCGGCTACATCAAACGCCATCCCGAATGGCACCCTCTGGTGGACGAGACCTACCGCGAACGGCTGGGGCTTTAGGCGGGGCGCCCAGGATGCGGGCGCCGGGAGATCCTGCGCCGCGGGGCGATTTCTAAGGCTTGCGCCGAGCCGTCGGCGGTGGACTATTCCGGCCGACCGGAGGCAAGACCCATTCGCAAGACCGCTGAACTGCTGTTGATCCTGGCCTGCGCCCTCACGCTGGCTGCGCCCGCCCTCGCGGCGCCCCCAGCCGCGGGCCCGCCGCGCGCCGCCGACGGGCATCTCGACCTCTCCGGGGCCTGGACCAACGCCTCGGTGACCAAGCTCACCCGCCCACCCGGCATGGGCAAGCTGGTCCTCACGCCCGAGGAAGCCAAGAAGCTCGCAAGCTCCGATCCGCTGGTTCACCGCAAGGCCGCCGACGCCGCGCCCGTCGACGCCGCCCAAGGCGCCCCCGCGGTCGGCGACCCCGGTGGCTACAACGCCTTCTGGCTCGATTCCGGCAGCGCCTATGGCGAGGTGAAGGGCGAGTACCGCACCTCCTGGATCGTCGATCCGGCGGACGGTCAGCTGCCGTTTACGGAGGCCGGCCGGAAGCTCGTCGCCCAGGCCCGCCAGCATACGCGCCTTGCCGAGACGCCCTCCGACCCCGAGAGCTTCGACCCCTGGGACCGCTGCATAATCGGCTCGCGCGGCTCCGGCGGCCCGGGGATGCTCAACAACATCTACAACTCCAACTACCAGATCCTGCAGACGCCCGGCGCGATCGTCATCGTCTCGGAGATGATCCACGACGCGCGGACCATCCCGCTGTTCAAGGACAAGGCGACGGCCCAGGCCGCGCACGGCTCGCCGGCGCTGCAGCTCTGGCTGGGCGATCCGGTCGCCTGGTGGGAGGGCGACACCTTGGTCATCGAGACCGTCAACGTGAACGCCGAACAGGGCCGCGCCGGCCCGATCTTCCTGACCCCCAAGGCCAGAATCACGGAGCGTCTCACCCGCGCCTCGGCCAAGCAGATCTACTACGAATTCACGGTGGAAGACCCGGTCTACTACACCAGGCCCTGGCGCGCGGAGATGAGCCTGAACGCCATCCCCGGGCAGGTCTACGAATACGCCTGCCACGAGGGCAACTACGCGCTGGTCGACATCATGCAGGGCGTGCGCGCCGCCGAAGCCAAGGGCGCCGCCGCGCCCAAGTCAGGCGGGGCGAACTAGCGAGAGCCAGGCGAGGGCCGCCTGGCCCCGCAGGATCGCCTCGGTCTCGGCCGTATGCTTGCCGCCTTCGCGGTCGTGCAGCACCAGCGCCGGCAGCAGGCGCAGCGGCGCCTTGCCGGTCTTCACCGCGCGCACCACCACCCGCTTGGCCGGCTCGTCGGCGAAGGGCTGCACCGGGCGGATCTGCACCGAGCCCGCCTTGGCTGCCAGCAGGGCCAGTATGTCGTCCAGCCGGTCGGCGCGGTGGATCAGCGTGATCGTCCCGCCCTCGCGCACCGCCTTGGTGAGGAACCCAATCCAGGCCTCCAGCCCGTCGTCGGCCATCCACGCGCCGCGCCGTTCGGCGGCGGGCCCGCGCAGGGAATCGGGGTCGTCGAAGAATGGCGGGTTGGCCATCGCCGCGTCGAAGGGCTCCAGACCCAGGCCCGAGAAGCGCAGGGCCACGTCGCCCTCCCGCACCTCGACCCGGTCGGCCATGCCGTTCAGCGCGATGTTTTGTTGCGCGAGCGCCGCGGCCTTGGGATCGCGCTCGATGCCGACAAATCGCGCGCCTGCCCGCCGCGCCGCCGCCGCCAGGAGCGCGCCTCCCGCGCCGCAGCCCGCCTCGATCACCCGTGCGCCCTCGCCGGCGTCGCAGGCGGCCGCCAGCAAGGCCGCGTCGAGCCCGGCGCGATAGCCCCGCTCCGGCTGGCGCAGCCGCACGCGCCCGTCGAGGACGCGGTCTTCGGTGGTCTCGTCCATGGTTCGTGACCTAAGGTAACGGGTTCTGCAAGGCGGGTGCGCTTGACCGTGCCCTATCGCGTCACCATTGTCCCTCGCAACGGCGGCCAGTCTCCCTGAGCCCGTCGAATCCGCCTGGAGTCAGCACCCGCTTGGCCGTCGCCACCCGCCCCGCCATCGCCGAAAAGCCGCCGTCGCTGGACGCGCTGCTGATGCTCGCGCGCCCGGACATGGCCGCGGTCGACGCCCTGATCCGCCGGCACATGGATAGCCCCGTGCCGGTGATCCCGGCGCTCGCCGACCACCTGATCGCCGGCTCCGCCAAGCGCCTGCGTCCGTTGCTCACCGTCGCCGCCGCGCGGCTGGCCGGCGCTCGCGACGACGCCTGCCTGAAGCTGGCCGCGGCGGTGGAGTTCATCCACACCGCCACCCTGCTGCACGATGATGTGGTGGATTCCTCCCAGTTGCGCCGCGGCCGGGTCGCCGCGCACCTGATCTGGGGCGCGCCCTCCAGCGTGCTGGTCGGCGACTTCCTGTTCGCCCGGGCCTTCGAGCTGATGGTCGGGGCGGGCTCCATGCCGGCGTTGGAGATCCTGGCCCGCGCATCCCGCGTGATCGCCGAGGGCGAGGTGCTGCAGCTCACCCGCGCCCACGACCTGGACCTCAGTCAGGAGGTCTATCTGGAGATCATCCGCGCCAAGACCGCCGAGCTGTTCGCCGCAGCCGCCGAGTCCGGCGCGGTCAGCGCCGGCGCCTCGCCGGAGCGTTGCCGGGCCCTACGGAAATACGGCCAGGACCTGGGCCTGGCCTTCCAGCTGGTCGACGACGCCCTCGACTACTCGGGCGACAGCGACACCCTGGGCAAGAACCCCGGCGACGACTTCCGCGAAGGCAAGGCGACCCTGCCGCTGCTGCTGGTCATGGCCCGCACCGGCCCGGCCGAGCGGGAGTTCTGGATCCGCACGGTCGACCGCCGGGACCAGACCGACGCCGACTTCGACCGGACCTGCGAGCTGATGCGCGCCACGGGCGCCCTGCAGTCGACCCTGGAGCTCGCCGCAGGCTATGCCCTGAGCGCCAAGGCCGCCCTCGCCGACTTCGGCGCCAACCCCTGGCGACCGGCCCTGGAAGACCTGGCCGACGTCGCCGTGGCCCGGACAGCCTAGAGTTCGCTGAACGGGTGCGGCAGCTGGCCGGACCGGAACAGGATCACCGGGTTCTCGTCATAGTCGCCAAGTTCGGTGTCGGCGGTGGCCGAGAACGCCACGACGCCAAGTCGCAAGGGCGCCAGTCGTTCCGCCTTGCGGCGCGCCTCTTCGGCGGTCTTGCAGCCCACCTGCTGCTCGGCCTTCAGCGCCTTGCCGCGCCCGGCGACGTAGGTTTGCAGGATGTAGACGGTTTCACTGGCCATGACCCACCCAGGCGCCGCGCGGCGAGTCCCGTCAACCGATAGGATGCGGCGCGCTAGGTCGAGCTCTTTCGGCCGCGCCACAGACCTTCCAAGACCAGGGCGATGGTGAGAACGGTGAACAGCGCCGCCCACCTCCAACGCTCGCGCAGGAACGCCAGGCGCCCAGGGCGAATCCGCACGCGGCGGAGATCAGGTTGGCTGAGCTGATGGTGACATTCGGCATCATTCCCCGACGGGAGGCCTACAGCCGTCCCGGCGCCATGCCGACCACGGCCTCAGCCCGGGTGGATCATGTCCTCCGGCCGGACCCAGGCGTCGAATTCCTCGTTGGTCACATAGCCGCCGCCGACGGCCTCCTCGCGCAGCGTCGTGCCGTTGGCGTGGGCGGTCTTGGCGATCTTGGCGGCCTTGTCGTAGCCGATGTGCTCCTTCAGCGCCGTCACCAGCATCAGCGAGCGTTCCAGATTGGCGGCGATGTTGTCGGTCCGCGCTTCGATGCCGACCACCATTTTGTCGGTGAAGCTGATCGAGGCGTCGGCCAGCAGGCGGCAGGACTGCAGGAAGTTGTAGGCCATCACCGGGTTGTAGACGTTGAGCTCGAACTGGCCCTGACTGCCGGCGAAGCCGATGGCCGTCTGGTTGCCCATCACATGGGCGCAGACCATGGTCAGAGCCTCGGCTTGGGTCGGATTGACCTTGCCCGGCATGATCGACGACCCCGGCTCGTTCTCCGGCAGCGACAGCTCGCCCAGACCGGCGCGGGGACCTGAGCCCAGATAGCGGATGTCGTTGGCGATCTTGAACAGGGCCGCGGCCGTCGCCGTCAGCGCCCCGTGGCTGAACACCATCGCGTCGTGGGCGGCGAGCGCCTCGAACTTGTTGGGCGCGGTGACGAAAGGCAGGCGGGTGATCGCCGCGATCCGCTCGGCCACCTTCTCGGCGAAGCCCACCGGCGCGGTCAGGCCGGTGCCCACCGCCGTGCCGCCCTGCGCCAGCTCATAGAGGCCGTAGAGCGTCTCCTTCAGCCGGCGCGTCGACATGGCCGTCTGGTGCGCATAGCCGCCGAACTCCTGACCCAGCGTAAGCGGCGTGGCGTCCTGGGTGTGGGTGCGGCCGATCTTGATGATGTGATCGAACTGCTCGGACTTCTTCTTCAGCGCCGCGTGCAGGTGCTCCAGCGCGGGCATCACGCTGCGGGCCACCTCCTCGGCGCAGGCGATGTGCATGGCCGTCGGATAGGTGTCGTTGGATGACTGGCTCATGTTGACGTGGTCGTTGGGGTGCACGGGCGTTTTCGATCCCATCACCCCGCCCAGCATCTCGATGGCGCGGTTCGAGATCACCTCGTTGGCGTTCATGTTCGACTGGGTGCCGGACCCGGTCTGCCAGACCACCAGCGGGAAGTGGTCGTCGAGCTTGCCGTCGATGACCTCCTGGGCGGCCGCGACGATGACCTCGCCGATCGCCGGATCCAGCTTGCCCAGCGCCATGTTGGCCTCGGCCGCGGCGCGCTTGACCACGCCCAGCGCCTTGACCACGGGGATCGGCTGCTTCTCCCAGCCGATCTTGAAGTTCTGCAGGCTGCGCTGGGTCTGGGCGCCCCAGTAGCGGTCGGCGGCGACCTCGATGGGGCCGAAGGTGTCGGTCTCGGTGCGTGTGGCGGTCATCATGGTCATTCCGGCTGGCGATGCGGCGGGTCTAGCCGCCCGGGCCGCCAGCGGCAACGGGCGTGGCGCAGCTCCGGACCCGACGGTATAGATGGGTGTCCAGCTCGGAGCCCCGACCCATGCTCGTCGCCACCACCAACGACCTTCCCGGCTACAGGATCACCAGCCATATCGGCCTGGTCCGCGGCGTCACAGTCCGCTCGCGCAGCGTGATCGGCAATTTCGCCGGCGGCCTGCAGTCGATCTTCGGCGGCAACCTGTCGATCTACACCGAGCTGGCCGAACACGCCCGCCAGGAGGCGCTGGACCTGATGGTTGACCACGCCCGCCGCGCCGGCGCGGACGCGGTGATCGGCATGCGCTACGACGCCAACGAGATCATGGAAGGCATCACCGAGGTCTTGGCCTACGGCACCGCGGTCAAGGCCGAGCGGGCCTAGCCGCGGCCCGACCGCACATCGTGGACGAGGCCTGGACCCAGCACGGCAAGGTGCGCGCCCGCGAGGCGGACGGCGTCCTGGAGGTGGTCGTGGACGGCCTGACCACCCAGGCCAAGTACTACAAGCCCCTGATCTACGAGTTCTTCCGCAAGGCTTGGCGTGGCGCGCGGCCGGCCTGGGGCGAGTTCGCCGTGGAGATCCGCATGGAATATGTCGGCGACCCGCCCTGGCTCGACCTCGATAACCTGGCCAAGGCGATCCTCGACGCCATCAAGGGCTACGCCTTCCACGACGACGCCCAGGTGGCGCGCCTCCTGGTGGAACGCGCCGGCGGTGAGCGCGAGCGCATCACCGTCGTCGTGCGTAAGCTTTCTGACGGCGGCCCGTCGCCGCTTAACCGGCCCGGCGAGGTGCGTTGATGATCGAATTGGTGAAGACCACCGACGTGGTGCGGATCAGCTATCTCAAGAGCCTGCTGGAATCCGCCGACCTGCATCCCGTGCTGGTGGAGGCCTCGGCCTATCCCGGCGTGCTGCCGAGCCGGCTTCAGGTCCCGGACGATGAGGCCGCCCAGGCGCGAAGACTGATCGCCGAGGTGGACCGGGACTTGCGTTAGGGCGCGGAACGGGAAACGGCCGCGCCCTGCAAGGGGCGCGGCCGCGTCGTCGCTGATATCCCCATCCGGGGAAGTCTGAGGGGCTCAGCGGTACTGTTGAAGGCGCGTCGTGCGGAGACCCGCAAGACCGTGGCGGTCGATCGACCGCTGCCACGCGAGGAACTCTTCCGACGTCAGTCGATAGCGTTCAAGCGCGTCCTCCAGCGAGAGCAAGCCCCCGCGGACCGCCGCGACGACCTCAGCCTTGCGGCGGATCACCCAGCGGCCGGTTTCCGCCGGCGGCAAATCCCTCAGCGTCAACGGCGCGCCCGTGGGGCCGATCACGTACGACTCCCCGCGGCTGTTCGTGCGCGTCTGCTGTTGCTGAACCATGGCTTTACGCCTTTCCCACCATCACTGTTGATGAGAACAATACGACACGGCTCCTAACAGCCGCTGAATCGTATTAGTGAACGAAGCTCTAATCATCTTCTTCCTCGTGTACTAATTCGGAACAGTGTGGAATTCACACTCGGTTAATCTGAATTAAGACTGTCGTTACCGGATGATGTTGATCAGTTCGTCCAGCATGGTGTCGGCCGTAGTGATGATCTTGGACGACGCCGAGTAGGCTTTCTGAGTGGTGATCAACCCGGTGAACTCCGTGGAGAGGTCGACCGTGGAGGCTTCGAGGCTCGAGGGATCGATGGACCCGGCGCCGCCCGTGCCGGCCACCTTCAGCGTCATGCTGCCCGCCTGAAGGGTGCTGCCGTAGGCGTTGCCGCTGATCGCCTGCAGGCCGTCCGGGTTGGGGAAGGTGGCGACGGCCACCTGGGCGATCTTGCGGACCTGGCTGTTGTCGAACAGGGCCGAGACCACGCCGTCGGCGCCTACCTGGACCCCAACGATGTTGCCGGCGGTGGCGCCGTCGGCGCTGACCGAATTGACCACCGAGGGCGAGGCCAGTTGGGTGACCTGCGAGAGGTTGAAGTTGAGCGTCTGGCCGGCGATACCCAGGTTCGTGGCCCAGGCCGGGCTCGTGCCGCCCGATCCGCCCAGTGCGAGGGACGGCGTGGCGCCGGCCGCACCGAACAGGGTGGTGCTGGCCAGGTTGATGGAGCCGTCGTTGTTAAACACCACCTGGCCGGCGGCGATCTGGCCGTTGGTCGAGGTCACATCGGTCGCCGGCACGGCGTAGATTTCGGCGTTCCAGGTGTTGGGCGTGCTGGTCTTTTCGAAGGCCACCGCGAATTTGTGGGTGCCACCGACCGAGTCGATGACGCTGAGCTCCATCGGCGGAGCGTCCGGCGCGGTGCCGGAGGCGCCGTTGGTGGCCGCGTACTGCGCCATGCTGTTGGTGGCCGCGTTGTAGGTCGCCGCGCCCGCGCCCACCGCGGTGGTCTGGTCGAGGTTGGCGCTGATGCCCAGGTTGCCCGTCGGCTCGACGGCGGCGCCGAGGTTCGCGACGTTGATCGGGCCGATCTTGCTGAGGTCCGACGGGTCGGTGTCGAAGGTGCCGTTGGCCTGTGCCGGCCAGCCCTGCAGATAGAGGCCGGCGCTGTTCACCAGAAAGCCGTTCGCGTCGGGCTGGAAGTCGCCAGCGCGGGTGAATTCCGAAGCTGGCGAGGTGGCCGAAGTGCTGGTCACGAAGAAGCCGTTGCCCGAGAGCGCCAGATCGGTCGTCGAGGAGGCGCTCTGGATCAGGCCCTGCTGGCTGACGAACTGCTGGTTGTTGCCTTGCACGCCGCCGGCCGAATAATCGCCCTGAACGGCCTGCGACGTCACCATGGTGGAGAAATCCACCTCGTTGCGCTTGTAGGCGGTGGTGTTGACGTTGGCGATGTTGTCGGAGATCGCCGCCAGCGCCGAGGAGTTGGCCACCAGGCCTGAAACCCCGGCGAGCAGTGCAGAATTGATGCTCATGGTTCTATCCGTTCTTTCCTAGGTTTGCGCGTGCTGCGGGAGCTGATCGGCGTCGCTAGGCCGTCGCGGGGGACGGCGTTTTGCCGTCCGGGTTCATGGGAAAAGCGGGCGGGGGTCATGAACCCGTCGCCGCGCTTGTGGGTTGGGTGACGCTGACCACGCTGGTCCAGGGCACGGGCGTGCCGTTGACCATCACCTCGGTCGTGCCGTTGGTCTGGGTGACGCCGGTGACGACACCCTGCTGGTAGGTGGACGCGGTGATCGAATTGTTGTTGGCGTCGACGGCCGTGACCTGCAGCGTATAGGTGCCGCCGTCCGGCAACTGCGCGCCGCTCAGGTCCTTCCCGTTCCACGAGAAGGCGTGGTCGCCGGCCGACATGTTGGTCGGAGCCACTGAGGCCACGACGTTGTTGTTGGCGTCCAGGACCTGGACCTTCAGGTCGGCGGCATTGGACGGCAGGTTGTACGTCCACTGCGCCTGGCCGCCGGTAAGGGTCGCCGTGCTGCTGGTCGCCCGCACCGTGTCGCCGATCACTCCGACCGCCGAGGAAAGGCCGCCGGCGGTGTTGTTCACCAGCGTCTGAAGCAGGCTGTTGGTGTTCAACTGCTGCTCGACGCCGGTCATCTGGACGAGCTGCTGGGTGAACTGGTTCGAGTCCAGCGGCGCCGTCGGGTCCTGGTTCTGCAACTGCGTCGTAAGCAGCGTCAGGAAGGTGTTGAAGTTATCCGCCAGGCTGCCGAGGCCCTGCAGCGTCGCGCTGCTGGCCGTGGCCGAGGACGGCGACGTCGTCGGCGTCGTGGTCGGCGTTGTAGTCGGGGTGGTGGTGACCGTCATGCTGTCCTCAGATCCGGATATCGACGCCGGAGGTCGCCGAGCGTCGAAGCGAGAGTTGCGGGGCGACGTCGGCAGTGGTGTCGAGCGCAGCCTGGAAGGCGCGCCCGCGGAACACCGCGCCGGCGTCGGGTTGGGGTTGGTTCTGGGCTTGTCCGCCCTGGCCGCTGTCGCTGGCCACGTCGAAGGACATGCCGCCCGAGAGGTCGAAGCCGGACTGTTCCATCGCCTGCTGCAGTTCGCCGGCGCGGGCTTTCAGCTCGGCGGCCGCCTGCGGCGTGTCGAAGGACATGGACGCCGACATCTTGCCGTCGGCGCCGATCGTCATGCGGACGTCCACCTTGCCAAGGCCGGCGGGATTGAGCTGCACGTCGAACTGGCTTGAACGGGCGTTCAACTTGTTGACGATCTGGGCGGCCATGTTGGCGACGGTCTGCGGTGAGCCGCGCACTTCGGTGGCGGCGGCCTGCGCCATCGCCGCGGCGGCGGTGGAGGCCGGCGCGGCGGCGGCGGTCGCCGAGGCGTCGGCGGCTGCGGCCTGGGCGCTGTCCGCCGGGCCGACCTGCGGATCGGTCGCGCCGGCCGGATCGGTCTCGTCGGCGTCGG
>NZ_SSMZ01000052.1 GCF_004799395.1 Phenylobacterium sp.
CGTCCGACATGGCCTCGGCGAGGGCGACCAGGTCGGTCAGCATGATCTCGCGGAACAGGTCCGACTTGTCGGTGAAGTTGGCGAAGACCGCGCCGGTCGACATGCCTGCGGCCGAGGCGATGTCGCGGATCGTGGCGCCTTCGTAGCCTTGCTCGCTGAACAGCCGGCGCGCGGCGGCCAAGACCTTGACGCGGGTCTGCTGTTTGGCGAGCGCGCGGCGGGTGGGCGCCTTGGCTCCGCTGTTATCTGCGGCTTGGATCTGGGTGATGTGCATCATGGGGTCCGACGGCCACGCCGTCCTCTCTTCGCTTGTTCCGACCGGGCGTCCAGGCTCGGTTCAGTGAACGTGTTCAAATAACAAATTACACGGCGCTTTCCTGCCGACTTTTGGCGGATTCTCCGCGTAACTAAGGGTTGGCTGGGGCTGCGGGGGGACGTAGCATTTCCCGTCTGCACCCTGAGTGGGGCCGAAATTCGACCGTTTCAACGAATTCAACTCGCTGAACACGCTCACCAACTGTCCGAAGAGCCGGCGCATACCCTGCTTGGCTGTGGTTCGCAACCCCGTCGTGTCATAAGATTGTTGTATGGATATCTTCAGCTTCCTGATTCCGGCCGCCCTGATAGCGGTAACGGCGGTTCTTGGCCTCGGCATTTACGCCTTGTTCCGCGGAGGGGAATTCGGCCGCTCCTATTCCAACAAGCTGATGCGGCTTCGGGTCGTGATGCAGGCCGTGGCGATCGCGGTCCTGGTGGGCGCGATGTTGTGGCGCGCGCGGCACTAGCGGCATGGTCACCCTGAACCGGATCTACACCCGCGCCGGCGACGCCGGGACGACGCGTCTGGCGAGCGGGGCGCAGGTCAGCAAGTCCGACGCCCGGGTCGAAACCTATGGCGCGGTTGACGAGACCAACGCCTGCCTGGGTCTTGCGCGCGTCCACACCCGTAACGCCGGCGCCTTTGACGCGCTTCTGGCGCGGCTGCAGAACGAGCTGTTCGACCTGGGCGCCGACCTGGCGACGCCAGCCGCGACGGACGAGGCCGCCGGGACGAAGCTGCGCATCCTGGACAGCCAGGTGGCGCGGCTGGAGGGCGAGATCGACGCGTTGAACGCCGAACTGCCGGCGCTCAAGTCCTTCGTCCTGCCTGGCGGGACCGAAGCCGCCGCGGCGCTGCACCTGGCGCGAACCGTCTGCCGCCGCGCGGAGCGCGAAGCCGTGAGGTTGACCGAGGCGGGCGAGAGCGTCAGCGGACCGGCTATGCGTTATCTGAACCGGCTCTCCGACCTGCTGTTCGTCGCCGCCCGTTACGCCAACGACAAGGGGGCGGCCGAGGTCTTCTGGGTCTCCGGGGGTACGCGCTAGGGCTTCGGCGCGGCGGCGGCAGGCGGCAGGCGGCCGATAGCCCGCAGGGCCTCGTCCTTGGCCTTCTGGTCGGTGATCATCCGGCCGGTGACGTCCGAGGTCAGGATCGGCTGGGCGCAGACGCGGCTGTAGCCATCCCACCACCTGTGCGCGCCCACGCAGCGTTCCTCCGGCCAGGCCCAGCCCACCGTCCACACCAGGATGCCGACGTTGGCCACGGCGAAGATGCCGAGGAAGATCCACTTCAGGCGGTCGATCGTCTTGTTCATGGCCCCCTCTTTAAGCGATCCCGCTCCCGCCGTCAGTCCCCCCTAGCCGGCGCAGCCGGTTTGCAAACCGCGCCGGAACCGCTATTGCCCCCCATCTAATCCACTATTCCCCAGCAGATTTGAGGCGCTAGCGACCCATGAAGGTGTTGGTCCCGGTCAAGCGGGTGATCGATTACAACGTCAAGGCCCGGGTGAAGCCCGACCAGACGGGTGTCGACCTCGCGAACGTGAAGATGTCGATGAATCCTTTCTGCGAGATTGCGGTCGAAGAGGCCGTGCGTCTCAAGGAAAAGGGCGTCGCCACCGAAGTCGTCGCGGTCTCCATCGGCCCGCAGCAGGCGGGCGAGACGCTGCGCACGGCGCTGGCCATGGGCGCCGACCGCGCGATCCTGGTTCAGACCACCGAGGACCTCGAGCCCCTGGCCGTCGCCAAGGTGCTGGCCGCGATCATCGGCAAGGAGACCCCCGACCTGGTGATCATGGGCAAGCAGGCCATCGACGGCGACAACAACGCCACCGGCCAGATGCTCGCCACCCTGCTGGATTGGCCGCAGGCGACCTTCGCCTCGGCGCTGGAGGTCTCCGGCAAGAAGGCCAAGGTGACCCGCGAGGTCGACGGCGGCCTGCAGACCCTTGAGATCGACCTGCCCGGGATCGTCACCGCGGACTTGCGCCTGAACGAGCCGCGCTACGCCAGCCTGCCGAATATCATGAAGGCCAAGAAGAAGGAGCTCGCCGTCGAAGAGCTCGCCTCTCTCGGCGTCGACACCGCGCCCAGGCTGAAGGTGGTCAAGGTCACGGAACCGCCGAAACGCTCCGGCGGGATCAAGGTGGAATCCGCCGCCGACCTCGTCTCCAAGCTCAAGACCGAAGCGGGGGTGCTCTGATGGCCGTTCTCGTCATCGCCGACCACGACAACGCCACCCTCAAGGACAACACCGAAAAGACGGTGACCGCGGCGCTGAAGCTCTCGTCCGACGTCGATGTCCTGGTGGCCGGCAAGGGCGCCAAGGCTGTCGCCGACGCGGCCGCCAAGATCACCGGCGTGCGCAAGGTGCTGCTGGCCGAGAGCGACGAGCTGGGCGAAGGCTTGGCCGAGAGCATGGAGGCCCTCGTCGTCCCGCTCATGGCCAATTACGACGCGGTGCTCACCCCGGCCACCAGCCAGGGCAAGAACTTCTCGCCCCGCATCGCCGCCAAGCTGGACGTGGCCCAGATCTCCGAGATCACCGATGTGGTCGACGGCTCGACCTTTGTGCGTCCGATCTACGCCGGCAACGCGCTGGAGACTGTGCAGTCCTCCGACGCCAAGAAGGTGATCACCGTGCGCGCCACGGCCTTCAAGGCCGCCGCCGACGGCGGCTCGGCCAAGGTGGAGACCATTCCCGCTCCGGCCAAGCCCGCCAAGACCCACTTCATCGACCAGAAGCTGGTGAAGTCTGCCCGACCCGAGCTCTCCGGCGCCAAGATCGTGGTCTCCGGCGGCCGCGCCATGGGTTCGGCCGAGGAGTTCCAGAAGGTGATCGAACCCCTGGCCGACAAGCTCGGGGCCGCCGTCGGCGCCAGCCGCGCCGCGGTCGACGCCGGCTACGCTCCCAACGACTACCAGGTCGGCCAGACCGGCAAGGTGGTCGCGCCCGAGCTCTACATCGCCATCGGCATCTCCGGCGCCATCCAGCACCTGGCCGGCATGAAGGACTCCAAGGTGATCGTGGCGATCAACAAGGACGCCGACGCGCCGATCTTCCAGGTCGCCGACTACGGCCTGGTGGCGGACTACAAGACCGCCGTGCCGGAGCTGATGGCCGCGCTCACCGCGGCGGGAAAGTAGCCGATCCGCCGACCGCAGACGAAAGGGGCGGTCCCGCCTGGGGCCGCCCCTTTTTTCATGCGCTGGCCGCGCCCGCCGTCAACGGGCCTGGGCCAACTGTCCGGCGCGCTGGCCGACGTTCAGGGTGACCGCGCCGTTCAGCAGGCCGACCGGCGCATCGGCGACGAGAACCTTGCGCAGCACATTGGCTACGGCCTGATCGACCTCGGGCGAGCCTGAGGTGCGCAGGACCTGCACGCCGGCCAGGTGTCCGTCGGGGGTGAGCCTGGCGCGCACCGAGACCGGCGGGGTTTGCTCATCGATGCCGGCCGCGCGCAGCAGCGCGTCGGTCCGGGCCTGCAGGCGATCCGAGACGGCCTTCGACTCCCAGGGAGTCGCGGCGGTAGCGGCGGAGGTGGCGGCGGCAAGCAACAGGCCAGCCGCGGCCAGTCCCAAAAGCTGGGTTTTCATGTGTTTGATCCTTGGTTTTGTTCACGAAATCAGCAGCGCCGCTAACCAGGATGTGGGGTGGCTCATGCCCCGTCGCGAACGATAGTTTTTGCTCGAGGTTGTTATCTAAGCTAACAACCTTGAATGCGCCTGCCGCCCTTCTTCGCGATGCGCGCCCTGGAGGCCGCCGCCCGGCATCGAAGCTACAGCGCCGCGGCCAAGGAGCTGGCGGTCACCCACGGCGCGGTCAGCCAGCAGATCCGCCGCCTGGAGGCCGAACTCGGCGGTCGCCTCTTTCGCCGCCAGGGGAACAGCATGATCCCCCTGCCCGCCGCGGCGCGACTGGCCGAACGGATCGCCGAGGCCCAGGCCGTTCTGGCCGACGGCTTGCGGGAATTCGCCAGCTCGGCGGAGGGCGCGCCCCTGCTGGTGAGCATCGACCCGCAGCTGGGCGTGCGATGGTTGCCGAGCCGCCTGGCGCGGCTGACGGCAGATCCGGCCGGCGCCAACCTCGACCTGCGGTTCGAGGGCCGCATGGCGGACTTCGTCACCGACGGCGTCGACGTCGGCCTGCGCTACGGCCGCGACGCGCCCGCCGACCTGGCGTCCGCCCTGCTGTTCCGCGAGCAGCTGTTTCCTGTGTGCAGCCCCACGCTCGCTGGGCGCGAGGCCATCCGCGCGCCCAACGATCTCCTGTCTGCGCCCCTCCTGCGCCATACCCACCGGCCGTGGCGTCTATGGTTCGCGGGCTTCGGCCTCCCCGAGCCTGCGCCTTCCGGCCCGGAGTTCGAGGACTCGCTGATGATCATCGAAGCCGCGGCCCAGGGCATGGGGGTGGCCCTGGCGCGCTCGAGCCTCGTGCGCCACGACCTGGAGGCCGGCCGCCTGGTGCGGCTTCTGCCGGAAGCCGTCGACAACGACTTCGCCTTCTACATGGTCTGGCGCGCCGACAACCCTAAGGTTTCCCGCATCCACGCCCTTCGCGATTGGCTGGTTGCCGAGATCGGCCCCGAGCCGGCCGCCGACGAGACGGACGGCATCTGACCGTTCGGGCCACGGTCACGCTGCGCCGCAGCAAAAGCCTTGCGGCGGGACGGCGCCGCCATGTTAGAAAGTCGCCATAAAAAAAGGGCCGCCCCGGAAGGCGCCCGCTCATCGAGGCATTTGAATGGTTCAGATTAAGTCGGTCGGCGTCATCGGCGCAGGCCAGATGGGGACCGGCATCGCCCATGTGGTGGCGCTGGGCGGCTACGACGTCCTGTTGCACGACGTCAGCGCCGAGCGGCTGGAGGCGGGCATGGGCCTGATCCACCGCAACCTCACCCGCCAGGTCACCCGCGGCATCGTCACCCAGGACCAGATGGACGCCGCGCTCGGCCACATCAAGCCCGCCGGCGAGCTGCAGACCATCGGCGGCACGGACCTCGCTATCGAGGCCGCCACCGAGAACGAAGAGACCAAGAAGGCGATCTTCAAGGCGCTGGGCCCGCACCTCTCCGACACCACGCTGCTGGCTTCGAACACCTCCTCCATCTCGATCACCCGCCTGGCGGCCGCCACGGACCGGCCCGACCGGTTCATCGGCCTGCATTTCATGAACCCGGCGCCGCTCATGAAGCTGGTGGAGATTATCCGCGGCATCGCCACCGGCCCGGACACCTACGAGACCGCGGTGCAGTTCGCCCAGTCCCTGGGCAAGACCACCGCCAACGCCGAGGACTTCCCGGCCTTCATCGTCAACCGCGTGCTGGTGCCGATGATCAACGAGGCGATCTACACCCTCTACGAAGGCGTCGGCACGGTCGACGCCATCGACACCGCCATGAAGCTGGGCGCCAACCACCCGATGGGTCCGCTGGAGCTCGGCGACTTCATAGGCCTCGACACGGTGCTTTCGATCATGAACGTGCTCTACGAGGGCCTGGCGGATTCCAAGTACCGCCCCTGTCCACTGCTGGTGAAGTACGTCGAGGCCGGCTGGCTGGGCCGCAAGGCCGGCCGCGGCTTCTATGACTATCGCGGCGAGGTCCCGGTTCCGACGCGGTAGGCCCGGTCGCCGCCTGCGGGGAGCTCTACATGCCTTTCGGGCATGCACGATCGGCGCGGCGCGTGTCGCAGACGGTGACGCGCCTCAGATAGGCCAGCGCCGACCGCGCGGCGTCGGCGGTGAACTCGCTGCGGATCGCGAACTGCACGCTGTAGAGGCTGTCCGATCCGCTGATCACCTTGATCCACATGTTCTCCGGCTTCCCGGTTTGCGGATTCCTGGGGCAGATGAAGGCCCAGACCACCGCGGGATAGCCGTTCTCCACTTCCGCGCCGAGCCTTTGCGCCGCCCCGCCAGGACAGGCCGTCTTCCAGTTGCTGCTCATCAGCGTCGGCAATCCGTCCGGCGGGTCGTCCTTCCGGCCATGGAAGATCTGCTGGGTCACCATCTGCGACCACGCGTCCACGCTCTCGCTCGCCGGGACGAATTCCATGATGGTCGTCCCCGGTCCCTGGCTGCCCTGCGATCCGACCTTGAACCCCGGCGGGATCGGCAGCAGCAGGTTCTCGTCCTGCAAGGTCGCCGCCTGGGTTGGGGCCGCGAGCCCGGATATCGCCAAGGCGGCCGCCGCTGAGGTTGCGAGGATTCTGCGCATACTGCCTGCCTGGTGCGCCTTTCGTGCGTCCGATTGCGCGCATGGAGGCCGCGGCGGTGGCCGCAAAATGGCGAACCGACATCTGCGATGGACCAAATGGGCGCGAGCGCTCGCGCCCATCACCTCGGCGCCCAGCCCTCCAGCCACGCCCGTCTCGCCGCGAGCTCAGCGCCTCTCCCTTCCAGCTCGGCCGCCTGTTGCAGCGTGGGCCACGCGACAGCGATCGCCTCCCTGACCTCCGTCCCGGTCGCCGGACGTCCGCCGGCGTACCACTCCAGCCGCTCCGGCCCGTCCAGCCCGAACAGCAGGCCGCGACCCGCCCGGAACGGCGTCGCGCCGCGTCCCCTGGTGATCCAGATCGCCGTCGCGCCTGAGCGCAGCTTGGAGATGTTGGCCTGTGGCGCGTAGCCCTGGGCGTCCGCGTACTTCGCGCTGAACGACGCAGCGGGCGTCGACAGGTGCGGGCAGTGGCAGACCGAGAACCGCGCGCAGTCATAGTGCGACGGCGGCTCCGGCGTCGCGCCCTCCAGCGCCGACATCGGGCCCAGCACCCAGCCACGTTTGGCCCCCAGCTTGTCGCCGCAAACCCAGCACAGGTCTTCGTTCCAGGCGACGCCCAGCTTCGCCGCGTCGATCACCGGCAAGTGCGGCTGGCCGTCCCGCCAGGCCACGAACCAGGGGATAGGAAACCCGCGGCGATCGGTCGGCAGACGCTCGACACGCTTCGGCAAGTTGGAAAATCGTGCTGTCACGCGCTCGGCCGGCTGGGGGGATGGGCGATATTGAGCACGCGACCCGAGGCCCCGTCCAACCGCATGCCGGGCGACCATCCGCTTTTGGCCAGGAAGGCCTTCGGGTCGGTCACCCGCAGAATCTCGCGCAGCGCCCGGCGTTTGTCGGCGGCGTGCTGGTAGTAGGATCTGGCGATGCGGTATCCGACCCAGTAGCCGAGGTCGCCGGGCTTCTCCAAGGTCGAGTTGTTGAACCAGTTGACCAGGTCGGTCTTGTCCTCGTCGGCGACGAAGGCCCTCTCGATCTCCATCTCGTGTCCCTTGGTCGAGGCCTTGAACTGGGAGTAGCCGACCGAGCCGGAGGTCAGCTCGGCGACGAACTCCGCCCCGCCCTCGATCAACGACAGTTCGAGCACCGTGGGATGCTCGTCGTCCGCCAGCGCCGGCGACTGCTGCACATGGGCGTACTCGTGGGCGATCACATGCACGAACCGCTCCTCGACATCCGGATTGAGCCAGCTGACCGCGCACAGCGCCTCCAGGCCGATCTGCACGCCCTCGCCGCCGGGGCCGCCGACGGCCACTGGCCGCCCGCGCCCGACGACGATCGTCACCGGCGAGACCCTCGCCTCCGGATAGAGTTGGAACAGGGTGCTGAGCGCTGCGCCGACCCGCTGGCGCACTCGTGGGAGCACCGCCATGCAGCGCTTGGCGTCCGCATAGAGCTCCGGCCGCGTCTCCAGGGCCGCGGCGATGGTCGCCCCGGTGACGTTGCGAACCTTGGCCAGGTGATGCAGCCCCTCCGAACCTGGATCGATGTACTCGTGCTGGAGTTGCTCGGCGCCCGGGTGTCCCCCCGCGGCGTCGTAGAGCCGATAGAAGCGCGCCACGTCCGCGATGATGATGACCGGCTTGGGGGGTGAAGCCGCCTCCGCCGACGCCCCGCCACAGATCGCCGCGCTGGCAAAGGCGCCGGCGATGATCCCGAGACGGATCGGCTTCATGTTTTCCCCCGGAGAATCCGCATCATGCCGCCTGGCAGGTTGCGTCTCTTGAGACGCCACCCCGCCTTAAACCTCATGGTCAGATGCGAGCAAAGCAAACTGGCCGCCGTGGGATCCAAGCCGCCAGGGGGCCGAAAGACGGGCGGCCGTTGAAAGCCTGCAAAGCCCATAGTTCCCATCTCCGCGCCGGAGGCGTCTCGCTCGATCCCAACGGAGGTGCGCTTGGCGACGGCGGTTGCCGCTTGCTGACAGGATTGGCGCCGCCCGTGACGATCCGTCCCAGTCCGGGTTCGTCCGCGCCACGCCTCTGTTAAGCTTCCTCACCTACCAACGGCGACGTTCGCTGCGAGAATTCGCCCCATGTCTACGTCCCCCCGTACCCTCCATCGTCTGCTCTATCGTAGCCGCCAGACGCCAGAGACTGCCGCCGATCTGGATTTTGCGGTCAGGCAGATCATCGGAACCGCCATTCGCTGCAATCGCGAAGCCGGCCTCACCGGCCTGCTGCTCACGGCCCAAGGCCATTTCATCCAGGCGCTCGAGGGCAACATCGACGCCGTTCGCGGCGCCTATGCCCGCATTTCGATGGACCCGCGCCACCACGACCTCCAGATCTTTTCGCAGGGGCCTGCTGAGCGACGGCTGTTCGGGGAATGGAACATGTGCGCCAGCTCCCTTGCGCCATCCGACAAGTCGATCCTCGCCGTGCTCGATGGCAAGGGTGACTTCAATCCCAAAGCCTTGACCGCCACGAGCGCGCTGCGCCTGCTGACCACCGTCGCGGACATCCAGCGACGCACAGCCCTCTCAGCCCTCGTCGGTTAGCGCCACACCTCCTGCGAGCGCAAGGCGGCCCTCGTGAGGCCGCTCCCGATGACCGCCATGGGTCGAAGCGGGCCTTTGCACTGGGTCGAAAACGGTCCCTCGGAAACGTCCACAGCGGCCGGACCAGGTCCATCAGCCTATTCGGGCGCGGATTTCGTCACGGGCTTTGAAGAGACGCCAGAAGGCGTCGGCGATAGCGGCCGGTTCAAGGGTGGGGATGCCTGGGCTCTCCGGCCCGGTCCCTCTAACCACGCCGGCGATGGTGACCTCGCCAACATATACGCCCTCGCTCCTCAGCCTCGCCGACAGCAGGCCAACCAGCTTCGCCTTGGCCGCGTTGCCCAGCGGCACGCCGACCTCTCCCAAGGCGAGGGCGACGGCGTCGATCATCGGGTTGATCTCGCCGAACGCGCCATTGGTGACCAGGACAGCACCGTCGCCGGCCGCCTTCAGGTCCGCCAGCGCCTCCTGAACTGCGCTCAGCAGGCCGACCAGGGCCACATCGAACAGGCCTGGCAACTTGGCCGGGTCGGCCGCCAGCAGGTCACCGAAGTCCCGCCCGCTATAGGCGTTCCAGTGGATCACGCCGATGAGGCCGAGCGCGGCGCGCGCCCTGACGATGGCGCTGCGGATCGACGCCGGGTCGCCGGCGTCGGCGGGAAAGGCGTCCGCCGTGATTCCCCTGGTCTTCAACCCCTCGACACCCGCCGCCAAAGTCGCCTCAGTGCGCCCCACCAGGGCCACGGAGAATCCCTCGGCGCCGAACTTCTCGGCCATCGCCGCGGAGACGCCGGGCCCATAGCCGACGACGACAATGGTCTTGGCCATGGACACAGTCCTCTCAGTACTTGCTGCCAGCCTGGTAGTAGGCGTCGGTGGCAAGGCCCGCGAGCAGGCCCGGCTCACGCGGGGCCCAGTCCAGCTCGGCCCGCGTGACGTGGGCGCTGGCTGGCGCGTCGATGCCGAAGAACATGCCCAGGAAGCCAAAATGCTCGCCAGCCTTTTCGGCGGCGATGCTTTCCACCGGCAGGTCCAGATGGCGGCCAATAGCCTCGGCGATCTCGCGGGTCGGCACGCCCTCGTCCCCGACAGCGTGGTAGCGGGCCCCGGGCGAGCCCTTCTCCAGGGCCAGGCGATAGAGGCGCGCCGCGTCGAGACGGTGCACGGCCGGCCAGCTATTCGCGCCGTCGCCGATGTAGGCGGCCACACCGCTCTGGCGTGCGATGTCGATAAGGCGCGGGGTGAAGCCCCGATCGTCCTTGCTGTGCACTGTGGGCGCCAGGCGGATGGCGGCGGTGCGCACTCCGCGCTTGGCCGCCGCCGCCACCATGTTCTCGGTACCGCCGCGCCCAAAGTCCGCGCCGACGTCGGTCTCGGTCAGGATCGTGCCCGGCCGCATCATCAGGAGGCCGGAGCTGATCACGAACGGTTTGTCCGAACCCTCCAGCGCGCTGAGCACCGCTTCGACCGCCACCCGCTCGATCTCCGCGTTCTCCGCAAAGCGGGAGAAATCGTGGATGAAGGCCGTGTGGACGACGCCGTCGCAGACTCGCGCGGCGTCGGCCAGCGTCTGCGGTTCGGTAAGATCGCCGCGATGGACTTCGATGCCTCGCGCGGCGAGGGCATGCGCGCCCTCGTCTGACCGTGCGACGCCGAGCACCGTGTGTCCCGCGCCGACCAGTTCGGCGATCACAGCCGTGCCGACGTAACCCGTGGCGCCCGTGACCAGAACTCGCATGCGTAAGGACCTTTACCCGTGAGACCCCAACATAGGCCGCCCGCATCCCGGTAAAAGCCGAGAGCCTATACGGGTATGAGATCTACCAGGGTCGCGGACCTGCGTCCGCCGGCGGCCGCCACGCGGCGCGGCCGACATTTCGGCGCCAAACGACCGAACGTTCGCTTAGGGGTCGAATGCGGTCATTGGGGTTGAGCACCCTCGCGCCCTGTTCAGGGGCGACGGAGGAAACGGAAGTAGAAAGCCGCGAACACCAGGACAACGCCGATATTCACTGCCAGCCGTTCCCAAACCCGGCCTCGGAAAAACGCGAGATCCACACCGACGATAACGGCCACCATCGCCGCCACGTAAAGCGCGCTGGCTATCTGTCTGCCCCTTCCAGCGAGAAGCGCCATTTGGAGTTCTCCATCAGGAACCTGAACCTAGGCTGCCACTTTCGCCCGCGCATTCGCCGGACTCGAGAACTCCAGCGCCCCGTCCGCCAGCTTCGCGTACCTCAGGCTCATCAGGTCCATGGCGTAGTTCTGGTGCAGCCTCCATGGAGCCTTGGAGCCTTGTTTCGGGAACGACGCCATGGCGCGCTGGACGTAGCCGGAGGAGAAGTCCAGCCACGGCTGGTGCTCGATGTTGGGGTCGTCGTTGCGCGGGGTGACCTGGCGCAGACCCGTGCGCTTCATCTGGTTCAGGACCCGGCAGACATATTCGCAGGTCAGGTCCGCCTTCAGGGTCCACGAGGCGTTTGTGTAGCCGAAGACTGTCGCGAGGTTCGGGATGTCCTCGTACATCATGCCCTTGTAGGCCAGCGTCCTGCTGGGATCGACGGCGCGGCCGTCCACCGTCAGGCTCAGGCCGTTCAGCACCTGTAGCCGCAGGCCCGTGGCGCTGACGATGATGTCGGCGGGCAGCTCCGCGCCCGAGGCCAGCTTGATGCCGCTCTCGGTGAAGGTCTCGATGGTGTCGGTGACCACGCTGGCCCTGTCCTGCTTGATGGCCTCGAACAGGTCGGCGTCGGGGACCAGGCACAGCCGCTGATCCCAGGGATTGTAGGTGGGCGTGAAGTGGCGATCGACGTCGTAGTCGGGGCCCAGCTGGGCGCGGACCATTTCGATGATGTTCTGCTTCACCGCGGCCGGCTTGTTGCGGGCGAGCCGGAAGAACCACATGCCAAACAGCACGTTGCGCCAGCGGATCAGCTGGTAGGCCAGCATGCCCGGCAGCCACCTGCGCAGCTTGTTGGCCATCTCGTCCTCGGCCGGCCGGGAGACGACATAGGTTGGCGAGCGCTGGAGCATGGTGACATGCTTGGCCGTCGTGGCCATGGCTGGCACCAGGGTCACCGCCGTCGCGCCCGAGCCGATCACCACCACCCGCTTGCCGGCGTAGTCCAGGTGCTCCGGCCAGTGCTGCGGGTGGACGAAGTCACCCTTGAACCGCTCGCGCCCGGGGAACTCGGGCGTGTAGCCGCCCTCGTAGTTGTAGTAGCCGCCGCACAGCAACATGAAGCTGGCGGTCAGCTTGACGTTGCGTCCATCCTTCAGCCGGGCGGTGACGGTCCAGAACGCGTCCTCGCTGGACCAGGCCGCCGCGGTGACCTGGTGGCCGTAGCGGATGTGCTGGTCGATGCCGAAGTCGCGGGCGGTCTCGCGTACGTACTTCAGGATCGAGGGGCCGTCGGCGATGGCCTTTGCCTCGGTCCACGGCTTGAAGGCGTAGCCCAGGGTGTACATGTCCGAGTCCGAGCGGATGCCCGGATAGCGGAACAGGTCCCAGGTGCCTCCGATCGCCTCGCGCCCTTCCAGGATCGCGTAGCTGCGGTCCGGCGACTTGTCCTGCAGGTGCCAGCCGGCTCCGATCCCCGACAGCCCCGCGCCCACGATCAGCACATCGAAGTGCTCGACCGCCCCGCCGCCTGGAGTTCCGTCCGCCATCTGAGCGCTCGCTATGTGGGTTGAGTGAACATCGATCACATATTTCGGGGATGCAAGCCACCGGCGCAATGATCCAGCGCAAGGGCGCAATGCCGCGGCCGCGTTAATTCCTTCGACTTGCGGTCAAGCGGCGTCGGATACTCACCGAAGTGATTCGGATGGGGCGACCATGCGTCGGCTGACCCTCGGCCTTCTCTGCGCGACCTACCTCTGCCTGTCGCTGATCGTCGCCCTGACGCTCTGGCGCAATGGCGGCGGCTGGGGCGCGGGCGTAGCGGCGCTGGTGGGCGGGCTCGGCCTCTGCTTCGCCTTCCACGGCCTGATCGAGCGCGCGCTGGAGACCGGCCAGATCAAGGGCGACGTGGACACGATCCGCGAGGCCCACCGTATCTTGCTCACCCAGATCGAGGCGCTGGACGCCCGGGTCACCGAGATCTTCGAGGCCGTCGCCGACGACGCCCAGCGCTCCGACGACCTGCTGGACGAGGTGCATATGCTGGAGACCCTGGTCCAGCGCATGCAGACCCGGCTGGATGAGCAGGGCGATGCGCCGGCCTTCCCGGTGCGCCTGGGCGGCGACGCGCGCCAGACGCCGGCGCTGCTGGAGACGGTGCGCGAGGCCCTGACCGAGAACCGCGTCGACCTCTACCTGCAGCCGATCGTCGCCCTGCCGCAGCGGCGCACCCGCTTCTACGAGAGCTTCTCTCGCCTGCGCGACGACACCGGCCGGGTGATGATGCCGGCGGAGTATCTGACCGTCGCCGAGCCCGGCGGCCTGGTCACCGCCATCGACAACCTGCTCCTGTTCCGCTGCGTGCAGATCGTGCGGCGCCTCGCCAAGCAGGACCGCAAGATCGGCATCTTCTGCAACGTCTCCATGGCCAGCCTCGCCGACGAGAGCTTCTTTCCGCAATTCCTCGACCTCTTGACCGCCAATCGCGACCTGGCCGGCGCGCTGATCTTCGAGATCGGCCAGACGGCGTTTGACGCCCGCGGGTCGGTCGAGGCGCGCAACATGGGCAAGCTCGCCGACCTCGGCTTCCGCTTCAGCCTGGACAAGGTCACCGACCTCGACCTCGATTGGCAGGACCTGGCGCGTTCCGACGTGAAGTTCCTGAAGGTCGCCGCCCAGGTGCTGCTGGACGAGCTGACCGAAATCGACGGCCGCCAGATCCTGCGCTCGCTCCCCGACCTCGCCGCCGAGGACTTCACCCAACTCACCCGCCGCTATGGCGTCGAGGTGATCGCTGAGAAGATCGAGACCGAACGCCAGGTGGTCGACCTCCTGGACCTCAACCTCGACTACGGCCAGGGCCACCTGTTCGGCGAGCCCCGCGCCATCAAGGAAGCCGTGCTCACCGAAGCCGGACCGCCGCCCAACCTGATCCGCCCGCAATTCCGGGACACGCTCACGCGCCGCGCGGCGTTTGGTTAGGGCGCCTCTGCTTCGAACGGCAGATCGCACCGGCTCGCACCGGTGACGCCAGGCTGCACCGCCAGCCAGAGCACAAGAAGCGGCCCCGTAATTGGATTGAGACCGAGTACGAGGACGCGTCCTGACCAGTTTAGATCGTGCAATCGTCGCACGCCCGCCGAGGGAACAAGCAGATAAGGCAGCGCGATTAGGGGCAAGGAGAGCAGGGCGTTCCAGCCTGGCGGGGACCAGTGTTGAAAGGTCAGCACTGAGCATGTCCACGCCGTCACCGCGGCGAAAGCGAGCAGCGCGAACTCAACACGCGATGCGCGTCCCTTGAAGGAGATATACCTCAGAAGAGTTGTTCGCATGCCGCCCCGTCCCGAGCATGGGTCGCCAGATGCCACCCGTCCTTAAACCCCAAGGCAAACATGGCCGCCATGAGATTTAAGCACCGAACCGCCGGGATGGCGTCGCTGCACTGACGATGGAATAGTCCGCCGTCCGCGCGTTGCGGTTCAGGGGGACCACGCTTGCTCGACCGTCGTCAGCTACTCGCCACCGGCGCCGCAGCGGTCGCCCTCTCTTCAGCCCCACTGGCCTGCGCCGCTTCGCCGGCGTCAGAGAAGCTCACCGCCCTGCTCGACGCCTTCTTCCAGGAGGACCTGGAGCGGCAGCCGGAGAGCGCCACCCAGCTTGCCCTCGACAAGGGCAAGAACGCCGGGCTGAAGTTCAAGCTGGAGGACGTATCGACCGCCGGCATGGCCGCCGAGAGCGCGGCGAACCGCGACCAGATGCACCGGCTGAAAACCATCGACCGCGCCAGGCTCTCGGGCATGGACGCGGTCAACTACGACACCGTCCTCTATGTGGCCGAGACCACCCAGCCGCTCCTCGACCTGGACATCGGCGGTCGCGACGGGTTCTCGCCCTCCTGCTACGTGCTCTCGCCGATCACCGGCGCCTATCAGCGCATGCCGGACTTCCTGGACGACAACCACACCGTCGAAACCGCCTCCGACGCAGAGGCCTATCTGGCGCGCCTGGGCGGCTTCGCGACCGCGCTCGACAGCAACACCGACCGCTTCCGGCACGATGTGGGGAAGGGCGTCCTGCCGCCCGATTTCCTGCTGGACATCACCATCGCCCAGGTGAGCGCGCTCCGGACCACCGGCGACAAGTCGGACCTGGTGAAGTCCCTCGACAAACGGGCCCGCGCCAAGGGGCTCGGCGAGACTTGGGGCCCGAAGGCGGCGGCGATCTACGACGCCAAGGTCGGCCCCGCCCTCGACCGCCAGATCGCCGCCTTGAAACAGGCGCGGCCCGGCGCGGTCCACGACGCCGGGATCTGGCGCTTCAAAGAAGGCCCGGCCTTCTACGCGGCCAACCTGAAGTACACGACGACCACGGGCATGGCCCCGGCCGAGGTGCACAAGCTGGGCCTCGACCAAGCCAAGGAATATGGCGCGCGGCTCGACGTGCTCCTGAAGAAGCAGGGCCTGACCCAGGGCACGGTCGGCGAGCGGATCAAGGCGCTCTACAAGGACCCCAGCTACTATTTCCCCAACACCGATCCGGGCCGCGCCCAGCTCCTGGCCTATCTTTCGGAGCGGCTGGGGGCGGTGAAGGCGCGCCTGCCGCGCATGTTCAATCGCGTGCCCAACCAGGCCATCGAGCCCCGCCGCGTGCCGCCGGCCATCGAGGCCGGATCGCCGCTGGCCTACTCCGAGCCCGCGCCCATGGACCGCTCGCGGCCCGGGGTGATCTTCTTCAACCTGGCCGACACCCACGAGTGGCCGAAGTGGAACCTGCCTTCGACCCTCTACCACGAGGGCCTGCCGGGCCATCAGCTGCAGGGTGGTCTGGCCCAGGAGAGCCCGGGCATCCCGATCCTGCGGAAGAACATGTACTTTTCGGCCTATGGCGAAGGATGGGCGCTCTACGCCGAGCAGCTCGCCCAGGAACTGGGCATGTACGAGGACGACCCGCTGGGCGAGATCGGCTGGCGCAAGGCGCAGATCTTCCGCGCCGGGCGCTGCGTGGTCGACACCGGCATGCACGCCATGCGCTGGAGCCGCGAGCAGGCGATCGAATACATGATGGGCCTGGACGGCGACGCCGAGGGGTCGACGACGCGGGAGGTGCAGCGCTACTGCGCCATTCCCGCCCAGGCCTGCAGCTATAAGATCGGGCACACCTTCTGGCTGGACCAGCGCGAGAGGGCCAAGGCGGCGCTGGGGCCGAAGTTCGACATCAAGGCCTTCCACGACGCGGGCCTGCTCTCGGGCGCCATGCCGCTGGACGTGATGGCGGTGGCTATCGGCGGATACATCGCGGCGGCGAAAGGCTAGGCTGACCTCACGATCCGGTTGACCCGTCGGGGACGCGCCGGTACCGCCGCCCACGATGACCGCTCCCCAGACCGTCGCCGGCCTCTCCCAGCTTTCCACGCAATACGACGCCCTGCTCTGCGACGTCTGGGGCGTGATTCACAACGGCCGCGAAAGCTTCCCCGCCGCTTGCGCGGCCCTGGCCCGCTTCCGCGCCGAACGCGGCCCCGTGGTGCTGATCTCGAACGCCGCCCGCCCTCACGCGCCGGTCATCGAACAGCTCGACGCCATGGGCGTGCCCCGCGAGGCCTGGAGCCACATCGTCACCTCCGGCGACGCCACCCGCGTCCTGCTCGCCGACCGCGCGCCCGGCCCCGCCTGGCTGATCGGCGTCGACCGCGACGCGCCCCTCTACGAGGGCCTGGGTCTGGAAACCTCCGATCTCGCCCACGCCAAGTTCATCTCGGTCACCGGCCCCTACGACGACGAGAACGACGAGCCCGCCGACTACCGCGACCGCTTCCTCGAAGCCGTGGGCCGCGACCTCGAAATGGTCTGCGCCAATCCGGACATCGTCGTGCAGCGCGGCGACAAGCTGATCTACTGCGGCGGCGCGCTGGCCCAGCTCTACGAGAGCCTGGGCGGCCGGGTGGCCATGGCCGGCAAACCCCATTCCGCGATCTACAAGCTGTCTCTGTCCAAGGCCGCGGAGAGCCTGGGACGCCCGGTCGATCCGGCCCGGGTGCTCTGCATCGGCGACGGCCTGCCCACCGACGTCCGCGGCGCCAACGCCCAAGGCCTTGACGTGCTGTTCGTGGCCAGCGGCATCCATGGGGCTGAGACGATCGGGCCGGAGGGCCTGAACGCCGCGGCCGTCGCCGACCTGCTGCATCAGGACGGGCTCAGTGCGACCTACGCCATCGCCGACCTGGTCTGGTGAGCGGGGATGATCGCCGCTAAGTGATCTGAGGCCACCAAGGGAGCGACGGGTGCAGGGGCTCTATTTCGACGAACTGAGCGTGGGGCAGACCGCCGAGGTCGCCCACACCGTGGGCGCCGCGGACATCGAGGCCTTCGCCGCGGTCTCCGGCGACCACAATCCGGTGCATATGGACGAGGCCTACGCCAAGACCACCGCCTTTGGAGGGCGGATCGCCCACGGCATGCTGAGCGCGGCCTACATCTCCGCGGTGCTGGGCAATGACCTGCCAGGGCCGGGCGCCATCTACCTTTCGCAGTCGCTGCGCTTCCGCCGGCCGGTGAAGGTCGGCGACCCGGTCGTGGCCAAGGTGACCGTCAAGGCGCTGGACGCCGCCAAGGGCCACGCGACCTTCGAGACCGTCTGCCTGGTGAACGGCAAGACCGTGGTTGACGGCGAGGCGCTGATCATGGTCCCCCGCCGCGACCCCGCGTCCGGCCGCGCATGAGGCGGCTTCGGGTCATCAAGGGCTGGAAGGACCTGCCGCAGGAGGACCGCGGCGCGGCGGTCGCCATGGGCAATTTCGACGGCGTCCACCGCGGCCACCAGCAGGTGATCGCGCTGGCCGCCAGGGCCGCCGGCGAACTCGGCTGTCCGCTGGGCGTGATCACCCTCGATCCCCACCCGCGGGTCTATTTCCGCCCGGGTGAGCCGGCCTTCCTGCTGATGAAGCCCGACCAGCAGGCGCGCGCGCTGGAGGCGCTGGGCGTCGATGTCCTCTACGTCCTGCCGCTCACGCCGGAGCTCGCCGGGATGACCGACCGCGAATTCGCGCAGGTCGTGCTGCACGAGGGCCTGGGCGCGCGCCATGTGGCGGTCGGCTTCGACAACTCCTTCGGCAAGGACCGCACCGGCAGCCCGCAGACCATGCGGACCTATGGCGGCGAGATGGGCTTCGGCGTTTCGGTGGCCGAGCCCGTGGAGGACGGCGAGGGCGAGAAGTTCTCCTCCACCGGCGTGCGCGAGGCTTTGCGTGGGGGCCAACCCGAGGTCGCCGCCCAGATCCTCGGCCGGCCCTTCGCCATCGAAGGCGCCGTGCAACGTGGCCGCCAGCTCGGCCGCAAGCTGGGCTTCCCCACGGCCAATGTGACGCTGGGCGACTATGTGATCCCCAGGTTCGGGGTCTACGCGACCCGCACGAGGCTGCCCGACGGCCGCGACATTCCCGGCGTCGCCAACCTCGGTATCAATCCGACCATCGAGGGTACGCGCGCGCCGCTGCTCGAAGTCTGGCTCTTCGACTTCGACGAGGACATCTACGACCAGGTCATCGAGACCGACCTGATCGCATTCCTGCGGCCCGAGGCCAAGTTCGACAGCCTGGAAATCATGACCGAGCAGGTCATGAAGGACGCCATGGCCGCCCGAGACCTGCTGATGCCGGAGTTGGACAACTAGGGCGCCTCGTCTCCCCGGCCCATTCCCCTCGGACTCTGTCTCGGGGGATGGAGGCCGATCACGGAGGAACATGCCCGCATCGAACCGAGCGGCGGCCTCTGCGTTCAGAACCCGACAGACGAGCCGCAGCGCATCCCGCGTTGGCCCGGCGCAGCCCCTCGGACGCCATGAAGCCCCTGCTTTCCGCCCTTCTCGCCGCCTCGACCCTCGTCGCCCTTCCGGCGGCCGCCCAGCCGGCCATGTCCTCTGCTCCGGCGATCCCGGCCCCGGCGGTGTTCATTGCCGGCGAGGCCACGCCGACGCTTGAGGCGGCGCAGTACTTCTGGGGCGGGCGCAACTACTGCTGGTACTTCGATGGCTGGCATGGTCCGGGCTGGTACTGGTGCGGCTATCGCTTCCGCCGCGGCTACGGCTGGGGCGGGCCTGAGGGCTTCCGCGGCTGGGGCCGTGGCGGCGGCGGGCATTATCACGGCGGAGGCCACTATCATGGCGGCGGCCACGGTGGCGGCGGTCACGCAGGTGGCCACAGCGGCCATGGCGGCGGCGGTCATGGCGGCGGGCATGGCGGCGGGCATGGCGGTGGTCACGGCGGCGGCAACCACCACCACTAGGGCGAACGGCGGCTCGGTCGTCCCGACGCCGCCGCAGCCCCTTGGGTTCGAGGCCTACCTCTGTTAGAGCCTCGCCCCATGACTTCGGTCCGGAAGAGCTCGCGAATTACCCGCCCGGCGTGACGCCGGACGGACGCCGTCTGCGCGCGTCGGGATATCCCCCGCGACCTCAATTCACCTCCGGACACCGCTGGAAAGTTCCATGGCCGACGACGCCACCCCATCGCGCGACTATCGCGAAACCGTCTTCCTCCCCGACACGCCCTTCCCCATGCGCGCAGGTCTGCCACAGAAGGAGCCGCAGATCCTGGCGGGGTGGGCGCAGGCCGACCTCTACAACGCCATGCGCAAGGCCCGGCAGCATGCCGGCGCTCCGCTCTATGTGCTGCACGACGGACCGCCCTACGCCAACGGTGCGATCCACATCGGCCACGCCCTGCAAAAGACGCTGAAGGACTTCGTGGTCCGTTCGCGGTTCCTGCTGGGCTTTGATGTCGACTACGTCCCCGGCTGGGACTGCCATGGCCTGCCGATCGAATGGAAGATCGAGGAGGAGCTGCGCGCCCAGGGCCGGCGCAAGGACGAGGTCTCCAAGGCCGAGTTCCGCACCCGCTGCCGCGAGTACGCGGCCAAGTGGATCGGCGTCCAGATGGAGGGCTTCAAGCGCCTGGGGGTGATCGGCGACTGGGCCCACCGCTACGCCACCATGGACTATGGCTCGGAAGCCGCCATCGTCGCGGAATTCCATAAGTTCGTGATGTCCGGCCAGCTCTACCGCGGTTCGAAGCCGGTGATGTGGAGCCCCGTGGAGCGCACGGCCTTGGCCGACGCCGAGGTCGAGTACCACGACCACGTCTCGCCCACGATCTGGGTGAAGTTCCCGGTGGTGGAAGGCTCCAACGCCGCGGCCAACGCCTCGGTGGTGATCTGGACGACGACGCCCTGGACGATCCCCGCCAACCGAGCGGTCAGCTACAATCCCGATATCGACTATGCGGTCTTCCAGGTCGACGCCATGGAGACGGGGCTGGAGTTCGAGCCGTGGGCCAAGGCTGGCGACCGGCTGATCGTGGCCGAGAAGCTGGCCGCCGAGGTCATGGCCGCCGCCAAGGTCGCCAAGTTCCGAAAGGTCGAGAAGGTCGAGCCCGAGGGCATGGTGCTGAGCCATCCGCTGGCGGCGCTGGATGGGGGATACGGCTTCCAGGTGCCGATGCTGGCCGGCGATCACGTCACCGAGGATGCGGGCACGGGCTTCGTCCACACCGCCCCGGGCCACGGCGCCGACGACTATGCCGTCTGGCTGGCCCACGGCCATCGCGAGATCCCCGAAACCGTCGATCCGGACGGCGCCTACTATCCGGGCGTGCCGTTGTTCGCCGGCCTGAAGGTGCTGGAGACCGAGGGCAAGAAGGCCGGCAAGTTCGGCCCGGCCAACGCAGCGGTGATGGAAAGGCTGGTCGAGGCCGGCGGCCTGCTGGCCCGTGGCCGGGTCGAGCACTCCTATCCGCACTCGTGGCGCTCCAAGGCGCCGGTGATCTTCCGCAACACGCCCCAGTGGTTCATCCGCATGGACGAGCCCTTGGAGGACGCCGCGCACAACGGCCGCACCCTGCGCGAGACGGCGCTGGAATCCATCGAGGCCACCGCCTTCTATCCGGCAGCCGGCCAGAACCGCATCCGCGCCATGGTCGAGAGCCGCCCCGACTGGCTGATCAGCCGACAGCGCGCCTGGGGCTCGCCGCTCGCCATGTTCGTCGACAAGGAAACCGGCCAGCCGCTGCACGACCCGGCCGTCAACGCCCGCATCATCCAGCTGATCGAGGCCGAGGGCGCGGACGCCTGGTTTACCCGGCCGATGTCCGATTTCCTGGGCCAGCACGATCCGGAACGCTTCGAAAAGGTCGAGGACATCCTCGACGTCTGGTTCGATTCCGGCTCGACCCACGCTTTCACGCTCGAGAACCGCCCGCATACCCACTGGCCGGCCGATCTCTACCTGGAAGGCTCCGACCAGCACCGCGGCTGGTTCCAGTCGTCCTTGCTGGAAAGCTCCGGCACCCGCGGCCGCGCGCCCTACGACGCCATCCTCACCCACGGCTTCACCATGGACGAGAACGGCGAGAAGATGTCGAAGTCCAAGGGCAACGTGGTCGACCCCGAGCAGGTCATCCGCGAATCCGGGGCGGAAATCATCCGGCTATGGGCCGCGATGATCGACTATTCAGACGACAGCCGGATCGGCAAGACCGTCCTGCAGACGACCTCTGATGCCTATCGCAAGCTGCGAAACACCATCCGTTACCTGCTGGGCGCGCTCGCCGACTATTCGCCGGACGAGGCGGTCGAGCTGGAGGAGATGCCGCCGCTGGAGCGCTTCATCCTGCACCGGCTGTGGGAGCTGGATGGCCAGGTGCGCGCCGCCTACGAGGGCTACCTGTTCCAGGATGTGATCCGGCCGATCACCGAATTCTGCCAGACCGAGCTTTCGGCCCTGTTCTTCGACATCCGCAGGGACGCCCTCTACTGCGACCGGCCGGATTCGGTGCGCCGCCGCGCGGCGCGCACTGTGATGCAGGCGGCCTTCTCGCGGCTGACGGCTTGGCTCAGCCCGCTCATCCCCTTCACCATGGAAGAAGCCTGGACCACCCGCTATCCGGACGCCGGCTCAAACTGCCTGCGGACCATCCCGGACACGCCGGCGGATTGGAAGAACGAGGCCGAGGCCGTGCGCTGGGCCAAGGTGCAGGCGGTGACGTCTGCGGTCACCGGCGCCCTCGAAGTTGAACGGCGCGAGAAGCGGCTGGGCGCCGCGCTGGAGGCCGCGCCTAAGGTCTACATCGCCGACCCCGATCTGCTGGCCGCCTTCGAAGGCCTGGATGCGGCCGAGGTGTTTCGCACCAGCCAGGCGACGCTGGTCGCCGGCGAGGGTCCGGCGGGAGCTTTCCGCATTTCAGAGGTCAAGGGCGTCACCGTCGAGTCGCTTCGCGCCGAAGGCCGCAAATGCGCCCGATCCTGGCGTATCCTGCCCGAGGTGGGCTCTGACCCGCGCTATCCGGACCTTTCCCTGCGCGACGCCGACGCCGTGGCCGCGTGGGACGCAACCCACGGCAGGGCCTGACATGCGGCAAGTCTCGAAGCTCGGCTGGATCGCCTTGCTGCTGGCCGGCGCTGTCGTCGTGCTCGACCAGGCGGCGAAGTACTGGATCCTGTCGGTGCTGGGCCTGGCCGAAGGGCAGAGCGTGCCGTTCCTGGGGCCGATCGCGCTCACCCACATCTGGAACCCCGGCGTGAGCTTCGGTTTCCTGCAATCCCGCCACGACCTGGCGCGCTGGCTGCTGACGCTTTTCTCGGCGCTGGTCGCGCTCTTCCTGGCGAGTTGGGTGCGCAAGACAGAGCGGCCGCTGTTCGCCGTGGCGGTGGGTCTGGTGATGGGCGGAGCGGTCGGCAACGCCGTCGACCGGGTGCGCCTGGGCCAGGTCGCCGACTTCATCGACGCCACCCGGCTCTACTTCCCCTGGATCTTCAATGTGGCCGACTCTGCGATCAGCGTGGGCATCTGCCTGCTCTTGATCGACATGCTGCGTCAGGACAGCCGCGAGCGCGCCGCCAAGGCGGCTGTGGGCTCCGGCGGGGATGCGGCCTGATGCAGCGTTGGCGGGACCGTCAGTTTGCGCTATCCACTCTCCCTTCGAGGCCGGGGGCGGTCCTAGGAGTGGGTTTTTCATGAGCGTCAACCGAGTGATCGTTGCGACGGCCCTGATCGCGGCGACCGGACTCGCGGGTTGCGTGTCGACGCGCAGTGCGCTCGGCATGGACAAGGTCACCCCCGACGAGTTCCGTGTGGTCACCAAGGCCCCGCTGGTGGTGCCGCCCGACTTCGCGCTGCGCCCGCCGGCGCCCGGCAAGCCGCGGCCGCAGGAACTGCAGCCGGAAAGCGCAGCGCGCACCGCCCTTCTGGGCGCCCGTGAGGGCGAGGCCCGGTCCGAGGGCGAAAAGATGCTGGTGGCCAAGGCCGGCGCTGACAAGGCCGATCCCCTGATCCGCTATGTGGTCGACGACGAGTTCGGCGACGTGGCGCACAAGGAAAAGAGCTTCGCCGACAAGGTGATGTTCTGGCGCGCCGACAAGACGCCGGCGACTACGCCGCAGCCCGTGGGCGACGGCACGGCGCCGATCGACCCGACCGCCGAGGCCGAGCGGATCTCCAAGCTGACCGGCGGCAAGGCGATCGTCATCGCCCGCGATGCGCCGGACAAGAAAATTAAGCTGCCGGGGCTCTAGGCCCGCTTCACCCGATCCACTGGAACACCTCATCCAGGCCCACGCCGAAGACGTGGGCGATGCGGAAGGCCGCCTCCAGGGAGGGCGAGTATTTGCCGGCCTCGATGGCGGCCACGGTCTGGCGGGTCATGCCGATCTTCTCGGCCAGGTCCGACTGGGTCATTTCGCCGTGCTCGAAGCGCAGGCGGCGGATCTGGTTGGCGATGGGCAGGCCGGGCGTCACGCTCAGAAACCGCGCCGGAACATGACGATCTCGGCCCCGGCCACGGCCAGGGTGGTGAGGACGACGCCCAGCAGGGCGAAGTTGGCGATCTGGATCGCGCTGTGCCCGAAGTGCACGGGCAGGAACAGCGACAGCGAGAAGCCCATCAGCACATAGTAGCCCAGGCCGCGCGCCCGGTGCTGGATCAGGACTTCGCGCTCATCGGCCGGCGCGCGGCCATCTTTCGGCGTCGTGGCCGAGGCGATCCTGTTCAGCGCAATCTGCAGGATGACCAGCACGGCGGCGCAGGCGAGCAGCAGGTGCATCGCCCCAAGCCCCTCGCCGCTGACCCAGCCGGTGACGATCGCGCCGAAATAGGCCCCGAAGCACAGCAGCACCGTCACCAGCGTGATCCAGGCGGACTTCTCACGGAACGACATCGCGCGGCCTCGTGCAAAATATCCTAGACACGATGTATAAGATATTTTACATTATGTCAGAGTTTCTTGGCATGACGTAGCAGCCCGGCGATGCGGCGACAACCGCTTCACGGATCGCAGAGGCATGCCGCAGCCTGGAGCGCACCCGAATGATCCATCGCCAACTTACTGGCCTCGTCGCCGTCGGCGCAGTCGCCGTGCTCGCCTTTGCCGCCCCGGCTCGGGCGCAGCACCCAGCCCTTCCCGCGGGGCATCCCACCACCGCCCACATGCAGGGCAATGACGAGCAGGCCTGGATCAATGATCCGCACATGCACGCCTTCTACGACACGACGCGGGCGGCCTTCGCCCAGGGCCCGGACAAGGTCGACGTGGCCGGCTATGAACAGAAGTGCTTCGCCATCTTCCGCGCCTTCGGGCCGACCATGCACATGACCCCTGAGGGCATGGTGGACCATCTGAAGCTGATCCCGCGCCAGGTGGTGCAGATCGTGAAGGAGGATCCGCACGTCCTCGACAATTACGACAACTTCGTCGCCGCCACCTTCGGCCCGCGCTAGGCCTATTGCGCCTCTTCGCCGGGCGTGGTGACCGCGTAGCCCTTGGCCCGCAGCTGATCGAGTACGCCGCCCTGCGCCAGCAACGGCCGCAGGGGCACGACGGCGATGGCGTGGCCGGGCGTCTTCAGCGCCTGTTCGATTGCGGCCACCTGGTCGGCCTTGACCGCGGCGTCGAAGCGTTGCGCGCCCGGCACGACGGCGATGCAGCGTTCGTAGGTGCGCTCGTTCGCCAGGGCGCCGCGAACGTCGCCCTGGGCCCAGGCGCGGGCCGCCGCCTGCGTGACGCCCGGACCGGCTTCGGCCTGGGCGAGCACCTCGTCGAAACAGGCCATACCCTCGGCCTGCGACGTGCGAATGATCGCGCCCATGAGCGGGCCGAGATCGTAGCTCCGCTGCGAGACCGGCACGCGGGCGTTGTGGGCCAGGAGCTTGATAAGCTTCGTGGGGTCGGCCGTCGTCAGGCTGGTCTTTTCCCGATAGTCCGTGGCCAGCACCAGGCCGGCGGCCAGGGGGTTTCGCGTCGAATAGTGGTCGGCCGGCTCGCCCAGGCGTGAGCGAACCGCGAGGAAGCGCTCGCGCCGGCCTGGGTCCAGCGTCGCTTCGAACGGGCCGCCCCCGCGCAGGCGAATGAAGTTGAAGGCCGCGCCGATGACGCCGGTGAACTTCACCCGCACGTCCTGGAACGGCAGGATCACCTCGTTCGCCCCCGCCAGTCGTCGGTCGAAGACGCCGCGATCCCAGGCCATCCGCTTGGGGGCCAACGACGGCGCGCCCAGCACATAGACGGTGGTCTTGCCGTTGGAGACCGTCCACCAGGCGGGACCCGGGAGGCGGGCGGTGACCACCAACTCCTCGACCAGCACCGCATCGGGATCATTGGGGTCGGGCCGCGCGGCGGTCTGTGGCGCCTGGCTCCATGCCGGGGAGGCAAGCGCCAGGCCGGCGGCGAAACCCCCCAAGGCCAATCGCATCCACGCCCGCTGCCGCGGAATCGTCCTATATTGGGGACCTGCCGAAAGCTTCACCATGCCGATCCGTCGCCTGCCGCCTGAAACCGTCAACCGTATCGCCGCCGGCGAGGTGGTGGAACGCCCGGCCAGCGCGGTCAAGGAGCTGGTGGAAAACGCCCTCGACGCGGGCGCGACGCGGGTCGAGGTCCAGGCCGACGGCGGGGGCCTCACACGCATCCTGGTGGCCGACGATGGCCAAGGCCTGACCGCCGCCGAACTGCCCCTGGCCATCGAGCGGCACGCCACCTCCAAGCTCGTCCCCGACGACGCCGGCGACTACGACCTGCTGCACATCGCCACTCTGGGCTTCCGCGGCGAGGCCCTGCCGTCGATCGGCTCGGTGGCGCGACTGTCTATCTCCAGCCGTGCGCGCGGCGCGGCGGAGGCGCACGCCATCCTGGTCGAGGCGGGCGCGGTGGGACCAGTGTCGCCTGCCGCTTTCCCGGATCCGCACGGCGCCCGGGTCGAGGTTCGCGATCTCTTCTACGCCACGCCGGCTCGGCTGAAGTTCATGAAGTCGGAGCGCTCCGAGGCCATGGCCATCGCCGAGGAGATCAAGCGCCAGGCCATGGCTCATGAGGCGGTGAGCTTCGCCCTGGACCTGGACGGCCGCCGCACGATCCGCCTGCCCGCCGAGGCCAAGGGGCCGCTGGGGCGCCTGGCGCGCCTCTCGGCGATCATGGGCCACGAGTTCTCCGACAATGCGCTGGCGCTGGATCACGAGCGCGAGGGCGTGCGCCTGTCGGGCTTCGCCGGCCTACCGACCTACAACCGCGGCAACGCCGCGCATCAGTACCTGTTCGTCAACGGCCGCCCGGTCCGCGACCGACTGTTGCAGGGAGCCTTGCGCGCGGCCTACGCCGACTTCCTGGCCCGCGACCGCCATCCGCTGGCGGCGCTCTATGTGGAACTCGACACGGCCTACGTGGACGTGAACGTCCACCCGGCGAAGGCGGAGGTGCGGTTCCGCGATCCGGGCCTGGTGCGCGGTCTGATCATCGGCGGCCTGCGCCATGCGCTCGCCGCCGCCGGCCATCGCGCTTCGACCACTGTCGCCAGCGCCGCGCTCGGCGGTTTTCGGCCCGGCGGCGGGTGGACGCCGGCGCCGTCAGCCGCCGGCTATTCGGCTTGGCGGCAGGGCGGCTGGCAGTCGTCGGGGCCGGGTGGCGCCCTGGCCGCCGCGATCCAGTCGATCCCCGGCCTCACAGAGGTTTCCGCGCGCGCCGAGCCCGAGTGGGAGCCCGGCCTCGCCGAGGACTCCGCGCCGGCGCCGGTCTTCGATCCCGTCGACTATCCGCTCGGCGCCGCGAGGGCCCAGGTTCACGAGACCTACATCGTCGCCCAGACCCGCGACGGGGTGGTGATCGTCGATCAGCACGCCGCCCACGAGCGCCTGGTCTATGAGCGGATGAAGACCGAGATGGCCGACGGCGGTGTCGCCCGCCAGGTGCTGCTGCTGCCCGAGGTTGTGGAACTCGATCCCGCCGAGGCCGACCGGGTGGCGGCCAAGGCCGACGAACTGGCGGCGCTCGGCCTGATGCTGGAGCCCTTCGGCCCCGGCGCGGTGCTGGTGCGCGAAGTCCCGGCCCTGCTCGGCGAGACCGATGTCCCGGGCCTGGTCCGCGACATCGCCGACGACCTGGCCGAGAACGGCCAGGCGCTGGCGCTGAAGGAACGGCTGGCGGATGTCTGCTCGACCATGGCCTGCCACGGCTCGGTCCGAGCCGGCCGCCGGCTGAGCGCGCCAGAGATGAACGCTCTGCTTCGCCAGATGGAGGCCACGCCGCATTCCGGCCAGTGCAACCACGGCCGGCCCACCTACGTCGAACTCAAGCTGGCTGATATCGAGCGCCTGTTCGGCCGACGCTAGCGGAAGATGCCGCCTCCTCTGAGGAAGGGGAGGCGGCACAGCGCTCAGCCGAGCTCCCGCTCCGCGAAGCTCTTCATGCCCGCGGCCATGTACTCCGCG
>NZ_SSMZ01000053.1 GCF_004799395.1 Phenylobacterium sp.
GGGGCTGCGCCAGCATCAGGAGGTAGAGCGCACCCTCGGTTATCGCCGCAGCGACCTTCTGCAATTCCGGCATGTCAGCGGGCAGGGCGGGGCGCACCGCAAAGCCCAACCGCCAGCCCAGGCGGAGCAGCGCCAGAATCCACAGGCTCACGCCCAGCGAGCGGTGCAGTGTCAGGATCGCACCGGCCGCACCGCCGACCTGGGCCAGGGCCAGCGACCAGGCGCTGGCGAACAGGGCCACGATCAGCACGACGCTCGCCCAGTGCAGCCCGAGGCTGACGCCGTCGAAGCGGCTCGGTGGCGCAGCCGCCGGCGCTGTCTTCGCCGGGAGGGTGACGTGGGCGTTCATGGAGGGCTCCGGCGCAGAGCCTCGCCCCCGATGGGCCCGCCTGCGCCGACTGAAGACCGCCGGCGGCCGGGATTTATTCCCGCGTGGCGACCAGGCGAGCGCGTTTCAATCGCCTGCGTGGGCGACACATGTTACGCCGCTCGCGAAATCCTTGAGCAGCCGAACGGGCGCTTGATCGCGCAGAGTCAAACGTCGACGCGGGCATGACGGACATCGCATCTTCACAGGCGGACGCTGCGGGCCTGATGCGCGAGGCCCTGGCGCACCATGCCGCCAGTCTCTTGGCCGAGGCCGAGGCCGCCTACCGGGCGATCCTCGAGCGCTGGCCCGATCACGCCGAGGCAATGGGCATGCTGGCCATGATCCTGGCCGACGGCCCCAATGCCGCGGAGGCCGAGGCGATGGTCCTGCGGCGCCTGGAGCTGCGGCCGGAGGACCCGGCGGCTCTTCTCGGCGTGGGGTGGCTGAAGGCGCGTCAGGGCGACAACGAGGCCGCGCTTGAGATCTTCCAGCGTGCCGCGCAATGGCGGCCGGACCTGGCGCCGATCCACAATGAGATCGGGGTCGCGCTGCATCAGCTTGGACGCCGGGAGGAGGCTCTGACGGCCCTGGGCCACGCTCTCGCGGTCGACCCGGCCTTCCGCGTGGCGCATGGCAACCGCGGCCTCGTGCTGATCGACTGCGGACGCTTCGACGAAGCCCTGGACGACCTGATCGCCGCCATCCCGGCCCCCTCGGAGCCCCAGGTCAATGTGGGCTCAAGCGTGCTTGGGGCGATCTCCAAGGCGGCGGTGAAGACCGGCCGGCTCGCCGAGGCGGAAGCGGCGCTGCGTGCGCGGGTCGCCGCGGGCCATGCCGACATCGACACCCTCGAACAGCTGGCCGTGGTTCTCGATCGCGCAAAGCGGACCCAGGACGCGCTCGACATCCGCAACGGCCTGGCCCGCAACGCCGGCGTGCGCCGTCGCCCCGGGCCGAACGGCCGGGAGACTGTGCTGCTGCTTGCGGCCGTCGGATCCGGACACCTGCCGACCCGCTATCTGGTCGATCCCGAGGCCTTCTCCATCGCCTCGATGAACCTGCTGTCGCCGGAGCAGCCGGACTCGCCGCTGGGCCAGATGACGATGGAGGATCTGGCCGCGGTCGGCGCCGACGTCATCATCAGCACCCTGGGCGACATCCATCGCGACGCCGGCCAGCTGGCCTCGGCCAGCGCCCTTTGCGCGGCCCTGGGAAAGCCCGTGATCAATCCGCCGGAGGGGATCCTGAAGACCGGCCGCGACACCGCGGCGATCCTGTTCGGCAATGTCCCGGACACGGTGGTCCCGCGCGTGCGGCCCCTAGGCCCGGTGGAGCTTGGGCGCCTGGCGATCGAGGCGCCGATGCTCGTGCGGCCGGCTGGCGACCATGGCGGCGAGAACCTGATCAAGTTGGAGGGTGAGACGGACAAGGCCGCCTATCTGGCGGCGGACCCCGAAGAGCGCCTGCTGATCTGCCCCTTTCACGACTTCCGCTCGGCGGACGGCCTTTGGCGTAAATACCGCCTGATCTTCGTGGACCGGCGGGCCTATCCCTTCCACCTGGCGATCGGGGACCATTGGCTGCTGCATTACTGGCGCGCTGAGATGGCGCGCTCGGCCTGGAAGCTGGCCGAGGAGGAGCGGTTCATGGACGACTGGCGCGGCGTGTTCGGCCCCCGCGCCGCCGCCGCGGTCGATGAGGTGGCCCGGCGGCTTGACCTCGACTATGGCGGCATCGACTGCGCGCTGACCGCCGACGGCCGGCTCCTGCTATTCGAAGCCAACGCGACCTTCCTCCTGCACCTCGACGAGCCGGCGGACCTATTTCCGGCGAAGCACCGCAACGTGCCGCTGATCCGCGAGGCGTTCACCCGCATGGTGCGCGAGCGGATACGCAGCTGAGCGTTCGGCTAGACTCCGCGTCGCCGGCCCACTAGAAGCCCGCCTTCCCCTGCGTCGGTGCGTCCGATCCGCGCCCCAGGCCTGAGCGAGACACCCATGAAACGCCCCATAACCTCTGGCCGTCAGGCTCCCGCCGGCCCCTCGCAGCGCCAGCTGCGCGCGGGCGAACTGATGCGTCACGCCCTGGTGGAGATCCTGCGCGCGCAGGAGATCACCGACCCTGACATCGCCGGCGTCTCCATCACCCTCACCGAAGTGCGGATGAGCCCGGACCTGCGCAACGCCACCGTCTTCGTCGAACCCCTGGGCGGCGGCGAACATGCGGCGGTGGTGGTCAAGGCGCTGAACCGCCACCACAAGTTCCTGCGAGGCCGTCTGGGCCACGCCGTCGATATGAAATTCACCCCGGCGCTCAAGTTCCTGCACGACGAGACCTTCGACGCCGCCGCGCGCATGAGCCGGCTGTTCGATGACCCGCGGGTGGCCCAGGACCTGAAGCCCAGGCCCGCTTCGGAAGACGAAGACTGATGGCGCGGCGGCGCAAGGGCGAAGCGGTCTCCGGGTGGATCTGCCTCGACAAGCCCTACGACCTGACCTCGACCCACGCGGTGAGCCGCGTGCGCCGGGCCTTCAACGCCCAGAAAGCGGGCCACGCCGGCACGCTGGACCCGCTCGCCACCGGCGTCCTGCCGATCGCGCTGGGCGAGGCGACGAAGACGGTTCCGTACCTGGTGGACGCCGACAAGGCCTACCGCTTCACCATTGCCTGGGGCCGCACCACGGCCACCTACGACCGCGAGGGCGAGACGATCGCCGAGTCCGACGTGCGCCCGACTGTCGCCCAGGTCGAGGCCGCCCTGCCGGCGTTCGTCGGCGAGATCAGCCAGGTGCCGCCAGCCTATTCGGCGATCAAGGTGGACGGCGAGCGGGCCTATGACCTCGCCCGCGCCGGCGAGACGGTGGAGCTGGCGGCGCGGATCGTGACCGTGCATTCGGCCCGCGTGGCCGAGGTTCCGGACGCCGATCACGTCACCTTGGAGATCGAGTGCGGCAAGGGGACCTATGTCCGCGCCATCGCGCGCGACCTGGCCGGAATGCTTGGGGCCTGCGGCCACGTCAGCGACCTGCGCAGGACCCGCGTGGGGTGCTTCACCGAACAATCTGCGGTGACGCTGGAATTCCTTGAGGATTTAGGGCATAAGGCCCGTCAGTCGGAGCTATTGCTTCCGGTCGAGACCGCCCTGGACGACATCCCGGAGCTGGCCGTGACCGCCGAAGACGCTTTCCGACTGAAGCAGGGACGCGCGATCGTTCTCGTTCCCCGACAGGTGGAATCGGTCAAAGCCAGGCTCAAGCCCGGCTCCAGAACCGTTTCAGCCATGGCGGGCGGATCGGTTGTCGCCCTCTGCGAGATGCGCGCGGGACGGCTCGAACCCTCGCGGGTCTTTCATCTCGACAAGAGCGGAGATTGACCGATGTCGATTACGGCCGAACGCAAGGCTGAAGTGATCAAGTCCCATGCCCGCGGCGACGCGGACACGGGCAGCGCCGAAGTCCAGGTGGCGATCATGTCCGAACGGATTTCGAACCTCACCGAACACTTCAAGACCCACAAGAAGGACAACCACTCGCGCCGCGGGCTGCTCAAGCTCGTGTCCGCGCGCCGGTCGCTCCTCGACCACCTGAAGAAGTCCGACGCGGACCGCTATCAGAAGCTGATCGAGACCCTCGGCCTGCGCCGCTGATTTCCGCTCGCCCCGGCGAAAGCCGGGGTCCAAGCTGAGATCGACGCAGATCGACCGCCCGCATGGATCCCGGCTTTCGCCGGGATGAGCGGGAGCTAAACCGCCGCTCCTCCGCAACAGGCCGGGGGACCCAATGCGGCACTGGCGATTCCCTTTTCAGTTCGGGACCGCCGCACACGCCGAGGGCTCCCAAGAAGTCCTCATCGCCTGTTCATTTGGAGAGGATTTCGGAAGCCCGATCCCTGTCCGCCCCCGCCGGGAATACGCCCGCGGGACGAGAAAGAAGCGAACATGTTCAATATCAAACGCAAGACCATCGAGTGGGGCGGCAAGACGCTCACGCTCGAAACCGGCCGCATGGCCCGTCAGGCTGACGGCTCCGTCCTGGCCACCTACGGCGAGACCATGGTGCTGGCCACCGCGGTCTTCGCCAAGAGCGCCAAGCCCGGCCAGGACTTCTTCCCCCTGACCGTGAACTATCAGGAGAAGTTCTACGCCGCGGGCAAGATCCCGGGCTCCTTCCCCCGCCGCGAGGCCGCGCCCTCGCAGAAGGAAACCCTGACCAGCCGCCTGATCGACCGTCCGATCCGCCCGCTGTTCGTGAAGGGTTTCAAGAACGAAGTGCAGGTCGTCTGCACCGTCCTGGCCCACGACCTGGAAAACGATCCGGATATCGTCGCCCTGGTGGCCGCCTCGGCCGCCCTGGTGCTGTCCGGCGCCCCCTTCATGGGCCCGATCGCCGGCGCCCGCGTCGGCTACGTGAACGGTGAGTACGTCCTCAACCCGACGCTTGACGAGATGAAGGACAGCCGGATGGACCTGGTGGTCGCCGGCACGCAGGACGCGGTCATGATGGTCGAGTCCGAAATCCAGGAAATGAACGAAGACGAAGTGCTGAAGGGGGTGATGTTCGCCCACGCCGGCATGCAGCCCGTCATCGACGCGATCATCGAGCTGGCTGAGCACTCCGCCAAGGAGCCCTTCGACTTCCAGCCCGACGACACCGACGCCATCAAGGCGGAAATGAAGAAGGCGGTCGGCAAGGACCTCGCCGCCGCCTTCAAGATCCCCGCCAAGCTGGAACGCCAAGACGCGGTCGCCGCGGCCAAGGCCAAGGCTACGGAGAAGTTCGGCAAGTCCGACGAGAACCCGGCCGGCATCTCGCCCGACAAGCTGGGCGCCGTCTTCAAGGAACTGGAAGCCGACGTCGTCCGCCGCAACATCCTCGACACCGGCATCCGAATCGACGGCCGCAAGGTCGACCAGGTCCGCCAGATCGTCTCGGAAGTGGGCGTGCTCAGCCGCGCTCACGGCTCGGCCCTATTCACCCGCGGCGAGACCCAGGCGCTGGTCGTGGCCACCCTCGGCACCGGCGACGACGAGCAGCTCATCGATGCCCTCGAGGGCAAGTACTATGAGAAGTTCATGCTGCACTACAATTTCCCCCCCTTCTCGGTCGGGGAAACGGGCCGCATGGGCGCGCCGGGCCGCCGCGAAGTCGGGCACGGCAAGCTGGCGTGGCGGGCGATCCGCCCGATGCTGCCGAGCGTCGAAGACTTCCCCTATACGATCCGCCTGGTCTCGGAGATCTTCGAGTCCAACGGTTCCTCGTCCATGGCCTCGGTCTGCGGCTCCTCGCTGGCCCTGATGGACGCGGGCGTGCCCCTGAAGAAGCCGGTCTCCGGCATCGCCATGGGCCTGATCCTGGAATCGGACGGCTTCGCGGTCCTCTCGGACATCCTGGGTGACGAAGATCACCTCGGCGACATGGACTTCAAGGTGGCCGGCACCTCCGACGGCATCACCTCGCTGCAGATGGACATCAAGATCGCGGGCATCACCGAGGCGATCATGAAGCAGGCGCTCGCCCAGGCGAAGGGCGGCCGCGAGCACATCCTCGGCGAGATGGCCAAGGCCATGGAGGCGCCGCGTCACGAGCTGGGTGAATACGCCCCGAAGATCGAGACCATCAAGATCCCGGTGGACAAGATCCGTGAAGTGATCGGTTCAGGCGGCAAGGTGATCCGCGAGATCACCGCCGAAACCGGCGCCAAGATCGATATCGGCGAAGACGGCACGATCAAGATCGCGGCCGCCGAGCAGTCGAAGATCGACGCGGCCAAGGAGTGGATCAAGTCGATCGCGTCCGAGCCGGAAGTGGGCCTGATCTACACCGGCAAGGTCGTGAAGATCGTCGACTTCGGCGCCTTCGTGAACTTCTTCGGCGCGAAGGATGGCCTGGTGCATGTCAGCCAGATCTCCAACGAGCGCGTCAACAAGGTCTCCGACGTCCTCACCGAGGGCCAGTCCGTGAAGGTGAAGCTCCTGGGCTTCGACGACCGCGGCAAGACCCGCCTGTCGATGAAGATCGTCGACCAGGAAACCGGCGAGGACCTGACCTCCAAGCAGCCGGAAGAAGCCGACGCCTAACCGAGCGCCGGTCAACGGCAGACATGACGAGGGCGGCTGGAGCAATCCAGCCGCCCTTTTCTGTGCGCCTCAGTGGATTCAGGTGTCGACCGGGACGCGCACGCCGTACCGCACCGCCGGATGCGCCTTCGACAGGTTCGGGGCCATCTTCAGGCGCGTCGCCTGGAAGGCGTCCCAGTCTGCGGGGTCGGGCAGGGACGGGATGGTGACCAGCTCGCCCTTGTCGAGGCCCGCCAGGGCGGCGTCGACCAGCTCGTCCACGTCCATGGTTCGATCCGGGTCGAGGGTTGAGGGGTCTCGGCCGGAGCGTTCCCAGATCTCGGTGCGCGTGGCGCCCGGCAGGACCACCTGGAACGTGACTCCGGCGCCGCCGATCTCCTCGTTCAAGCCCTGGGTCAGATAGAGCACGAAGGCCTTGGTCGCGCCGTAGACCACGCTGCGGTACTCCGGCAGCAGGCCCACCACCGAGCCCACGTTGATCAGGGTCCCTCGGCTTCGGGCGTTGAACGCTTTGGCCGCTGCGTTGGCCAGTCGGGTCACGGCGACCACGTTCAGCCGGATCAGGTTTTCGATCTGCTCAGGGCCATGCTCCAGGAAGCCCCCGAACAGGGCGGCGCCGGCGTTGTTGACCACCAGGTCGATAGTGGAGTCTTGGGCCAGACGGTCCTCAAGGCCCGTCAGATCGGCGGGATCGGTCAGGTCTGCGCGGAACACCTCGACATTCACGCCGGTCTCAGCGCGCAGGCGGGTGGCGAGCTCCTCCAGACGGGCGGCGTCGCGGGCCACCAGGATCAGGTCATGGCCGCGCTTGGCCAGACGGTCGGCATAGGTCGCGCCTATGCCGGCCGAGGCTCCGGTGACGAGGGCTGCTCCGTGGGTGTGGGTGTGGGTTTGGGTCATTTGAGGATCTCCATGCGGCGCTGTCTCGTCGCCTGGAGCGGAGGTGGGAACTCACTTGCAAATCGCAAGTGACTCACCAGATAGCTGTACATGAGAAATTCTGAATTCGACCGTTGCCTTTGCCCGGTCGCACGCACCGTAGCGCGGGCCGGAGACGCCTGGAGCCTGATGATCCTGCGCGACGCCCTCCATGGCCTGACCCGGTTTGACCAGTTCCGCAAAAGCCTGAGCGTGGCCCCCAACATCCTCGCCGACCGACTAACGCGGTTGGCGGAGGCGGGCTTTCTTGAGCGACGCCGCTACAACGAACGGCCGCCGCGCGACGAATACGTCCTGACCGAGCTGGGCCGCGACTTCCGCCCGGTGCTCTATGCGATGATGGCTTTCGGGAACCGGCATTTCGCCAGGGAGGGCCTGGCGAGCGGTCTCGCAGACACTACGACGGGTCTGGCGGCCGATCCGGTCGTCGTGGACGCCCACACCGGCCGACGGGTGGATGACGGAACCTTCACGCTCGTCGCCGGTCCGGCCGCCGACGACGCAGTTCGCGCGCGGATGGCGTTCGCCGCCCACAGGTCTGCCGCCTAGCGCGCCTAGCGCGCCTTGCGGGCCGCGTAGCGGGCGTCGCGCTTGGTCTGGGCCTCGGCTTTGGTGAGTTGCTTGCGTTCCTTGCGCGCGCCCCGTTTCTCGGCGAGCGCGGCTTCCTCGGCGGCGGCGATCGCCGCATGATCGGCGGCCAGGGCGTCGGCGGCGGCCTGGCGGATGGCTTCTTTCTCGTCGGCGCGCACGGTGCGTACCTCGTGGAGCTCGGCCTTGCGCTCGGCCTCGCGCAGGGCCGACCGCTGCTCGAACAGGGGATCGGTGACCGTGGGCTTGGGCTTGAGCTTCGCCAGCAGGGCGGCCTTGGCGTCGGCGGCGGCGGACAGGCGATCGGTCAGGCCGGAGCCCTTGAGGTCTTTTCCAGACATGAGCAGCTTTTCAGGTGGGGCGGCCGCGATTGCGCGGTGACCCCACCCTACAGCATTTCGGCTGTTTAGCCCCGCAGCTTCCTGAGCAGTACGTCAACGTCTCGCGCGATGGCCGGGTCCTCGGCCTTCAGGCTTTCGATGCGCCGCACGGCGTGCAGCACTGTGGTGTGGTCGCGCCCGCCGAACCGGCGACCGATGTCGGGCAGGGAGCGGACGGTGATCTGCTTGGCCAGCCACATGGCCACCTGCCGCGGGCGGGCCACGGCGCGGGCGCGGCGCTCGGAGATCAGGTCGGCCTGCTTCAGCCCGTAGTGCTCGGCCACGGTCTTCTGGATCTGGTCCACCGTCACCTTGCGCTCGTTGCACGACAGGTGCGGGCGAAGGATCGTCTGGGCCTCGTCGAGGGTCAGCCGCGCCACGTCCCCGCCGACACGGGCCACCAGGGTGTTCAGCGCCCCTTCCAACTCACGGACGCTGTCGGTGAAGCGGTCGGCCAGGAATTGCATGACCTCGGGCTTGGCGGACGGCAGGAACTTGCCCTGCTGGGCCAGGGTCTGCAGCTTACGCTCCAGGATGCCCAGGCGAAGCGTCCGGTCGGCCGGCTCGATGCCGCAGACCAGGCCCGCCTGCAGGTGGCTGCGCAGCCGAGGCTCCATCTCCGAAATCTCGGTGGGCGAGCGGTCAGCGGTCATCACCACGCGGCGGCCGTCTTCCACTAGCGCGATCAGGGTGTGGAACAGTTCCTCCTGCGTCTGGGTCTTGCCCGCCACGAAGTGCACGTCGTCGATCAGCAGCAGGTCGGCGTTGCGCAGTTCGTCCTTGAAGGCCGAGGTCTGCTTGTCCTGCAGCGCCTTGACGAAGGTCGAGGTGAATCTCTCGGCGGTCAGGTAGACCACCCGCTTGGAGGGCTCATTTCGCATGGCTTCCCAGGCGAGCGCGTTCAGCAGGTGGGTCTTCCCGAAGCCGTAGGGCCCGTGGAACACAACCGGGTTGAAATGGCCGTCCGACCACGTCGCAACGCGCCGCGCCACGGCGAAGGCGAATTCGTTGGAAGGGCCAGCGACAAAGGTGTCGAAGGCGAAGCGGTCCTGCAGCCCCAGAAGGCGGCCATGGCGGGCCGCAGCCGGCGCGGCCTCGATCTCGAAGACTTCGGGCGCCGCCGAACCTTGGACGGATTCCGCCGCCGTAGCGGACGCTGCAACAGTCGCCGCGATGGTCGCCGGAGCCTCGAAATCGACTTCCATACGTGACTTCAGATCGAGCCTGCGGCCCAGCGGATCGTTCTGCGCCCACAGCTCCCCAATACGTCGCCAGGCATGCCGCGCGATCCAGTCGCGCGCGACGCCCGTGGCGGCCACCAGGCACACCTCGTCCCCGGTCTCGCGCAGCGCCGCCTGGCCCAGCCAGGACCCAAACGTCGCTTCGCCCAGCTCGCGCTTCAAGACCACGCAGGTCTTGGTCCACACGACCCCGGCCGGTGCGCTCGCCATGGCTCCCGCAACCCCCCCGCTCATCATCTCTTCCAATCCCGTCCTGCCCACGTCACGGTCCCAGCCCCACGCAAGGAACCGCGCCTTTCTCAACACAAACAGGCTCTTATCCGGCGAGCGCAAGCGCTCCGCCGGCGCCCCGTTTTGATCCGGGATCAGATTGAAGACGCCTGTAAGGAAGCTGACACTAATGGGGGGCCAAGGCCGGTCAACGGTGATTCTTCGGCGGGTCGAACGATATTTTCGTTGACTCGCGCGGAGCCCTTTTCGCTCCAAGGGAAACGCCGAACAGCGGTCCGTGCGCTGAGCAGATTCGTCGCATAGGTCGCACCCCGCAGCCTCGCCCTAGACGCGAAAACGGCGCCCGTGGGGGGCGCCGTTTGGCAGGTCAAATTCCGATCTCGACGGCGGGGTTTCGATCCCGCCAGGCTTATGTCAGGCAGCCGACATTTTCTTCAGTTGGGCGGCCAGGCGCGACACCTTGCGCGAACCGGTGTTTTTGTGGACGACGCCCTTGGTGACGGCGCGCATCAGCTCCGACTGGGCCTTCACAAAGGCGTCCTTGGCCGCCGCGGCGTCGCCCGAAGTCAGGGCTTCGTCGAACTTGCGCAGGAAGGTGCGTACGCGCGAGCGGCGCGCGGTGTTGACTTCGGTGCGGCGGGCGATCTTGCGGACCGCCTTCTTGGAGCCGGGCGTATTGGCCATCTAGGAGCTTCTCATGCGAACGCGCCCGGCGGGCCGGGCGGTGAAAATTGGAGGCGCGGATATACGGGAGGATGGGCGGCGGGTCAACGGCGCGCGGGGGTCTTTTCGGCCCGCCTACTTCCCCGTGAACTTCGCCGGCCGCTTGTCGACGAAGGCGGCCATGCCTTCCTTCTGGTCCTCGAAGGCGAAGAGCGAGTGGAACAGGCGCCGCTCCATGGCCACGCCGGTGGACAGCGTGGTCTCGAAAGCCGCGTTTATCAGCTCCTTGTTCATGGCGAGCGCCAGCGGCGACTGGCTGGCGATCTTGCCGGCCGCGGCGAGGGTCTCCTCCAGCAGTTTGTCGGCGGGCACTACCCGGGACACCAGGCCTGCGCGTTCGGCCTCGGCGGCGTCCATCATCCGGGCGGTTAGCACCATGTCCATGGCCTTCGCCTTGCCCACCGCGCGCGGCAGCCGCTGGGTGCCGCCAATCCCCGGCATGACGCCCAGGTTGATCTCCGGTTGACCGAACTTGGCTGTCTCGGCGGCGATGATGAAGTCGCAAAGCATGGCCAACTCGCAGCCGCCGCCCAGAGCGTAGCCGGCGACCGCAGCGATCAGCGGCTTGCGGAAGCCCTCGATCCTTCGCGCCGTGGGGCCGAAGAAGTCGCTGACGAACATCTGGGCGTAGGACTTGTCCGACATCTCCTTGATGTCGGCCCCGGCGGCGAAGGCGCGATCCGAGCCGGTCAGCACCACGCAGCGTACCGCCTCGTCGGCCTCGGCTGTGTCGAGGGCGGCCGGCAGCTCGGTCAGCAGCTGGCTGTTCAGCGCGTTCAGCGCCTGCGGCCGGTTGAGGCGGATCAGGGTGACGCCCGGCTGCGGGGCTTCGACGATCAGGGTTTCGTAGGCGCTCATCGGCGGGCTCCGTGGTTGGCCTTCGGGGCCTTAAGGCCCCGTGACCGAATAGCCAAGCGCCCGAAGTTTCGCGGGCACCCCGTCCGGGCCGATCAGGTGGCCGACGCCGACCACCACGACGGTCTTGCCGTGGCCCTTCATGCGGGCGTCGAGAACCTGGGTCCAGCGGGCGTTGCGGTCGCTGACCAGCCGCTTGAAGAGCTCTGGCGACGCCTTGCGCAGGGGCTCCAGCGCCTCGGCGTCGAGGGTGGCGATGTCGCTGTTCATCCAGGCCTTCACCAGCACGGCGTATTCGTCCGGCTTGTCGGCCATCTCGTGCAGGGTCTCGCGCAGCGAAGCCACCTGCTCGTCGCTGGATCCGGCCGACAGCATGCCGATCTGTTCGGCCGGAGTCTCGAAGGCCTGACGTTTGGCGTTGGGCGTGGCCATGGCCGAGATCGTTTTCTCGACGCCGGTCGTAGCGTCGGCGCCGACCTTGCGATAGGCCCCGCCAGCCAGGGCGATCTCGGCCAGCCAGGGCTTCAGCCGGTCCAGCACGAGAGGCGAGACCTGGTAGGTCGCGGCCACCTGGCTCATCAGGGCCGCGTCGGCCGGCGGCAGCAGCTTGAACAGCGAGCCGTCCGGCGGCAGGACGCCCATCTGCTGGGCCAGGACTGAAGTGTAGGCCTCGCTCTGCGGGTCTATGGGCAGTTCGAACCAGATGTCGTCGGCGCTCTTCAGCGCCCGGTCGAGGGCGGGTGGCTCCCAATCCAGGTTCGCCGGAAGGACGTGGATCGAGCCGAACAGCACGATCTCGGAATCCTTGTCCTTCACCACCCAGATCGGCGGCGCCGCCGCCGCGGCGCCGGCGGAGACGACGGTCAGGGCCAAGGCGAAGGAGGCCAGGATGCGGCGATGGCGGCTCATGGGCGCGATCATTTCTGGCAAACGGGGCAATAGAAGGTCGAACGGCCGGCCTGCACCCTGCGCGCGATGACGCCGACGCAGGGGTCGTTGAAACAGGGCTCGCCCTCGCGGTCGTAGACCCGGAAACGATGCTGGAAATAGCCGAGCGCACCGTCGGTCTGGGCGAAGTCGCGAAGCGTCGAGCCACCGGCGGCGATCGCCTCGGTCAGCACCGCGCGGATATCGGCGACCAGCTTCTCCAGCCTGGGCTTCGAAATTCCGCCCGCCGCCTTGAACGGCGAGATGCGGGCGCGGTTCAGGGCCTCGCAGACATATATGTTGCCGAGGCCCGCGACGATCCGCTGATCCAGGAGAAGGGTCTTGGGCCCCTGTTTGCGGTCCCTGAAGGCGCCGTGCAGCCGCGCGGCGCTGAAGTCCTCGGAGAGCGGCTCCGGGCCGAGACCCGCGAACCAAGGGTGAAGGTGCAGGGTCGCCGAATTGACCAGGGCCATGTAGCCGAACCGACGGGGGTCATAATAGGTGACCCGCGAGCCGGCCTCGGTCTCGAAGACGATGTGGGCGTGCTTGGGGTCGCGGTCCGGAGCGTAGTGGAACTCGCCGGGGCGCTCGACGCCCTCGGGCGCGCCTTTCATCGGATTGGAAATCTCGAACCGGCCGCTCATGCCGAGGTGCATGACCAGGGTGTCTTCCCGGTCGAGGCTGGCCAGCAGGTACTTCGCGCGCCGCACCACCCGGGTGACCGTGGCGCCGGTGAGCACCTGGACGAAGTTGGGTGGCAGGGGAAAGCGCAGGTCAGGGCGCCGCGCCTCGACGCGCGTCAGGCGGTGGCCCTCCAGCACGGGCGCCAGCCCGCCGCGCACCGTCTCGACCTCGGGAAGTTCGGGCATGGCCCCCACTTTATGAAGCAAGCGACGGCTTGGCACGGGCCTGCCGCCGCGCCAAGGGCCTTGGAGCCCTGCGGCCGGGGGGCTAAGAGGCTCAGCCTATGACCGGACCTGTCGCCACCTTCGGCTTCCGCGACGTGGATGCGAGCGAAAAGCCCGGCCTGGTGCGGGGGGTCTTCGACCGCGTGGCGCGCCGCTACGACCTGATGAACGACCTGATGAGCGGGGGTGTCCACAGGCTCTGGAAGGACGCTGTCGCCGCGCGGCTGAATCCGCAGCCGGGCGAGATCATCATCGACTGCGCCGGCGGCACCGGCGACATGGCCCGCCGCTTCGCCCGGATGGCGCGGGGCGCCCAGCTGCGCCGCGGCGGCGCAGACGCGAAGATCCTGGTCATCGACTACAACGCCGAGATGGTGGCCGCCGGGCGCGAGAAGGGCGGCGAACCCGAGATCGCCTGGGCCGTCGGCGACGCCCAGCGTCTGCCGCTGCCTGACGACAGCGCCGACGCCTATGTGATCTCCTTTGGCATCCGCAACGTCACCGACATCCCCGCCGCGCTTCGCGAGGCTCGCCGCGTGCTGAAGCCCGGCGGGCGGTTCCTGTGCCTGGAGTTCTCGCGGCCGATCACCGAGGCGCTTCAGAAGGCCTACGACGCCTATTCCTTCAAGGTGATCCCGGAGATCGGCGCGCGGGTTGGCGGGGACCGCGACGCCTATCAGTACCTGGTGGAGAGCATCCGCCGTTTCCCGGACCAGCGGCGGTTCGCAGGCATGATCGGCGAGGCCGGCTTCGCGCGCGTCGATTACACCAACTTCACCGGCGGAGTCGCGGCGCTGCACACCGGCCGGGCGATCTAGCGACATGGGGGCGATCGGCGCGTTCGGCCGCATGACCGCCGCGGTCTGGGGGCTGGTGCGCAACGACGCCCTGCTGCCCCGCGAACTGGATGACGCCTACCTGCCGTCGGTGGCCTTCATCGCCAGGACGCTGCGACTGTTCGCAGGCCCCGGCGCGCGTCAGGGCCGGCCCGGCGAGCGGCTGGCGCGTGCGCTCGAAGGCACGGGGCCGGTCGCCATCAAGCTCGGGCAGGTGCTGTCGACGCGCGGCGATTTTTTCGGCCGTGAATTCGCCGAGGACCTGTCGCGGCTGAAGGACCGGCTGCCCGCCTTTCCCACCGCCATCGCCCGCGCCGAGGTGGAAAAGGCGCTCGGGCGCACGGTCGAGAGCCTCTACGCCGAGTTTGGCGAGCCCCTGGCCGCGGCCTCGCTGGCCCAGGCGCACGAGGCCCGGCTGCTCGATGGCCGCAAGGTGGCGGTGAAGGTGCTGCGGCCCGGGATCGAGCGGCGGGTCGCCGCCGATTCCGAGAGCCTGATGTTGGCTGCCCGGCTGATCGACCGCTGGATTCCGCCGGCCCGCCGATTGGAGCCCATCGCCTTCGCCGAAACCGTGATCCGGGCGGTCAGCTTGGAGCTTGACTTGAGGTTGGAGGCGGCCGGCGCCGACGAGCTGCGCGAGGTGATGGCGCTGGACGGCTATATGGCGGCGCCGCCGATTGTCTGGGAAGGCGTCGGCAAGCGCGTCCTGACCATGGAGTGGGCCCGCGGCTGGCCGCTCTCCGATCCCGGCGCGCTTACCCAGCCCGGCCTCGACCGCCAGGCCATGGCCGACAACCTGATCCGCGCCTTCTTGTCCCAGGCCCTCGACCACGGCGTCTTCCACGCCGACCTGCATGAGGGCAACCTGTTCGCCGCGGCGCCGGCGTCGCTGACGGCGGTGGACTTCGGGATCATCGGCCGCATCGGCCCGGCCGAGCGCCGCTATCTGGCGGAGATCCTCTGGGGCTTCCTCAACCGCGACTACGAAGCCGTCGCGCGCACCCACTTCGACGCCGGCTACGTGCCGGCCCACCACAGTGTCGAGGCCTTCGCCCAGGCGCTGCGCGCGGTCGGCGAGGCGGTATTCGGCCGTCCGGCCAGCCAGGTGCCGATGAGCCGGGTGCTGCTGCAGCTTTTCGAGATCACCGCCCTCTACGAAATGCGCCTGCGCCCGGAGCTGGTGCTCCTGCAGAAGACCATGATGACGGTCGAGGGCGTCGCGCGCCGCATCCTGCCCGACCACAACATCTGGTCGGCCGCCGATCCCGTCGTGCGCCGCTGGATCGCCCGTGAACTGTCGCCCGCCGCGCGGATCAAGCGCTTCGCCGACGAGGCGATGACCGCGCTCAGGAACATCGCGCGGATGGCGGAGAGTTTGCCGAATACGTCAACCACGACCGTCGAGGTGCGGCAAACCCGCTCCGGCGGCTCGGCGCTCCTCTGGTTCGCCGCCGGCGCGGTGGTCGCGGGGGCGGCGTTCCTGGCGGCGATGTATCTGCGCTGACCGGATTCCCCTTTCAGGGAGCATCCAGCAACTCACCCCTCGATCGTCGTCCGCGCCATCCACTCCTCGCCCGTCAAGCGCTCGGCGGCCTCCACGTCGAACAGCTCCATCTTGCCGTTCCGGAAGATCGTGGTCCTGCCGATGCTCGGCATGTCGGCGATCTCGATTGGGTCGCGGCGGCCGGCGGTGAGATAGACGAGATCGCCGGGGCCCTTCGACTTCAGGGAATGGACTACGCCGTCGAGAGGGAAGCCCACGAAGTCGCCAGGCCCCACTGGATGCCCGACGTCGTCCAGCATCATCTCGCCCACGCCCTCCACAATGAACACGAACTCCTCCGAAACCGAATGGGCGTGAGGAATGAAGCTCTCCTTGCCCGGCGGAATTCGGATCATGTGGACGCCGAGCTGGCTCATTCCCGCTGGATCCCCCAGGGGAACCATCCGCATCTCCGAGGCTGGGTTGAAGGGATGGCGGCGTGGGCGGACCCTCGACCAGTCGATCTGGCCCGAGCGTTGGATATGTCTGGGGTCCGCCATTATCGCCTCATGGTCAGCTATGCGCCGTTGTTGTCGTCGGCGTATCTCGATCGCCGCGACGAGGCCCGGCGCTCCTCGCCGTCCTTCTGCTTTTCCCA
>NZ_SSMZ01000054.1 GCF_004799395.1 Phenylobacterium sp.
GATCAGGAAGCTGCGCCCTTGGCCGGAAAAATACCGTCTGCTTTTCCGACGAAACCGCGCGGTTGCCTGTCTCACGCCCCATGAACCGATAGATGGCGAAAGGTCCCGACCCGGGCGTAGCCCAATTGACTATGCAGACTGAATGATCAACGAGAATTCGTAACTCTTTTATATTATTGCACTTCTAAAGCAACGCTTATTCCCACTCGATCGTCCCTGGCGGCTTGGACGTCACGTCGTAGACGACGCGGTTGATACCCTTGACCTCGTTGATGATGCGGGTGGCGGCGCGGCCCAGAACCTCCCACGGGAATTCGAAGAAGTCGGCGGTCATGCCGTCGGTGGAGGTGACGGCGCGCAGCGCGCAGACATTCTCATAGGTGCGCGCATCGCCCATCACGCCCACCGTCTTCACAGGCAGGAGGACGGCGAAGGCCTGCCAGATCGAGTCGTAGAGGCCAGCCTTGCGGATCTCGTCGAGGTAGATGGCGTCGGCCTGTTGCAGCACCGCGACCTTCTCCGACGTGATCTCCCCCGGAATACGGATGGCGAGGCCGGGGCCGGGGAACGGATGGCGGCCGACGAAGGCGGGGTCCAGGCCCAGCTCGACGCCCAGCGCGCGGACCTCGTCCTTGAAGAGCTCCCGCAACGGCTCGACCAGCTTGAGCTTCATATATTCCGGCAGGCCGCCGACGTTGTGGTGGCTCTTGATCACCGCCGATGGTCCGCCGCGCGCCGAGACGCTTTCGATCACATCCGGATAGAGGGTGCCCTGGGCCAAGAAGGCCGCGCCCTCGACCTTGGCAGCCTCGCGGTCAAAGATTTCCACGAACACCCGGCCGATGATCTTGCGCTTGGTCTCGGGGTCGGAAACGCCATCCAGTTCGCCGAGGAATTCCTTCGACGCATCAACGTGTACGAGGGGGATATTATAGTGATCCCGGAACAGGGTCACGACCTGCTCGGCCTCGTTGAGACGCAGGAGGCCGGTATCGACGAAGACGCAGGTCAGCTGCTCGCCGATCGCCTCGTGGATCAGCACCGCCGCCACCGAGGAGTCGACCCCGCCGGAGAGGCCGCAGATCACCCGGCCCTCGCCCACCTGGGCGCGGATCTTGGCCACCATCTCCTGGCGGAACGAGGCCATGGTCCAGTCGCCGCTGAGGCCCGCGATCCTGTGGGTGAAGTTGCGCAGCATCAGCGCCCCGCGTGGCGTGTGCGCCACCTCGGGATGGAACTGGATGCCGTAGAAGCGCCGGCCCTCATCGGCGATCACCGCATAGGGCGATCCTTCCGACGCGGCCACCACCTCGAAGCCCAGCGGGATGGCGGTGATCTTGTCGCCGTGGCTCATCCAGACCGTTTCGCGGTGGCCCGCCTCGCCGAGGCCTTCCAGCAGGGGCGACGGGCGCTCGATCAGAATCTCGGCGCGGCCGAACTCGCGGGCGTGCCCGCCCTCCACGGCGCCGCCCAGCTGCGCGGCCATGGTCATCTCGCCGTAGCAGATGCCGAGCACCGGCACGCCCAGCTCGAACACCTTCTGCGGCGCGGATGGGCTTTCCGCCTCGTGCACGCTCGCTGGCCCGCCGGACAGGATCACCGCTTTCGGCGCGAAGTCGTCGAGCATCGGCTCGACCTTGTCGTAGGGATGGATCTCGCAATAGACGCCGCTCTCGCGCAGGCGCCGGGCGATCAGCTGGGTCACCTGGCTGCCGAAATCGACAATGAGAACGCGTTCGTGAGCGGGCGTTGGCATGGGGCTCCGTTAGCGGGGTTTCTCCAGCACGGCGACGAAAAAGCCGTCCGTGCCGGAAGTGCGGGGCGACAGGCGCAAAAAGCCGTCAGGGGTCAGGTATTGGATGAGCTTGGGGTCCGCCGTCGCGGGCGCTGAGACGAAGCCCGGCATGCGCGCCAGAAAGGCCGCCACGCGGTCCTCGTCCTCCTGCGGCAGCACCGAGCAGGTCACATAGACCATGCGTCCGCCCGGCTTCACATAGGGCGCGCCGGCGTCGAGCACGGCGTCCTGATCGGCCATCCGCTTGTCCAGGGTGTCTGGCGTCAGCCGCCACTTGGC
>NZ_SSMZ01000055.1 GCF_004799395.1 Phenylobacterium sp.
CATCCAGGAATTCCTGCTCCTGCGGCGTTGTCGCGCGGCCCAAAGCGGCGTTGCGGTGGGGGAAGCGGCCAAAGCGGGCGATGATGTCGCGGTGGATGGTCGACCATTTCAGGTCGTCCTCGACGCCGTTCTCGGCGACCAGAGCCAGGCCGAAGTCCTGGTCGGCGATGTCCTCGGAGTGCTCGAAGGGCAGGTAGAAGAAGTTGCGGAAGAGCGGGTCGACTTCGCGGTCGAAGCCCTGTTCGATCGCGGCGCGCGCGATGGACCTGGCCTTGCCGTCGGTGGCGAAGGCGTGGCCGGAGCCGCGGTAGAGGTTGCGAGGGAACTGGTCGAGCAGGATCAGGAGCGCCAGCGCGCCATCGGCCGACTGCGCCCACAGATCGTACTCCCCGCGGGCGGCACGGTGATGGGTGGGTTCGAACTTCAGGCGGATTGCGTCGTCGAAGGCGGTGACCTTCTTGAACCACTTCTGCGGGCCGGCCGTACGCCAGAAGCCCAGGATGTCGTTGATATGCGCCGTCATCAGCCTGCGCTTCCGGTTCCTGACGCCTGAGCGGTCATTGCCGTTCAACCGTGGTTCAGTCAGCTCGGCAATAGTGGGGATACACTTACGCAACCGACGGGCCGCAGAGCCCCTGGAGCGAGACCATGAAGACGAAGCTTTCGACCCCGGTGCTGGCCCTGCTGCTGCTGGCGGGCGCCAGCGGCGCAGCCCTGGCGCAGGATCGTGACCGCGAGCAGGCCCCGGCGCATCCTCAAGGGGCGCCGCATTCTCAAGGGGCGTCGCACCCTGGCGGCCCTCCCGGCGGCGCGGGACACGGCGGTCCCCCGCCCGGCGCGCCCCAGGGCCACGGCTCGGAAGGCCGCGACGGTCCGCCCCGGGGAGGCGCGCAACAGGGCGGTGCGCAACAGGGCGGCGCTCCGCATCGGGATTTCCAGGGCGCGCCAGCGGGCGGCCCGGCCCAGCACTTCGACCGTGCTCCCGGTCCGGGGCCTCAGGGCGGCGGTCCGCGCCGGTTCGATCATGAGCGCGGGCCCAACGAGGTGGTCCCGCCGGGGACCGGCCGCGCCGCGGACGTCCGCCCCGAACAGCGCCACGACGGGCGCAGCGCAGGCGGTCCGCAGTTCGACGCGCGCAACAGTCCCTGGGGCGGTCGCGGCGCCCGTTGGCAAGCGGGGCATGCTCCGCCGGTGCTCTGGAGCCAGGATCGGTTCCACGCCGGCTTCTATCGGCCGCCCTATGGCTACTATGTCCGCGCCTGGGGGTTCGGAGACTTCCTGCCGCGCGGCTGGTTCGGCCAGCCCTACTGGATCGGCGACTTCATGAACTACGACCTGCCCTATCCGCCTCCGGGATTTGAGTGGGTCCGGGTCGGTCCCGACGCCCTGATGATCGACCGCTTCACCGGCCGCATCGTGCAGGTGGTGCGCGGGATATTCTGGTGATCGATTTCCCCCACCGGAACGGGGAGGGATGATCTTCAGATATACCCCGCCGCTTTCAGCGCCTTGATCGACTCCTGCGCCGAGCGGTGGTGGATGAAGACGCCGCCGGCGGCTTCCCAGAGGGCGCGGTGCTGGTCGCGGTCGTCGACCAGGACATCGCCGGGGTAGCAGTGCTCGCGCTTGAGCGCTGCGGTGGTGGCGATCACCGGGACACCGGGGAAGTGGCGGCCGGCCCAGGCGCGTTTCTGAGGTTCGGCCCACTGGCCATGCGGCATACCGGTCAGGATGACCGGGGCGCTGGCTTCCACCGCGTCGAAGAGCTCGCGGGCGTCGGGCAGGAGGCCGAGATGCTCAAAGAAGCCGTCGGCCGCGGCCAGACGTTTCCAGAACTGGCCAGCGCCGCGCAGGTGCTCGAAGGCGTCTGACGGCATGCCGAGGATGGCCTGGGCGGACGCTTCGAAATCGGCGAGGACGCCGTCGCAGTCCAGGTAGATCTGCCGCCTCACCCCGCCTGGCACGCCGGACAGAGGCCGCGGGCTTCGAGGGTGACGGACTTAACCGCATAGCCCCTGGCGGCCGCAGCCGCCCGGCCAGGCGCGAAGTCCGGCTCGAATTCTTCCGCTGCGCCGCAGCAGTCGCAGATCAGGAAGGCTGCGGCGTGACCCGAGCGGTCCAGCCGGCAGGGCACATAGGCGTTCAGGCTTTCGATGCGGTGGGCGAAGCCCAGTCGCTCAAGGAATTCGAGCGCCCGGTAGACCGTGGGCGGCTTGGCCGGCTCGCCGCTCTCGCCGAAGGCGGCGATCAGGTCGTAGGCTTTCTGGGGGGCGTCCGACTCCAGCAACAGCTGCAACACGCGCCGCCTGGGCGCGGTCAGCCGCTCCTGGATGTCGAGGCAGCGGTGTTCGGCGTCGACCAGGGCGTGGCGCAGGTCCGCGCCCTCCAGCCCCGGATGGGCGCCGTCCTCGTGGGTGCAGTCCGGCGAGTGCATGTCCATCAGGTAACGCTCCAGGCCCCTGCGCCGCAATCTTCTTCGCGTCGCAGCTGAGGACCGCACGCAGTGGCTTGACGACTCGTTATGTTATTTCATAACAGCTACGTTATCACATAACGGCCACTGAGATGGGCCCGGCCTCGAGGGTGTTCAATGACGCGTAAACTGTTCCTGCTGGCCGCCGCCGGCCTCGGCGCCATGGTCGCCGCCACCGCCAACGCCGCGGAATCCGACGCCGCCGCGCCGCCGACGGCTCAGGCCTCCGAGATCGTGGTCACCGCCCAGCGGCTGGACGCGGCGCGGTCCGAGGTCGAGCCCGCGCTGGGCGCGACCAGCTATTCCATGCCCGAGGCCTTCATCAACAACCTGCCGTCCGGCGCCAATGCCGAGCTGAACCAGGTGATCCTGCAGGCGCCGGGCGTGGCGCAGGACTCATTCGGCCAGCTGCATATCCGCGGCGACCACGGCAACATCCAGTTCCGCCTGAACAACGTCATCCTGCCGGAGGGCCTGCAGGTGTTCGGCCAGTCGCTGTCGCCCCGGCTGGCGGCCAACGTCGACCTGATCACCGGCGCGCTGCCCGCGCAGTACGGCATCCGCGACGCCGGCATCGTCAACATCACCACCAAGAGCGGCTTCCAGAACGGCGGCGAGGTCGGCGTCTACGGCGGCAGCCACGGCATGATCGAGCCCTCGATCGAGTATGGCGGCTCGTCGGGCGCCACCAGCGGCTTCTTCTCCGGCAGCTACACCGGCACCGACGTCGGCATCGAGAGCCCGGATGGCCGCGCCAATCCGCTGCACGACCACTCCGACCAGTACCAGGCCTTCGGCTATCTCGATCACATCCTGGACGACACCAGCCGGGTTTCGCTGATCGCGGGCACTTCGCAGGACAAGTTCCAGATCCCCAACACGCCCGGTCTCGAGCCGAGCCTCGGCTTCAGCCAGAACGGTGTCTCCACCTTTCCGTCCGCGCAGCTCAACGAGAACCAGAAGGAAGGCACCTCCTACGCGATCGTCAGCTACCAGAAGACCACCGACAAGTTCACCGGCCAGGCCTCGGTCTTCGCCCGCTATTCGGAGCTGCAGTACACGCCCGACGTCACCGGCGAGCTGCTGTTCAACGGCATCGCCCAGGCGGCGCGCAAGACCGACACCGCCTTCGGCGTGCAGCTGGAGGGGGTCTACAAGCTCACCGACGCCCACACGCTCCGCTCGGGCCTGATCGTCACCACCGACCACACCACCAGCCAGACGAATTCCCAGGTGTTCAACGTGGACGCCAACGGAAACCAGATCGGTCCGGCGGCCGTCTCCATCGTCGACAACAGCAGCGCCAACGCCCAGACCTACTCGGCCTATCTGGAGGACGAGTGGAAGCCGTTCGACAGCCTGACGGTGAACTACGGCCTGCGCTTCGACCAGCTGGTCTCGTTCCGGCAGGAGAACCAGCTGTCGCCGCGGGTGAACCTGGTCTGGACGCCGATGGAGGGCACAACGTTCCACGCCGGCTATGCGCGCTATTTCTCGCCGCCCCCGTTCGAACTGATCGCCTCGACGGCGGTCCTCAAGTTCATCGGCACCAGCGGCGAGCAACCCGGGACCCAGAACGATCTGCCGCGCTCGGAGCGCGACAACTATTTCGACGTGGGCGCTCAGCAGAAGATCGGTGGCCTGACCTTGGGCATCGACGCCTATGACAAGCAGGCCAAGAACCT
>NZ_SSMZ01000056.1 GCF_004799395.1 Phenylobacterium sp.
CGAGCGGATGTTCAAGGTGCCTTACGAAGAGGTCCGCGCCGCCGCCGACGCCTTCCTTGCGGGCCGCTCAGCCTAGGGCGCGCTGGCCCTGCATGATCACCGCAAAACCCGCCAGCATCAGCAGGTAGCCGACGGCGAAGCGCCAATCGAGCGGCTCCTTGAACACCAGCCACGCCACCAGCGGCACCAGGCCCGAGCCCACGATCGAGAAGGCGTAGGCGAGCGACAGCGGCACCCTCGTCAGGATGTAGAACCAGAAGAGCGCCGTCAGGCCGTACCACGCGAAGGCCCCGATCAGCGGGACGTTGGTCGCCAGCCGCAGGATCAGCGGGCCGCTTAGCCGCGCGTTGTTGACGGCCGCGAACTTGAACAGCGTCTGTCCGACCGGCAACGCCAGGGAAAAGCCGGCGCAGAGGGCGATGTCAGCCAGTTTCACGGCGCGCCCTTCTCGGCTTCCATCCGCGCGATGGTGCGCAGGTAGGGGTGGATCGGTCGGGCCGGCACGTTCAGCACGTCGAAGTTCAGCGCCTGCATCAGCAGTTGGGCGCCCAGCATCACCGGCAGGGCGGCGGCCATAACGACGCCGGGAGAGGCTGCGCCGGTGTGGCGCACCGAAAGGTAATGCGCGCCGTAGCCCATGCCGAAAAGCAGGAAGAAAATCCCGAACACCATCTCCAGGCTCGCGGCGTTGAAATCGCGCACGAAGTACTGGCCCAGCGCCCGCTGCAGGAAGTTGGTGACGTGCTTGAAGGCGAAGGGCCCGACGATGGCCCCGATCCTCAGGTTCGAGACCTCGCCGCCGTAACGGGCCGGCATGGGCACGTCGCGCACCACCGCGCGCAGGGTCGAGAGGTGATAGAGCAGGTCGGTCTCGAAGAAGAACCGCCGCGAGACCCGCTTCTCGATGGCCATCCGCGCCACCTGCGCCTCGATGGCGGTGTAGCCGTTGGTCGGGTCGAAGATGTTCCAGTAGCCGGTCGAGAGCTTGGCCGCGAAGCTGAGCGCGGCGTTCCCGAACACGCGGACCGGCGGCATGGTCGCGAGGTGGCTGATCGAGGTGAAGCGGTTGCCCTTGGCGTAGTCGGCCTCGCCCAGCAGGATCGGGGCCACCAGGTGCGGCATGTAGCCCAGGTCCATCTGGTCGTCGCCGTCGACCTTGACCAGGACCTGGCCGCCGCGGGCGATGGCCTCGCGGTAGCCAGCCATGGTGGCGCCGCCGACGCCCTGATTCTGCGCCAGCTTGACCACCACCACGCGCGGGTCCTTGGCGTTCGCCTCGATGAAGGCGCCGGAGTGCTCGGGGCAGGCGTCGTCGACGCAGACGATACCCTCGACCCAGGCCGGGGTCTTGGCGATCACGTCGAGGATGTGGGCCTTGACCTTGTAGCAGGGCACCACCAGCCAGACGCCGGCGCCCTCGAGGGTAGGATCGAGCGCGCGTAGCCGCAGCGCCCGCGCCTCCATCGGCGTGACCCCAGCCCGGGCGATCTTGTCGATGGACGCCATGCGCCCGGCTAACACGGAACTCCGTAGGCTGGCAAAGCGGGCGGCGTCCTTGCGCCGTCGGGGCCTTGCCTGTTACGAGCGCCCCTTCGCCGCGAGAGCCCCTTCCCTAGGGAACCAATGGACACCGCCACCCACATGCTCCGGACCGGACGGCGCGGCGCGCTGTTCGAGTATCAGATGGCGTTTCGGGACCTGCGGGCGTCGATCGAGCGGATCGACTTGGCCTGGTCGCTGGCCTGGCACGACGTGGTCTCGCGCTACCGCGGCTCGATCCTGGGCCCGCTGTGGATCACGCTCTCCATGGGCCTGATGGTTCTGGGCATCGGCGTCCTGTGGGGCGAGCTGTTCCGCGTGTCGCTGCAGCAGTTCATGCCCTTCGTGGCGCTCGGCATCGTCTTCTTCGGCACGGTCACCACCACGATCAACGAGGGCTGCGAGACCTTCGTCCAGGCCGCCGGCATGCTGTCGCAGACCTCGTTGCCGATGTTCACCTTCGTCTGGCGGACCGTCCTTAGAAACCTGATCAACCTGGCGCACCACATCGTCATCGTGCTCGCGGTGCTGATCTATTACGGCTACTGGCGCGTCGCGAACTATCCGGTGGCGGCGCTCGGCCTCTTCTTCCTGATCGTGAACGTCGCCTGGATCTCCATGCTGGTGGCGATCGTCTCGGCACGGTTCCGCGACATCCCGCAGATCGTCGCCTCGATCACCCAGGCCGCAGCGATCATGACGCCGGTGTTCTGGCTGCCCGACCGCATCCCGCCGCGCTATCACCTGATCCTCGACGCCAATCCGTTCTACCACCTGCTGCAAGGCGTCCGCGCGCCGCTGATGGGCCTGGGCGTGGCGCCGCACACCTTCGCCTTCCTGGCCGCCATGGGCGTGGTGGGCTGGGCCCTGGTGTTCAGCGTCTTCGCCAACACACGTAGGCGGATCGTACACTACCTATGAAGCCGCCTCCCGTTTCCATCTCCTGCCAGAACCTGACGCTGCGGTTCCCGGTCTATGGGATCGACGCCAAGTCGCTGAAGAAGCACCTGGCCAAGATTGCGGTGGGCGGACGGCTGGGCTCGCACCACGGTTCGACGGATGTCACCGCCATATCCAACCTGAATCTGGAGCTGAAGGCCGGCGACCGTCTGGGCCTGATCGGCCACAACGGATCTGGCAAGACCACGCTCTTGCGCGCGCTCTCCGGAGCGTATGAGCCGGACGAGGGCTCCATCGAGGTGCAGGGCCATATCGCCGCGCTGCTGGACCTCAACCTGGGCATCGACCCCACCGCCACGGGCTTCGACAACATCCGCCTGCGCGGCCGCATCGCGGGCCTGTCGGCCAAGGAGGTCGACGCGCGGATGGACGAGATCGCAGAGTTCTCCGGACTCGGCCCCTTCCTGGCCATGCCGGTGAAGACCTATTCAGCGGGCATGCAGGCGCGCCTGGCCTTCGCCGCCGCCACCGCCGTCGAGGCCGACGTGCTCCTGATGGACGAATGGATCGCGGTCGGCGACGCCGACTTCCAGAAGATCGCTCACAAGCGCCTGCTGAAGCTCGTCGAGCGCGCCGGTATCCTCGTGCTGGCCAGCCACGACGTCGAACTGCTGCGGCTCTACTGCAACAAGGTCATGCGCATGGACGGCGGCGTGGCCTCGCCGGTCACCGACATCAAGAAGCTCGACGAGCTGTTGGCCGCCTGAGGCGGCGCCTGATAGACCAAGCCCCTCAAGGCAACCCCCTTAGGCAATCTCGCAAGCCATCCCTCTTGGACGTCATCTTCACCATCATCTCCCGCAACTACGCGGCCCAGGCCGCGACGCTGATGGAGAGCCTGGCGGTCCATGAGCCGAAGGCCCGGCGCGTGGTCGTCGCCACCGACGGGCCGATCCCCCAGCTCGCGCGCCTGGCCGAGGTGGTCGACGCCCGCGGGATGGGCGCGCCCTACGCGGCGATGAGCGTCTATTACGATGCGCTGGAGCTGAACACGGCGGTGAAGCCCTACGTCTTCCGCCATTTCCTGACCGAACCGGGCGTGACCTCGGCCACCTATCTCGATCCGGACATCCTGGTGTTCAGGCCGCTGGACGCCGTGCGCGCCGGCCTCGCCGAGGCCCAGCTCGCGCTCACGCCGCACCTGACCAAGCCGTTGTTGGGTTCGGCCATGCCCAACGACCATGCGATCCTTCAGTCGGGCTCCTTCAACCTTGGGTTCTGCGCCGCCCGCGCCGAACCCAAGGTCGTCGACCTGATGGGCTGGTGGGCCGATCGCTGCGAGTTCGACTGTCGCGTCGATCTGAAGAACGGCCTCTTCACCGACCAGCGCTGGATGGACCTCTCGCCGGGCTTCGTGGACAGCCTGGCGATCCTGCGGACGCCGACGCTGAACCTCGCCTACTGGAACCTGGAAGGCCGCTCCCTGGCCAAGACCGCAGACGGCTGGGCGGTGGACGGCGAGCCGTTGGCCTTCTTCCACTTCTCCGGCTTCGATCCCGCGCGGCCCGATGTGCTGTCGAAGCACCAGGACCGGGTCCGTGTGACACCGGGCTCGCCACTGGCGGAGCTGCTGGCCGACTACGCCGCGGCCATGCTGAAGAACGGCCACGAGACCAGCCGCGCGATTCCCTACGCCCACCTGAAGTTCCCGTCGGGACGGCTTATCACACCGGCCATGCGCCGCCGCGCCCTGCGCGCCGCCCGTGACGGCAAGGATTTCTCCGCCGGCCTGACCGCCGCCGTGGAAGCCTGGGTCGACGCGCCGGACCCCGAAGCCGCCCTCGCCGGCCTGCCGGATGTCACCCGGACCATGGATCAGGTCTGGCGCGACATCCCTACAGGTTTCCAGCTCGACCACGAGGCCGGCCGCCTGGGGTTCCACCAGTTCTTCGCCGAGCACGCTGTGACGCTGGGCGCCGACGCGGTTTCCGGGTCGGCGGCGGAGGCCCTCCTCGCCGCCTGGCGCAGTGGCGCGCGGGAAGCAGATCCAACCGTCTGGGGCGAGGCGCCCTGGCGGGGCCCCGCCGCCGGCGCGCTCGACTGGCTGCGCGAACCCTCCGCCGACCGGACGCCGCGAGCGGCTAAGGCCCTGCTGGCGGCCCGCGCGGATCTGCGCGCCAAATTCGCCGGCGATCCGGCCGGCTTGATCGCCTGGTGCCTGGGCGCAGAGGCCGCCGCCGGACGGTTCGCACCGGACCTCCTGCCGGCCAACGTCATCGACGGCCTGGCCCGCGATCCCGCGCCGCTGCTGGCCGCCGCCCGCCTGGCCGAGCCGGGCGCCAACGACCTGAAGCGCCGCCTCTCCGCCGGCTTCGGGGTCGCCGCTCGCGCGGGATGGCCGGCGAGCCTGACCGACGCCTTGCGCGGGCCGTTCCTGGAGGCCGCCCCGGCCCAGCCGGCGCCCTTCATTCGTCTGTTCCTCGAGATCTGGGAAAGCCGTGTCGATCTGCAGCGGCTGTTCCCGCTGCGGTCGGCCGCCGAGCGGTTCAAGTTCCTGCGCTGGCTGGCCGGCGGGGGCCTTGCCGAATACGGCGTCGAGTTCGACGCGCTGCCGGCGTCCGTCCGCCTCCACCCGCAGATGCAGCTCGCTCGCCTGACCGTGCGCCAGCGCCAGGCCGCCGCGCGGCCCGCGGTCGGCGCCCGGGTCGCCGAGCTTTGGGTGGTCGAGGGCGCCGAGTTGGCTGCCGAAGCCGCCGCCGACCGCCTGGTCTATGAGGCGATGGCTGGCAGGTTCCTGGGTCCCGCCGGGCCGGCCGCAGCCCCGGCGCAAGCCGATCTCGTTCGCTTCCTCGTCCACCCTGACCTTGTGCCCGCCGACGCCATCGCCCTGCACAGCCGCGGGGTCCGCTGGACCCGCGCGGTCGGCGTCTGGGACGGCGAGGTCGCCGGGGGCCTCAATGGGGACACCGTGGGCCTGTCCTTCGTCGACGAGGTCTGGGCGCCGGCCGCGCCGGCCAGCTTCCGGCCGGTGAGGGGCCAAGCGCCCGTCGCCGCGTGAGAGGTTGTCTGATGAGCCTCCTTCGATGAGCGCTCTCGGCGCGGCCCGGAAGCTCTGGAGATCGGCCTTGCCGGAGCCGGTCCGCAGGATGGCTGCGCCGGCGCTCAACATCGCCCTGCAGGGTTATGTCCGCCGCGCCGCCCGTGCGCCGCATGGGGCGCAGCACGCTTCCGGGCCGATCAAGGTGGTGGGCTACTTCGCGGGCTCGCACGGCATCGCCACTTCGGCGCGGCTGGCGGCGCGAGCCTTCGAGGCCTTGCAGGTCCCCGTTGAACGCCTCGACGTCACCGACGCCAAGCTGGGCTGGGACGGGCGGTTGACCCACCCGGTCTGCGCCTCTGCCTGGATCTTCCACCTGAACCCGCCGGAACTGCTCGCAGCGTTGGCCTGCCTGGGGCCGAAGCAGCTCATCGGCCCCCGCTACGGCTACTGGGCCTGGGAGCTGCCACGCGCCCCGCGCCTGTGGCTGAAGGACGCCGCCCTGGTGGACGAGGTCTGGGCGCCCAGCCGCTACACGGCCGAAGCTCTGGACGGCGCCGCATCGCCAGTGCGTGTCGTCCCGCATCCGCTGTTCATCGAGGACTACGCCGCCGTCGCGCCGGCCCCGCGACGGGCCGCCTTCCAGGGCGTCAGCGTCTTCGACTTCAACTCCTCGGTGGCGCGGAAGAACCCGCAGGGCGCCATCGCCGCCTGGGCCCGGGCCTTCGCCGACGATCCGGCCTGCCAGCTGACCCTCAAGATCCAGAACGGCGGCCTCTTCCCGCGCGATCTGGCCAACCTGCGCGCCGCCGCGCCGCCCAATGTGCGCATCGTCGACGAGGTCTGGCCCTATTCGGAGGTGCAGAGCCTGATCGCCGGAGCCGACGTGCTGGTCTCGCTGCACCGCGCCGAGGGCTTCGGCCTGACTCCCGCCGAGGCGATGGCGCTCGGCACGCCGGTGCTGGCCACGGCTTTCTCGGGCGTCCTCGACTTCATGGACGAGAGCTGCGCCCTGCTGGTTCCGGGGCGCCAGATTCCGGTCGACGATCCGCAAGGGGTCTACCGAGGCCAGACCTGGGCGGACCCGGGTATCGCCTCAGCGGCCGAGGCGTTGGTGCGCCTGCACGCCGATCCGGCCCTTGGCCCCAAGCTGAGCGCCGCCGCCCGCGAGCGCGTGGCCCGTCAGCTGTCGCCGCAGGCCTGGTTCGAGACCTTGCCCGCCGCCGTCCAGGCGGCCGCCCGCGCCGCCGCGACGCCTTAGTCGGCCTCCTCCGGCGGGCGCACCTTCTGGAACCGCCAGAGCAGCAGCAGGTCGTAAGCGATCTTCAACGACCCGCCGATCACCAGTGGCCAGGCGAAGGGCGTCAGCGTGAACAGGAAACCTGCCAGGGCGGGGCTGAACGCGGAGGCCAGGCTGCGCGGCACATTGGTCACCCCGGCCGCCGCCGCCCGCTCCGCTGGCGTCACGATGGCCATCACGTAGGAGGTGCGCGCCGGCACATCCATACTGGAGAGCAGGGCGCGGACGAAAAGCAGGGCAAAGGCGGTCGCCACGTTCGGCGCAAAGGCTGCGGCGATCACACACAGGCTGGCCGGGATGTGGGTGAAGGCCATGGTGCGGATCAGGCCGATGCGGCGGGCGAGCGGGGCTGCAGCGAGTTGCGACAGGGCCGCCAGCGCTCCGGTCCAGAAGAAGAACGCCCCCGCCGCGCCAAGCGACAGGCCGAAACGGTGGAACAGCCACAGCGCGAACAACGACTGCACAAGGAAGCCGCCGCCGAAGGAGTCGATGCAGAAGATCGCGGCGAGTCCGTAAACATTCCGCTTCGAGGGCCCCAGCGGCGTCCGCGCGACCTCGCCTTCGCTCGGCTGGTCCGGCAGGCCGCGGTAGAGCATCGCGGCGATCAGCCCGAGCAGGCCGTAGACGACAAAGGCGCCCTCCACGAGACTCAGCTGGGCCACGCCGGTGAGGGCGCGCAGGGGGGCCAGCAAGCCGACCGACAAGGCGCCCAGCGCCATCATCAGCGAGCCGGTCAGGCTGTAGCGGGCGAAGAGGTGTGTGCGCTGCGACGGCGCCCCCGCGTGGGCCAGCAGCGACTGCTCCAGCGGCAGGAAGGGGCTCACATCTCCGCCGGACGGGTTGAGGGTTCCGACGAACCCCACGACGACGAGCGGCCAGAAGGCATGGGTTTGGGAGAACAGCACGCCGGTCAGGCCCATCAGCGCGCAGGCCGCGAACAGCAGCCGCCTGGCCGGGACGCGGTGGCCGAGCAGCCCCACCGCCAGCGTCAGGGCCGCCGAGCCGAGCAGGGTCGCGGTGGTCAGCACGCCCACCTGGAAGGCGCTGAACCCCAGGGACGAGAGGTAGACCGGTAATAGCAGCCCGGTGAAGCCATCGCCGAACCCGCGGACGCCCCTTGCGGCGATCAGGGTGGCGGCGGGTCGCACGGCCTCAGGGCCTGCGCGTGGTGATGTCGGTGAGCGGACCGCCCTCGCGGACGGTCTTGTTGCGGTAGATCACTGCCCCGATGAGATTGGGTTCACGGTGGATGGCGGCGAGGAACGCCGGCCACAGTTCTGAAGGAACCCAGAGACACGGCGCCCGCGGATCCTCGTCGATTGCTACATCCACGAGGTCGCGCGCGTCCACGGGGTCACCCTAGGCCAGCCAGTCGATAAGGCCGAGCTTGGCCATCCAAGCGAGACCCATCTCCACCGCGCGCCGCTTTTCAACCGGGAAGGCGGCCATGATCTCGCGGGCCGAGGCGGCCTTGCCCGACGCCAGCAGGTCGAGCGCCATGGCGCAATCCTCCAGGCTCGCCCGCACATTGGCGAACGCCTTGTCGAGGACAGCCGTCAGCCCCCGCACGTCATCGCCGTTCACGCCAGCGACCGCGCTCAGGCGAGTATCGGCCGTCAACACCTGTGTCGCGAAGCCGGCAAAATCGATGAAGGGGTCGCCGCGCCCCGGATCGGCCTTCTGACGCACCACGGGATCCGGCGAGGCCTTGCGAATCTCGGCTAGGTCGTCGGCCAGCGCGCTGATCTGCCGGGCGACCACCGGCCAGTCCAGCATGCTACGCACCCGCTCACGACCGGCCGCGCCCATTGTCTTGCGAAGGTGTCGGTTGCGGGCGAGGGCGCCGATCGCCGCGCCAGCGCGGCCGACATGGACAGCGGTGTGCTGCGACACCTCGCCGGCGAAGGTCTGGTAGCTGGTGATCTGAAACAGGTGACGCTGGACGATGTTGAGGCCGACGCCCGAGGCGGGACCGCCCAGGGTTGGGATCAAGAACCCCTCGATCCCATCGCGCACCGTGAAGCGGTAGCCGTCCCAGTCGCTGACAACCACCGGCAGCCCCGCCGCCATCGCCTCCACGGGTGTGATGCCGAAGGTCTCCTGGATGTTGTCCACCAACGAGGTGAAGATGTCCGCTCCCGCCCAGAGCTCGCCCACTAAGGTGCGGTCGTTCCCGTCGAGGAAATGCACCTTGGCGTCGGGAGCATGGACGCGGGCTGCTTCTTCATAGAAACCCCGATCGCGCTCTGGGGAGGGGAACCAGCCGGCCATGGCGAAGTGGATGTTCAGGCCGGTCGTCCTGGCGGCGATCTGCACAGCCTGGAACATAGCTTGCGGGAAGGCCTTCTCGAAGAAGGAGAGCCGGCCCACCCACAGGACCAGGATGTCCGCCTCACCCAGCCCCAACTGTGCGCGCACCTTGGCGCGCGCCTGGGGCCGGTCGGCCAGGACCGCGATGCGATGGGCGTCGACCCCCAGCGGAATGATGGGCAGGGCGGGCTGCGGCGGCGGGCTCCCGTTGGTGCGCTCCGCGAGGAGAGCACCCCAGTCGTCAAGCATCTTCGCTGTGGCCTCACGCACGCTGGGCGAGGTGCAGATGATCGCGTCCCAGGGATGTACCGGAGCGGTCAGCGAAAGCGTGATGCCTTGGCGGATCGCCGGCGGCGCAAGGGTGTGGATAAGGCCGATCAGGCTGTAGCTGCGATCCCCCGACGTCAGCCGCCGCAGCCACGCGGCGTTCTGCAGGTCCGGCTGGCCACGCAGGGCTACACCCGCCGCTTGGGCGGGCGATGTGCTCAGGATCGACTGGCGAGTGATCCGGATCGGCGCGGCGGGATCGTCCAACAGGGCTTCGCGCAGATGCGCCTCCGTGGCCGGCATCGCGCTCAGAATGTCGATCTGCTCGAACCCGCCGTACCGGGCCATGGCCTGGAACAACTGCAGGTTGGCGACGTCCTTGCCGAAAAAGTTCTCGCCCAGCCCAAGCTCACCGCGCGGATGATATATTGCGAGCCTATTGGCCACGTGGGCGCTCCGGGCATGCGGAATTGAGATGTCGCCCGGCAGGCGTGAACGGTTGGCGGATTGCGATCACCGGGACTCCCTCAGTCAGGGCGCAAGGTTTAGATACCGCCGACGGTTCGGACAATCGCGCCGAACGACACGCGACGGGACAGATGGCCGACGACCCCGACGAGGCAGAGTACCAGCACGGTGTTTCGCTGCAGCGGGCGGGCCGCTTCGAAGAGGCAGTGGCCGTCTACCTGCCCCTTGCCGAGCGCGCGTTGACCGTCAAGCTGGCCACCAATCTGGGCTTAGCCCTGGGCGAGACCGCCGAGTATCCGCAGGCCCCACACTACCTGAAGCTCGCGGCTGAGCATCGCCGGACGGATGGCGGCCTGTGGCGCGCCCTCGGCCGCGCCTATGGCGAATCCGGCGACCTGGACCTCGCGGAGCAGGCTTATCGGAACGCGCTGGCGCTCGACCCCCGCGACCTCCACGCCGAACTGGGATTGGGCGGCGTCTACCTTTCGGGCGGCCGATATGCAGAAGGTTGGCCGCTGATGAGCGCTCGCGCCGAGCTCCACCCCGATGTTGTGCCGGCTGTCGTCGTTCCCTATCCGGAGTGGCGGGGCGAGCCGATCGACGGCAAATCCATCCTCGTCTGGGTCGAGCAGGGCTTCGGCGACAAAATCCAGTTCGCCCGCTTCGCCAAAGCCCTCAAGTCGCGCGGCGCGAGCCGGGTCAGTCTAGCCTGCTCCCCGAACCTGACCGACCTGTTCTCAACCCTTACTGGAGTCGATGAGCTGATCCCCATTGGGGTCGGCGCTTCGACATCGGTGGCCAGCCACGACTACTGGAGCCGCTACCTTTCGCTGCCGGAGCACCTGGGAATCACCCTGGAGACCCTGCCGTCGGAACCCTATCTTGCCGCACCGCCGCAGCGACGGGCGCGCTGGGCCGGATTCGGGCGCGGCGCGCGGGTCGGCGTCGCGTGGAAGGCGAGTCCAACAGGGTTCAATGGCGTCAACAAGGGTCTCCCCGACCCTCTAGCCGAGCGCCTGCTCGCCGTAGGCGCGATCAGCCTGCACCCCGAAGACACCGGCGCGAAGGACTTCGCCGACACTGCCGCCATCATCGACGGCCTGGACCTGTTGGTCTCCATCGACACCTCGGTCGCCCACTTGGCGGGCGCGATGGGCAAGCCTTGCTGGACCCTGTTGCCGGCGCTGCATTGCGACTGGCGCTGGCTGCGCGACCGGACCAGCAGCCCCTGGTACCCGACAATGCGGCTCTACCGGCAGACCCGCGCCAAGGACTGGACCGAAACCATCGACCGGGTCATCGATGACCTAGCCGCCGCGGGCCTCGCGGGCCGCGGCCTGGGCGCGCCCTAGAGCCACAACGCCATCGACCAGGGCCTGGATGTCGTTGGGGCCTGTGCGGTGGTTGACGATGGCGGCGCGGATCGCCGTCTTGCCGGCAACCGTGGTGGTCGAAGGCGCGACGCGACCGGCCTCGTGAAGGTCGGCGACGATGGCGGCGTTGTCGGCTCCCTTGTAGGCGAAGCAGACGATGTTGAGCCCGACCGGCGCGAGCAGCTCCAGCTCGGGGCTGGCCTCGACCTTCGCCGCCAGCGTCTGGGCCAGGTCGCACGTCCGGCGGATCACCGCGCCCAGGGCATCGAAGCCATAGGTCTTCAGGCTGAACCAGACCTTCAGCGCCCTGAACCCCCGCGACAGGTCGGGCCCATAGTCGCAGGGCCAAAATTCGCCGCCGGCCAGCCCGCGCTCGGCATGGCGCAGATAGGCGGCTTCCGAATAGGTGAAGGTCCGCTTGTGGGCCGCGGCGTCCCGGACCAGCAGGAAGCCGGCATCGTAAGGTATCTGCCCCAGCTTGTGGAAATCGAGCGCCAGACTGTCGGCCCGCTCGATTCCCGCCAAGCGCGGCGCGAGTGTCGGCGAAAGCATCGCCAGCGCGCCCAGCGCGCCATCGACGTGGAACGCCGCACCCTCGCGCCCGGCGATATCGGCAAGACCGTTGAGGTCGTCGATCGCCCCCACGTCGACGCTGCCGGCGGTCCCGACGACTAGGAACGGCGTCAGGCCCGCCGCCCGGTCGGCAGCGATGGCGGCTTCCAGTGCCGGCAGGCTGATGCGGTGGTCCGCGTCGGTCTCGATGAGCCGGAGTCGATCCCACCCAAGGCCGGTCATGTCCATGGCGCGGACGATGCAGCTGTGCACCCCCTTGGAGGCATAGGCGACCACGCGCACGTCCCGCACGCCAGTGTGGCGCACATCCGCGCCCAGCGCTCGATCGCGCGCGATGAGCACCGCGCAGAGATTGGCCATCGACGTGCCCGTCAGGAACAGGCCGCTGGCGTCGGCGGGGAAGCCGAACAGCTCCGCCATCCAAGCCACGATCTGGCGCTCCACTTCGATCGGCATGTGGTCGCGGCCACCCAGGTTCGCGTCGAGGCCGGCGGCCAGCATCTCGGCCAGCATGCCGACGCCTGTGCCGCCGCCCTGAACCCATCCCATGAAGCCCGGATGGCGGTTGCCGCTGCCGTAGGGCGCCACGTCGGTCATGAATTGGTTATGGACGTCGGCGAGCGCCCCCGGCCCACGGGGAGCCTCGGCGCGATAGCGCGCGCGCTGCTCCGCCGTCGGCGCCTGCCACAGCGGTCGCTCGGTGAGAGTCGCCAGATTGTCGAACATGTCGTCCAGCATCCGGTGGCCCTGGGCGCGCAGATCGTCCCAGTTCTCCGGATCGAGGCTCGCGCCGTCTCTGTCGGCTTGGGTCATGGGCGCTCCCGTTCGAATCGCAGCTCTCGCCCCCACGACGCCGCGACGACCCCTTATCCGCCGCCATCGTCTCCCGAAACCCCCGCGTCGGTCGATTTGCTTGCGCAGCTTGCCTGCTCATCCGCATAAGGGCCACGATAACCGCCCGCGACCTGGAGACGCGCTTGCCGCTTTCGGACGACATCCGCGACCTGATCGAGCACGATACCAGCGCCGCGCAGCGGTTGTTGCACGACCTCGCGAATGCCCTACCCGGTTCGGTTGAGGCGCGGCTGCTTCTCGCACAGTCGCACCTGCGCCGACTGGAGTTCGGCCCGGCTCTGACACACTATCGCGAGACCCTGGCCATAGACCCGAAGAACGACGAAGCGCTGCGCCATGTGGGCTTCTGCCAGCTGGCCATGGGGGAGAACGAAGGCGCTCTGGCTGCGTTCGAGCACGCCTTCAAGACGACGTCCGCCGCCACTTCGCTGCGCTACATCGCACTTCTGTCGCACCGGCTGGGGCGACTGGACGCCTCCATCCGGACCTATGAAACGCTGTTGGCGAACGCACAGCCGACCAGCGCGGAGATTCCCGTTGCGCTGCAGGGCCTGGCCGCGGTGCTGCGCGACGCCGGCCGGCCGATCGCCGCCGACCGCTACCTGAACCTTCTGATCGACCGCTTCCGGCGCGAGCCGGTATCGATCGCCTCAGGCCTGGTCAGCCGCAATAATTCCGACGACTTCCACGAGTGGTCACCGCTCGCCGACAAGTCGCACCTGGCCGCAGCGCTGACAGCGCGAAAGCCTCTCGATCCGGCCGGGCGGTTTCCGGAAACCTTCGTCCTGCCCGCCGACCGGGCGGCGCTCGTCGCCTTCGCCAGAGGGGCCAACGCGCCGGCTCTGTACATCGTCAAGCCGACCCGCGGCAGCGGCGGTCAGGGCATCAGCGTCACCCCCGACGTCACCGCCGTCCTCGACCAGGCCGACGTCGTAGTCCAGCGCTACATCGACCACCCCTATCTGATCGAGGGGCGCAAGGGCCACTGCCGCATCTACTGCCTGATCACCTCGGCCGACCCCCTCCGCGCCTATGTCTATTCGGAGGGCATCGTGCGTATCGCGCCCGAGCCCTATGACCTCAGTCCGGGTCGCGCCGGCGGCGCGTCGATGCACGTGACCAACACCGCCCTGCACATCGGCCACCGCGGCCTGGAAGTCAGCCAGGACGCGAACCAGGACGACGTGGGCTCGATCCGCAGCCTTTCGGCCCTGCTCAGACGGATGACCGCCGATGGCCTCGACGGGCAGGCCGTGTTCGGCGAGATCAAGGCCCTGGTGGAATGGTATGTGCGCCTGTTGGCGGCCAAGGGCCTGTTCGCGCGCCAGGCGGCCAGTTCCCCGCCCCGGGGCTTCCCGGCCAAGCTGTTCGGCCTCGACGTGCTCATCGACGCCAAGGGCCACCCGTGGCTGATCGAGATGCAGCGGACGCCCGCCGCCCGCGGCGCGCCCCTGGTGGAGAAGATCAACGCCGAGATGTACGCCACGGGCTTCCGGATGGGTCACGCGCCGCTGATCGATGACGCGACGACGCCGGACATGCTGGCGGCGCTTCGCGCCGACGACGGCGCCCGCCGTGGCCGCGAGGCCGAACTGGAGTCTGCCGCCTGCGGAAAGTTCGTGCGCCTCGACCTATAGGGGGGCCTGGGTCAACCCTGCCAAGCGTTAGTCCTGGATGTGGGCGAACTGGGCGTTCAGGGTCTTGAAGGCCTGCGGGATGTCGGCGTGCTTGTAGCGGGCGAAGGCCGCCTTGGCCGCGTCGAGCCGGCCCTTCATCGCCTTGGCGATCTCGGGATTGCCTACCGCGACGCTGTAGTTCTCCGTCCGGTCCGCGCGGTGGTCGTAGAGCTCCTGGTAGGGGAACAGCATCATCGGCAGCTTGTGGTCGCGGTAGTAGATGGCGTCGACGTACTTCCAGTCCTGGGTGCGGATGGCGATCGGCGTCTCGTTGTCGAACAGCACCAGTTCCTCGTGCGGCGAGGGCGCTCCCTTCGCCAGCACCGCGGTGATGTCGCGCCCGTCCAGATCGACGCCTTCCGGCGGCGGCAGGCCGGCCATGGCGAGGAAGGTGGGCAGGAGGTCGACGCCGGAGATGATCGACTTGGTCCGCCGCCCGGCCGGCAGGCGCCCCGGCGCCCAGGCCACGAATGGCACGCGATAGCCGCCGTCGTAGCCGCCGCCGCCCTTGCGCTCCCGCATCCCGCCGGGCGAGCCCTCGAACCAGGGGCCGTTGTCCGAGGTGAAGATCACCACGGTGTCGTTCTCGAGTTTCAGCGCCCGCAACTTGGCCAATAGCCGGCCGAGGATGGAATCGATCTCCGACACCACCGCCCCATAGGGCCCGGCGTAGGTATCGGCCTTGAAGCCGGGATGCGGATATTCCGGCAGGTGCGGCGACGACAGCGCCAGTTCTACGAAAAAGGGGCGATCTCGATTGGCCTCGATGAAGCGCTCGGCGTGGCCGTAGAACTGCTGCTGCAGCTGCGGATAGTCGACCGGGAACCTGGCGACCTCGTCGGAGCCCGCATGGCTCTCGAACAGCGACAGCGGCGCCATGTCGTGGCTGTAGGGGATGCCGAAGAACGCATCGAAGCCGTGCTTGGTCGGCGGCCAGGCCGCGCCCAGATGCCCCAGGTGCCATTTGCCGAACAGGGCGGTGGCGTAGCCGGCGGGCTTCAGCGCCTTGCCGATGGTCACCTCCGACAGCGGCAGGCCCCGGTCGTCCTGCTGCATGATCACCTCGTAGCCGAGGCCCGTCCGCACCGCGTAGCGGCCGGTCAGCAGCCCCGCCCGCGACGGGCTGCAGAGGTTTGCCGGGGCATAGTAGTCGGTGGCGACCACGCCCTCGCGCGCCATCCGCTCCAGGTTCGGCGTGCGCAACCCGCCGGGTCCATAGATCGACACGTCGCCGTAGCCGAGGTCGTCGCACAACACGACGATGAAGTTCGGCGGCCGCTTGCCGGGCAAAGGCCCCGCCGACCGCGCGACGGTTCCGGCGAACAGGGCGCTCGCCCCCGCGGCGGCCAACAGGCGTCTGCGATCCATGGTCGTCTCCCCCGCGCCGGCCGATTCAGGCGACGGCCGTGCGCCACGCCCACCGTCACGCCTGGTGCGGCGGGAGGCAAGGCGGTCTGAGAGCAAGAGGAGAGATGGGTCGCCCAAAGTGGACGACTGTCGGTCAGATGATGATCAGCTCGATTGGCCTTGCATGCCAGGCGGGGACGGAAATGGGGAGGATCGCGCGACTTGCGAGATCCTCCCCTTGACCGTTAGCGCCCTCCGGCCGTCGGGCTCGCTGCCGGCATGGGCTGGGCGGCCGGAGCTGCCGCCGCCGCCCTGCCGCCGCCGCGCTTGGGCAGCAGCTTCATGGCCGCCGCCAGCTCCTGGGCGTCGATGAAGCCGTCGTGGTTCGTGTCGATCAGCGCGAAATATTTCTTCAGCATCGTGCCGGGGCTTTGCGGGCCGCCCTTCAGCTCGGCGTACGAGAGCTTGCCGTCCATGTTGTCGTCCATGACGTCCAGCATGAGGTTGGCCTGCATCAGCTTGTCGTAGTCGTCCCTTGGGTTCTTCGCCGTCTCGCCGGCCCAGTGGTAGTGGATGTAGACCGCCAGCATCTCCTCGAAGGACTGCTCGCCCCAGTAGACCGTCTTGGTCGGATCGGGATTGCCCGGGTTTCGGGTTGAGTTGTCATAGACCCAGCGGGTGATGATCTTCGAGCCGGCCGGAACATTGAGCGGCTTGGCCAGCACATAATCCCACTGCCAGTTGAAGTCGTACCGCGGCATGGCCAGCAGGGTCTCTTCCTTGCCGTCAGGATAGCGGATGGAGACGTTGGCCGAGACGCCGCGCTTATGCGAGTGCGGGGTGAAGGCGTAGACAACCGCGTCCTTGGGGAACTCGATGTAGGCGATCTCCTTGTGCTCGCGCTCGCCGGCCGGGATCTCGATGGAGAAATCAAAGATGCCGAAGGTCCGCCGCGGATACTTCGGCTCCTCGCCCTTGGGATAGAAGTAGAGCCCGAGCTTGGTGTTCTCGACCGTCTCCTTGCCGTAGGTCGTATAGTGCGCCTGGAAGGCTAGGCCGCTGCCCGGCGGAATCCACAGGCCTGAGTCCTGCGCCATCTTCTGGTAGCCGACCCCGGGGACATAGCCCTGCAGCAGGGTCTCGAACGGTGAGCCGGCGATCGTTTGGCCGGCCGGCGTGTCGCTGGGCGCCACGCCCGACAGGATATGGTGCACCGCTTGGCGGTCGTTGACCACGAAAGCCGAGCCCTTCAGCCAGCGGCCTTCGGTCATGACGTTCTTCACCGACGGGTACTGATAGTCGATGACCCCGCTGGCCGGGACCTTCATGGTCGGGATCTCGACGATCTTGTCGGGCTTGCCCCATGGCCACTCGGGCGCCTGGAAACTGATCTTCTTCAGCGGGTCCTCACCCGTCCCGCGCGGCGCGCCGGCGTCGATCCAGTGGACCAGGGTCTTCATCTGGTCCGGCGACAGGCGCCCGTCGTCCTTCCACTGGCCCACCGTCTCGTCGGGCTCGAAGGGCGGCATGCGGTGGGTGCGGATCACCTCGCGGATCATCGGCGAGAAGCCCTTGACCTGCTCGTAGCTGGTGAGCGGCATCGGGCCGATCCCGCCCGGCTGGTGGCAGGTCGAGCACTTGGCCTCGACCATCGGGGCGATGGTCTTGGCGTAGGAGATCTGGGCGAAAGTCGCAGCCTTGGCGCGGTCGGGGAAGGCGATCAGCTGGCCCTTGGCCTCGCCGGAGCTCAGCGCCACCTTCTGGCCGGCGACCAGGGCGTCGACCGCCGACTTCGCGCCGTCAACCGGGCCGCGGTAGGCGATGGACCAGCTGCGCGGATCGATGACGATCACCTCGTCGGCGCGGGTGACGTTCAGTTCTTCGCCGACCAGCTGCTCGTAGTCGAACAGGATCGGCATATCGAGCCCGGCGGCCTTGGCGTCGGCGATCACCGGATCGCGGCGGTCGCCGAGGCGGCTGTCGACGGCCATCACCTCGACGCCCTTGTCGGCATAGGCGGCCTTGAGCGCCATCAGCGCCGGGGCGTCGGCATGCAGTTGCTTGTCGCCGGAGGCGTAGGTCACCAGGACCACGGCCTTGTCCTGGCCCATCCAGTAGAGCTGGCGGCCGAACAGGTTCTGGTCGGCCAGCAGGAAGTCGTCGACCCGCGCCGGCCCGGCGGCCTTTGGCGCCTCGGCCTTGGCGCTGGAGACGCCATGCGGAGAGGCCATCAGCGCGATCGCGCTCGCCGTCGCCGCCAGCAGGCCCAGCCCGGTGATCGCCCTGTATGAAGTCCTCATTGCGCCTCTCCGTTGCCCCTTTGTGAGGGCATGGCCTCTCGGCCTTGCTCTCCAGCGTCGCACAACTTAATGGCTGGATGGCCAATAAAATTGCATTTTTACTGAGCCGGCGCAAGGACTGTCCGCATGATGGTCTTCCGGTCGGCGCCCGTTCCGCCCCCTGAAGCGGGCGGCTCGATTTGTTTCTTGAGGTTGGTTT
>NZ_SSMZ01000057.1 GCF_004799395.1 Phenylobacterium sp.
GGCGGCATCCCGGCAGTGGCGGCCATGGGCACGGCGCTGGGCGAGGAGCAGCTGGAGATGCTCTGGCGCCATCACGCGGTCGCCGTCAAAGCACAGGGTCGGCTCCGCGTGATGGCGCCAGAGCATCTCCAGCTGCTCCTCGCCCAGCGCCGTGCCCATGGCCGCCACTGCCGGGATGCCGCCGCGCTGGCAGGCGATGACGTCCATGTAGCCCTCGACCACCACGAGCGGCGGGTGCTCGTCGGCCGGCGCTGCGGCGATGATCTTGCGCGCTTCGGAGAGGCCATAGAGCTGGTGGCCCTTGTGGAAGACTGAGGTCTCCGGCCCGTTCAGGTACTTGGCGCGGGCCTGCGGATCCATCGCCCGGCCGCCGAACGACACGATCCGGCCCCGCGCGTCGCCAATCGGGAAGATGATCCGATCGCGGAACCGGTCGTAGGGCGCCCCGCCCTCTTCCGGCGCGATCAACAGGCCCGTCTCCACCAGCTCGCCCGGCCGCGCTCCTTTGGCGATCAGATAGTCCTTCAGCGCCGTGCGGCCGGAGGGCGAGAAGCCCAGGCGGAAGCGAGCCCAGTCCTTCTCCGGCAGGCCGCGCCGTTCCAGATAGGCCCGCGCGTCGCGGCCCGAAGGCCGCCGCAGCTCCGCCTCGAACCACTGAGCGGCCAGCTCCAGCCATTCGGAAAGCCCCTGGCGGACCTTCTCATGCTCGGCAGCGCGCGGGTCGACCGCGGGCAGCGGCACGCCCGCCTCGGCGGCGAGTCGCTCAACCGCCTCGACGAAGGTCAGGCGCTCGGCCTCCTGCAGAAACGAGATGATGTCGCCGGTCTTGCCCGACGAGAAATCAAAGAACTGGCCCTTGTCGTCGTTGACGTAGAACGACGGCGTCTTCTCCTTGGTGAAGGGCGACAGGCCAACGTACTCGCGTCCCTGCCGGCGCAGCTTCACCGTCTTGCCGATCACGTCCGAGGGACGGAGGCGAGACTTGATCTCGTCGAGGAAACGTTCGTCGAAGCGCATGGCCGGATCATAGAGGCTTCGCGCCCGCGCGCAGCAAGGGCGCAATCGCTCCCCTCGCGCCCCAACCATTTGACGCCCGCGCCCTGAAAGCCGATGTTGCCGGCTTCTGTGGCGCGTACTGATTTGGGGGATGGGCGCTTGATCATGTGGCTCCGTCTCGCGGGCGCCTTGCTGGTGACGCTCTGCGCCATCGGCGCCCTGGAGTACTTCGGCGTCAGCCGGCTGCTGGGCGGCCGAGCGCCAGACGACGCCCCGGCCGCGGCCTATGCGCCGGCGCGGGAAATGTTCTGGATCATGATCTTCTTCGTCGTCATGGCGACCTCGCTGCTTGCGGCGGCGCGCCGCTGGGCAGGGCATCTGAAGCGGGCGTTCGCCTCTCCGCCGGGACCGCGCAGGCCGTAGGTCCTACCCCAGGCTACGCACCCAGCCTGGCAGCTCAGCGATCGCAGCGAGTTCGGCGAAGCGCGGATGACTGGCCGGCGTCTCGGCCATTTCGTGGGCCCAGGTCAATGGATAGGGGATGTGTGCTGCGAAGGCGCCGGCCTGCAGCGCCGGCAGGATGTCGGAGCGCATCGCGTTGCCGCACATTGCCGCTTCGGCCGCGCCAGTCCCATGGCGTGCGAAGACGCGCTCATAGGTCGCCGCGTCCTTCTCGCTGACGATCTCGACCGCGGCGAAAAGGTCGCCCAGGCCGCTCGCCGCCAGCTTCTGCTCCTGGTGCAGGAGGTCGCCCTTGGTGATCAGCACCAGGCGGTGGGTCCCGGACAATTCGGCGAGCGCCTGCCGCACGCCGGGCAATGGCTCGACCGGGTGGCTCAGCATCTCGCGCCCGGCGGCCAGGATGTCGGCGACGATACGGCCCGGCGGCTCGCCACCAGTCAGCTCCATGGCGGTCTCAATCAGCGAAAGCGTGAAGCCCTTCACGCCATAGCCGTAGAGCGTGAGGTTCCGGCGCTCGATGGCAGCCAGGCGGGCGTCGAGCGCCTCCGGCCCGGCGACATCGGCCATCAGCGCGCGGAACCGCTCCTGGGTCAGCCGGAAGATCGTCTCGTTGTGCCAAAGGGTGTCGTCGGCATCGAGGCCGACCGTGGTGACGTGCATGGGCTGCCTCATAGCAGCGCCCGGCGTTCGTTCGAAGCCTGCCCAAACCGCGGCGCCGGCGCCCAATCGTGCGGCGCCGGCCCGTCGCCGCGGCGGAAGTGAACCGCCCTTCCGCCGCTATCCTTGGCGTTGTGGAAGATGGGCCGGGTTTTGAGTCGAGGCGTTGGGCATGGCGGGCGGACCTCTGACGGGGTTGTGGGCGCGGTTCGTCCAGGCCCTGACGCCCAAATCTTTGCGCGCTGGCCCGGTGGCGGCCGCACGCGCCGAGGCCCAGCTCGCCCGCGACCGACTGCGCGACGCCATCGAGGCGATTCCCGAGGGCGTGGTCTTCCTGGACGCCGAGGGCCGCTACGTTCTGTGGAACCGGCGCTATGCGGAGATCTATCACCGATCCGCCGACCTGTTCCGGCAGGGAACCCGGTTGATCGACACCCTGCGCGAGGGCGTGCGTCGCGGCGATTATCCCGCTGCCGTCGGACGCGAGGAGGCCTGGCTAGCCGAGCGGGAAGCGATGCTGGCGGCTGGCACCGGCGAGCGGCACGAGCAACAGCTGGCCGATGGCCGCTGGCTGATGATCGAGGATCGCCGCACTTCCGAGGGCGGGGCCATCGGCTTACGCGTCGACATCACCGCCCTGAAAGCCCAGGCCGAGGCCCTCAGCGAAGCCCTGGCCCGGGCCGAGGCCGCCAGCCGCGCCAAGAGCGAGTTTCTGGCCGACATGAGCCACGAACTTCGCACCCCGCTGAACGGGGTGTCGGGCCTGGCCCAGGCGCTGGAAGCGACCCCTCTGGACCCGGAACAGGCCTCGCTGGTGGCCGAAATCCGGGCCTCGGCGGCCGAGCTCGAGCGGCTGGTGCATGGCCTGCTGGACTATGGAGAGACCAGCCAGGAGCCGCTGCGGACCTCGACGCCGTCGCCGCTCAGCACCCCTCATCCCATGCGGGTGCTGGTGGCGGACGATAACCCCACAAACCGCAAGGTCATCGAACTGATGCTCAGCGCCGCGGGCGTGCAGCCGACCTGCGTCGAGGATGGCCGACAGGCGGTCGAGGCGTGGCAGGCCGGAGCCTATGACGCCGTGCTGATGGATCTCAGGATGCCGGTGATGGACGGGCTGAGCGCGATCCGCGCCATCCGCGAGGCGGAGGTCGAGTCGGGCCGCCGACGGACGCCGATCGTGGTCCTGTCAGCCAACACCTCGCCGCAGGATCGCGGAGCGAGCGCGGCGGCTGGCGCCGACAGCCATATCGGCAAGCCCGTGCAGGCAGAGGACCTGCTTGCGGCTTTGACCGGCGCGCTTGCCGCCTAAGCCGCGGCGCAGGCCACGTGCGCGCCGACCACCCGCACGGTCGAGGCCGGGTGCTTGGCCAGCAGGGCGGTGGGGCGGATCGGACGGGCCGTCAGCCCGCCGCCACAGTTAGGGCAGACCCCGCTCAGCCGCCTGTCGGCGCAATCGGCGCAGAAGGTGCATTCGAAGCTGCAGATGCGGGCCTCGCCGCCATCGGGCGCCAGATCGCGGTCGCAGCATTCGCAGTTGGGCCTGAGGATCAGCATCCGCCGATCATGCGCTCACCTCCTGCGAGGGGAAATGACAGTCTTCCGGCAATTCCGGCCAGCTAATCGCCGAGCTTGTCGCCCGGATCGAGGGGCTTGAGCCGCAGCAGCCGCGAGTTCGCCACCGCCGCCGTGCGGTGCGGCACCACATTGGCGCGGTAGTCCGGGTCGCGGACCATGTCGATGAACGCCTGAGAGCCCGGGTATTCGACGATGAAGGCCAGGTCCCAGGCCTCTGAAGCCGGGCCTGTGACCATCACCTGCGGGGCCCCGGCCCAGACCTGGCGGCTGCCCAGCCGCGCCAGATGCGGCGCAATGGTGCGGCCGTACTGGCGGTAAGCCTCTCGGCCGGAGATGTCCTTGCCGTGGTTGGGATGATCCAGCGGATATTCCGCGTGCTCCCGAAGACGGATCAGGTTCAGCATGTGGATCGGCTCGTCGCGGGGCAGGCCCTTGAAGACCTCCCAGGCCTCGCGGCCGGGATCGATGTAGACGTCAGTCATCGTCACTTCCCTGGGGTTATCGGGCGCAGCGCGACGTGCGATATGCGCGCATTGACCCGCCCGTCGGGACTCACTACCTACGCCGCCGTTTGCCCGCCACAAGGAACCTCTCGTCATGAGCCGCGATCTGCTGCCCGGTTGCACCGGTGTGCTGGCCCTGGCCGACGGGACCATCCTGCAGGGCTATGGGGTCGGCGCGGCCGGCTCGGCGGTGGGCGAGGTCTGCTTCAACACCGCCATGACCGGTTATCAGGAGATCCTCACCGATCCGTCCTACATGGCCCAGATCGTCGCCTTCACCTTCCCGCACGTGGGCAATACCGGCACGACGGTCGAGGACCTGGAGCAGATGTCCGGGTCGGCTGAGACCGCCGCCCGCGGCGCGATCTTCCGCGACCTGCCCACGCCGCCCGCCAACTGGCGCGCCAACGCCGACCTGCCCGGCTGGATGGCGCGGCGCGGCGTGGTGGGCCTGGCTGGAGTCGACACCCGCGCGCTCACCCGCTCGATCCGCGAGCATGGCATGCCGCATGCGGTGATCGCGCACGCGCCCGACGGCAAGTTCGACCTCGAGGCCCTGGTGGTCGAGGCCAAGGCCTGGAGCGGTCTGGAAGGCCTCGATCTCGCCAAGGACGCCTCCTGCCTGCAGCCCTTCGTCTATGACGAGGGCCTCTGGTCCTGGCCGGACGGCTACGCCAAGCCGGGCCAGCCGAAATACGAGGTGGTGGTCGTCGACTACGGTGTGAAGCGCAACATCCTGCGGGCCCTGACCAGCGTCGGCGCACGGGTCACGGTCGTGCCGGCCTCGACCACGGCGGAAGAGATCCTGGCCCGCAAGCCGGACGGCGTCCTGCTCTCCAACGGTCCCGGCGACCCCGCGGCGACCGGGGAATACGCCGTGCCGGAGATCAGGAAGCTGATCGACTCAGGCACGCCGGTCTTCGGCATCTGCCTGGGCCACCAGATGCTGTCGCTGGCGGTGGGCGGTCGGACCGTGAAGATGGAACAGGGCCATCACGGGGCGAACCACCCTGTGAAGGACCTCACCACCGGCAAGGTGGAGATCGTCTCCATGAACCACGGCTTCACCGTCGACCGTGACAGCCTGCCAGCCCCAGTGGTCGAGACGCACGTCTCGCTGTTCGACGGCACCAACGCCGGCATCGCGCTCAAGGATCGTCCGGTCTTCTCGGTCCAGCACCACCCCGAAGCCTCGCCCGGCCCGACGGACAGCCTCTACCTCTTCGAACGCTTCGCCGGCCTGATGGACGCGGCGAAGTAGCGCTCGGCGGAAACCTCCAGCCCGCGTCACGAGTTTGCTCCGGATATTTGTTCGGAGACGTCAAAATGTTGAAGTCCATCGTCCTGGCCGCCGCCGTGGCGGCTTTGGCCCTGCCAGCCGCCGCGCAGCCTGGGCCCTCGATCCCGACCACACCCAATGAACAGGTCGGTATTCACACCGGGGACACTGCGTCTAACGGTTCCGCCACGATCGTCACCGACCGCACCGGGACCCATCCTGATGGCTACACGGGAATGGCGACCACGAATCGGGCGTCCGCCAGCGGCGCCACGCACGTACGGCGGCATCATCACCGGCGCGCCACGAGCGAGCCTTCGCCCAACTGAAACGGCTAGGCGGCGGTCGCCCTAGATCTTGGCGAGTTTGCCGACGGCGGTGATCGGGCCGGTGGGCGCGTCGACCTTTGGCGAGCCGCCGGGCGGTTCGATCGAGACGGCCAAGGCCGAGCCGGCGGCGAGCGACGGCAGCAGCTTTTCCGACATCGGAATGGCCTTGGTCTTGCCGGGTTCCAGGATGCCCAGCGGCCGCGGCTTCCCGTCGGCGGGGATCACCCACAGTTCGTGGACGTGGGCCGGATCGTTGTTGGGTGTCACCAGCGAAGTGACGATCAGCGCTTTGCGGGTCGGATCGTAGGCGGCGACGAACAGCGGCACCGGCGCGCCCGATTGGCTGACCAGACTGGCGTCCAGCAGCGAGCCGCCCGCGGCCGGCGGCCCTTGAACCACCGTGGGCGCGCGGTTGGCGAGCATGACGGCGGCGGCGAGGCTGGCGGCGGCCAGGGTCAGCGAGCCGGCCGTCGCACCACGCCAGAAGCGCACCATTCGCTGGATCGGCGCATTGTCGTTGGCGCCGAGCGACCGCTCGATGCGCAGCCACAGATTGTGGGGCGCAGGGACAGCGGAAATACCCTGAGTCATGGGCGTCAGACGTTCGCGCCACTCCTCGACCAAGGCGGCGAACGCCGGCTCGGACGCCATGCGCGCCTCGGCCTGCCGCCGCTCCGCCGAACTGAGCACGCCCAGGGCATGCTCCGCGGCGAAGGCTTCGGATTCGGAAAGTTCGGGAGCTTCGCTCATTGCGACAGACAACCCTTGAGCTTGGCCAGGCCCCGGCGAACCCAACTCTTTACTGTACCCAATGGCGTATCCATGCGGCGTGCCAAGGCCTCATAGGTAACGCCTTCGAAGAAGGCCGTGCGGATCACTTTTTCAGTTCGGCCGTCGAGCTCGGAAAGGCAGTCCCTGAGCCGCCCTTCCTCCCCGGCCGTGACCAGCAGAGCCTCGGCGCTGACGCCGCCGTCGGGGATATCGAGATCCTCGACCTGATCGGCGTAGGCCATCGGACCGCGCGCCCGCAGACGGTCGATCGCCCGATTGCGGGCGATCGTCGAGACCCACGTCATCACGCTCGCGCGGGACCCGTCGAAACGGTCTGCACGGCGCCAAACTGTGACATAGACCTCTTGCAAAACGTCCTCGGATTCCTCGCGGTCGGACAAGATACGTAGGCAGACGGCGAAAAGCTTCGCGGAGGTCGCATCGTAAAGTTGCCGCAGGGCGGCGCGCTCACCCGCGGCGACGCGGGACATCAGGGCGGCGAGGTCTTGGGGCGTGGTCGCAGCGGCCAAGGTTTTAGGCTCAGGTCTCGCTAGGCTGGCTTGCCGGCTGGCGGTCAGGCCTTGACGTTGCCCGCTCAGGGCCGCCGGGGCAACCCTCTACACCCAAGGTAGTGAAAGCGAGGGGCGCCAAACCGGGTCAAGCCGCCACTGTGCGTGGCTTGCGGGCAGCCGCGCGTTTCACCTGGGCGGCAGCGAGCCGCTCAGCCTGGCGCTGCGAGGCGGCTTCTTCCAAGGCCGGCAGAAGTTCGGCCGCCGCGGTCTGCTGGCGGGCGTCTCCGCTTTCCTGCAGGCGGCGCGCATTGGCCAGGAGGTTGATGACTTCGGCGTCGGTGAGCGTGGGGATCTTCTCGACGAGGGTCATAGAGCGCGCCTTTCGCATCGGCCGCCGCGGGTGCGGCCATCTCCATCCTATATGGCTAAGCCGCCGATTGGTTTCGAGTTTCGCCGCACTTTTTCGCGATCTTGCCTCCCCTCCGGAAATCCGACAGGCTGGCGCCATCGAATTCGTCACGGTTCGGCCGACTTTCCCCGCCAGTTATTCTCGGCGCCGGACCTGCCTTCCGACCCCTTTCGAACTGAGATCGCTGGCGTAAATGCTTGCGCCGGACGGCCATAACCTATCAAGGGACTCGGAATTACATGGCTAGTGGCACAGTCAAATGGTTCAACGGCGCCAAGGGCTTCGGCTTCATCCAACCGGATGAGGGCGGCCCCGATGTCTTCGTACACATCTCCGCGGTCGAAAAGGCCGGCCTGCGAGGCCTGAACGAAGGCCAGAAAATCACCTACGAGCTGGAAAAGGACCCCCGCAGCGGAAAGTCCGCCGCGGGCAACCTGCAGGCCTGAAGCCCGCTCAAGCCCGTCAGAACTCGCAATGGGCCGGTCACCGCACCGGCCCATTTTGTTTGCCTCCCTCTCCCGCATTGCGGGTGAGGCAAGGGTTGCGCGTATCCGACTCCGTCTCTAAACGGGCGGCTTAACCTGCAGAATTGGCCGGGCGGCGCGTGAAAGCGTGCGAGCCCTCGCGCGCGAGACGAGATTGCCCAAACGTACCGACATCTCTTCGATCCTGATCATCGGCGCGGGGCCGATCGTCATCGGGCAGGCGTGCGAATTCGACTATTCCGGCGTCCAGGCCTGCAAAGCGCTCCGCGCCGAGGGCTACCGGATCGTGCTGGTGAACTCCAACCCGGCGACGATCATGACCGATCCGGACGTCGCCGACGCCACCTACATCGAGCCGATCACGCCGGAGATGGTCGAGAAGATCATCGCCAAGGAGCGCCCCGACGCGCTGCTGCCGACGATGGGCGGCCAGACGGCGCTGAACACCGCCTTGGCGCTCGACGCCTCCGGTGTCCTCAAGAAATACGGCGTCGAGATGATCGGCGCGCGCGCCGAGGTCATCGACAAGGCCGAAGACCGCCAGAAATTCCGCGACGCCATGGACCATTTGGGCCTCGAGAGCCCCAAGTCCAAGGCCGCCCACACCATGGACGAGGCCCTGGAGGGCCTTGAGTTCGTGGGCCTGCCGGCGATCGTGCGGCCGAGCTTCACGCTGGCCGGCACCGGCGGCGGGATCGCCTACAACGTCGCCGAATTCCGCGAGATCGTGGAGCGGGGCCTGGACCTGTCGCCAACCACCGAGGTGCTCATCGAGGAGAGCGTGCTCGGCTGGAAGGAGTACGAAATGGAGGTCGTCCGCGACAAGGCGGACAACTGCATCATCGTCTGCTCCATCGAGAACATCGACCCGATGGGCGTGCACACGGGCGACTCGATCACCGTCGCCCCGGCTCTGACGCTGACCGACAAGGAATATCAGCAGATGCGCGCGGCCTCGATCGCCGTGCTGCGCGAGATCGGCGTCGAGACCGGCGGCTCCAACGTGCAGTTCGCGGTAAATCCGGCCGACGGCCGGATGGTGGTCATCGAGATGAACCCGCGCGTCTCGCGCTCGTCGGCGCTGGCGTCCAAGGCCACCGGCTTCCCGATCGCCAAGGTCGCCGCGCGCCTGGCCGTCGGCTACACCCTCGACGAGCTGATGAACGATATCACCGGCGCGACCCCGGCTTCATTCGAGCCTTCCATCGACTATGTGGTCACCAAGATCCCGCGCTTCGCCTTCGAGAAATATCCGGGGTCGGAGCCCTATCTCACCACATCGATGAAGTCGGTGGGCGAGGTCATGGCCATCGGCCGCACATTCGCCGAAAGCCTACAGAAAGCCCTGCGCGGCCTCGAGACCGGCCTCTCCGGCCTCGACGAGGTGGAGATCGAGAACGCCGCCAATCCGGAGATGGGCCACGCCGCGGTGGTCCGTGCGCTTGGCCAACCGACCCCGGATCGCCTGCGGGTCATCGCCCAGGCCTTCCGCCACGGCCTCTCGGTCGAGGACGTCCACGCCGCCTGTTCCTACGAGCCTTGGTTCCTGCGCCAGATCGAGACCCTGGTGGCCGAGGAGGCGCGGGTGCGCTTCGTGGGCCTGCCGACGACGGCGCAGGGCTTCCGGGCGCTGAAGGCGCAAGGCTTCTCCGACGCCCGCCTGGCGCAGCTGACCGACACCAGTGAAACCCGCGTGCGCGACGCGCGCCGTTCGCTGGGCGTCCGGCCGGTGTTCAAGCGGATCGACACCTGCGCGGGCGAGTTCAGGGCGGAGACGCCCTACATGTACTCGACCTACGAGACCGGGGCGCTCGGCCAGGAACCGGACTGCGAGAGCGAGCCGTCTGAGCGGGTGAAGGCCATCATCCTGGGCGGCGGCCCCAACCGGATCGGCCAGGGCATTGAGTTCGACTACTGCTGCTGCCACGCGGCCTTCGCACTGGCCGAGATCGGCGTCGAGTCGATCATGGTGAATTGCAATCCCGAGACGGTGTCGACGGACTACGACACCTCGGATCGCCTGTACTTCGAACCTCTGACCGCAGAAGACGTGCTGGAACTGATCCATGTCGAACAGTCGAAGGGCACGCTGCTGGGCGTCATCGTGCAGTTCGGCGGCCAGACGCCGCTGAAGCTGGCCCAGCCGCTGGAGGACGCCGGCATCCCGATCCTCGGCACCTCGCCGGACGCCATCGACCTGGCCGAGGACCGCGAGCGGTTCCAGCAGCTGCTCCATAAGTTAAAGATCCAGCAGCCGATCAACGCCATCGCGCGCAGCCGCGACGAGGCCTTCGCCGGCGCCCATCAGGTGGGCTATCCGGTGGTGATCCGGCCGTCCTACGTGCTGGGCGGGCGGGCCATGGAGATCGTCCGCGATGACGAGCAGCTCGAGCGCTATATCACCAATGCGGTGAAGGTCTCCGGAGACAGCCCGGTCCTCATCGACCAGTACCTTTCCCGCGCCACCGAGGTCGACGTGGACGCGCTCTGCGACGCCTCCGGGGCCGTCTTCGTGGCCGGGGTGATGGAGCACATCGAGGAGGCCGGCGTGCACTCTGGCGACTCAGCATGTTCGCTGCCGCCCTTCTCGCTGAAGCCCGAGACCATCGCCGAGCTGAAGGTGCAGACCACCGCCATGGCCCGCGCCCTGGAAGTGCGCGGTCTGATGAACGTGCAGTTCGCGATCGAGGAGCCGCACTCGGCCGAACCCAGGATCTTCGTCCTGGAGGTCAATCCGCGGGCCAGCCGCACCGTGCCATTTGTCGCCAAGACGATCGGCCGGCCGCTGGCTGCGATCGCCGCCAAGGTCATGGCCGGCAAGTTGCTCTCCGACTTCGACCTGACCGAGACGCCCTACGACCATATCGCGGTGAAGGAAGCCGTCTTCCCCTTCGCCCGCTTCCCGGGCGTCGACACGGTGCTGGGCCCGGAAATGCGCTCGACCGGCGAGGTCATGGGCCTGGACTGGGTGCGGCCGGGCGAGACGCTGGCGCCGGCCTTCGCGCGGGCCTTCGCCAAGAGCCAGCTCGGCGGCGGCACGGTGCTGCCCAAGACTGGCTGCGTGTTCGTCTCTGTGAAGGACGCCGACAAGCCGTGGGTCCTGGAGCCGGTGAAGCTGCTGCTGGGCCTGGGCTTCAAGGTGATGGCCACCGGCGGAACCGCGACCTACCTGCAGGGCGAAGGCCTGCCGGTCGAGCAGGTGAAGAAGGTGCTCGAGGGCCGTCCGCACATCGTCGACGCCATGAAGAACGGCGAGGTGCAGCTGGTGTTCAACACCACCGAGGGCCGCCAGTCGCTGGCCGACAGCTTCGAACTGCGCCGCACCGCCCTGATGATGAAGACCCCCTACTACACCACCGCCGCTGGTGCACTGGCGGCGGCCCAGGCGATCGTCGCGACCGTTGAGGACACCCTCGAGGTGCGGCCCCTGCAGAGCTACGCCTGAGGCGACAGCTCATCGCGGCGCGGAAACCTTGCTGCGGGACAAGGGGCGCTTCGCCGCTGTCCGAGCGCGGCATTCCGCAACGATTTATGACCCCTGCCCCCTCGACGGAGGCCCCATGCCGCCAGGATCAGACTCCGGCGTTCGGCGAACAAGCTCAAGCATATCGTTTGACGCGGAGTCCCCATGAGCGCAGATTCCGCCGCAGAAGCCTGACTGAAGCAGGCTCACGGGCGTGCTCCGGCGGCCCAGAATAGACCGGCCGGGACGACGCCGCGTGGCGTCTGCCGCAGTCTGGCGGGGGCGAAGAACCCCCAAGCAGATTGGGAAGGACGCTCTATGCACTCTGATCAACCGGAAATCCGGCCGCATAAGAACAAGCATGTGGCCGAGCGATTCGAAGGCATGCTCGGCAAGCTCATGGTCGCGGCCATCGTCATTCTTGCGATCGGGGCGATCTACATGGTCATGACGGGCGACTCGACGCCCTCCTGGATGCGCTGAGGCGTTGACGCCGGCGCAGGGCCGCGCCGGCGTCAACATTTCCGTCCGGCCGAAAAGGGCTGTGAGGCCCTGGCGGGAGTTTGCGCCCTGGGCTAGGCCTCCGTTCAACAAGAACAGGAGGAACGTCGATGGCTGGGCGCGTGGCGGGAAAGGTGGCCCTGGTCACCGGGGGTGCGAGCGGCATCGGACGCGGTTGCGCCGAATTGCTGGCCACGGAGGGCGCGGTGGCCGTCGTCACCGACCTTCAGGATGAGCGCGGCGCGGAAACGGTGGCCGCCATCACCGGGGCGGGCGGCAAGGCCTGGTACGCTCATCACGACGTCACCGACGAGGCCGCCTGGGAAGGCGTGATCGCCGAGATCAAGTCCCGCGAGGGGCGCCTGGATATCCTGGTCAACAACGCTGGCATCGGCATCGGCGGCTCGGTGCTGGAGATGACCCTGGCCGACTGGAAGAAACAGACTGCGGTCAACCTCGACGGGGTCTTCCTGGGTGTGAAGCACTCGATTCCCCTGATGCGCGTCTCCGGCGAAGGCGGCAGCATCATCAACATGTCCTCGGTCGCCGGTCTGAAGGGTTCGGCCATCCTGGCGGGCTATTGCGCCACCAAGGGCGGGGTGCGGCTATTCACCAAGGCCGTGGCCATGGAATGCGCCGGCGCCAAGGATGGCATTCGAGTGAACTCGGTTCACCCCGGGATCATCGAGACGCCGATCTGGCTCAGCATCATGAACCTGGATAACCCGGGCGCGAACGCCCCGCCGGACCTGGACGCCATGTCGACCATGGCGGTGCCGCTCGGCGTGAAAGGCTACCCGCTGGATGTCGCCAACGGGGTCCTTTGGCTGGCCAGCGACGAGAGCCGCTACGTCACGGGCGCAGAACTGGTGATCGACGGCGGGCTCTCGGTCCGGTAGCAAACGGGACCATGGCGGCGGCGACCCTCAACGTCATCTTCGGACCCTGCGGCGCGGGAAAGACCACCTACGCCCACGCCTTCGCGCGCCGGGAGAAGGCGGTGGCCTTCATCCTCGACGACTGGATGGCGCGCCTGTTCGGCCCCGACATGCCCGAGCCGCTCGAATACGAGTGGATGCTGGAACGCGTCGGCCGCTGCGAGGCGCAGATCTGGTCGGTTGCGGCAGGCGCGATCGCCGCGGGGACCTCGGTGATCCTGGACATCGGACTTATGCGCAGGGCCGACCGCGCCCGGGTCCGCCAGATCGCTGACGCGACCCAGCTCCTGCTGCAGTGGCACTTCGTGGATGCGCCCGCCGAGGTGCGGCGGGCCCGCGTCGCCGGTCGCAATGTCGTGCGCGGCGAAAGCTTTGCTATCGATGTTCCGCCGGACATGTTCGACTTCATTGAAGGCGTCTACGAACCGCCGGAGCCTGCCGAGCTGAATGGGGCTGTGATGAGCCTCAGCGACTAGGAGGAGCGCATGGGCAAGACGACTGGACCCGTCTTCGCCGCCGCCATGGGACTGGGGATCGCCGCCGGCGCCGCGGGCGCAGCCGAGCGCTTTCCGACGCTCGCGCTCGACCAGATGACGCCGGAGCAACGCAAGGTGGCCGAGGCGATCCAGGCCGGTCCGCGCAAGAGCCTGGGCGGGCCGTTCAGCGCCTGGCTGCGCAGCCCCGAGCTGGCCGACAAGCTGCAGCAGGTGGGCGAGCACCTGCGTTTCCACTCCAGCGTGCCGCCCCGGCTGAACGAGTTCGCCATCCTGATCACCGCGCGCGCCTGGGACGCCGACTACGAATGGTCAGCGCACTATCCGCTGGCCATGAAGGCGGGGCTCAAACCGGCGATCGCCGCCGAGCTGGCGCAGGGCCGCCGCCCCGCCGGTATGGCCGCCGACGAAACGGCGGTCTACGATTTCGTGACCGAGCTTCGCCGCACGCACCGGGTCAGCGATCCGACCTACGCCGCCGCCAAAAGCGTGCTGGGCGACCAGGGGATCGTCGATCTGGTGGCGCTCAGCGGCTACTACGACCTGGTCTCGATGACCTTGAACACGGCGCAGACGCCCGCTCCGGCGGATGGACCACACCTGCCGCCGGCGGCGAAGAGGGGCGAGCAATGAAGGCCTATATCCTCACCGACCAGGGACCGGCGATGCGCGAGACGCCAAAGGTTCCGCCGCGGCAGGGACAGGTGTCGGTGAAGGTCGAGGCCAACGGCCTGAACCGCGTCGACCTGGCCATGGCCACCGGCGCGCTGCATGGCGCCAGGGGCGGCATCGGCACGGTCCTCGGATCGGAATGGTCGGGCGTCATCGACGCGATCGGCCCTGGCGTCGAGGCCTTCAAGGAAGGCGACCGGGTGATGGGAGCCAGCGCCAGCGCCTTCGCCGAATATGTCGTCGTCCACGCCGCCCATGTGCTGCCGGTTCCCGATGCGATGAGCTTCGAGGACGCCGCCTGCTTCCCGGTGGGGCTGCGCACCATGCATGACGCCATCGCCTCGGCGGGCAAGTTGCAGCCCGGCCAGACCGTGATGATCCAGGGCGCCTCGTCGGGCGTCGGCATCCTCGGCCTGCAGATCGCCAAGGTGCTGGGCGCCAAGGCGGTGATCGGCTCGTCCACCAACGCCGAGCGCCGCGCCAGGCTCGTCGAATACGGCGCCGACCTGGCGGTGGACTCCTCCGACGACGGCTGGGTGGATCAAGTGCTGGAATACACCAACGCCGTCGGCGTCGACCTGATCGTCGATCAGGTCTCCGGCAATGTCGTGAACCCCAACATGCGCGCGACCAAGATCGACGGCCGGATCGTCAATGTCGGGCGTCTCGGCGGGACCCGCAGCGAGTTCAACGCGGACCTGCACGCCCTGCGCCGCATCCACTACCTGGGCGTCACCTTCCGCACCCGGACCCTGGACGAGATCGGCGAGATCAACCGCCTGGCCTCCGAGGCCCTGGGCGGCCCGCTCGCGGCCGGCCAGCTGAAGATGCCGATCGACGAGACCTTCGCCTTCGCCCAGGTCGAGCAGGCCATGGGCAAGATGGCCCGCAACCAGCACTTCGGCAAAATCATCCTGAAGCACTGAAGGGTTCGCAGAGCCGCTACGCCAGGGCGGCGTAGAACTGGCCGGGCCAGGTGGCGTCGGCGGCGCGGTGGAAGGCTTCGCGCTCGGTGAGCCGGTCGTTGTAGTCCAGGAGGACCGGCGCCTCCGGCAGCACCTTCTTGTAGAGCAGGCGTGACAGCGTGCCGCCCAGCACCACGTCGGCGCCGGAGAACCGTTCGCCCAGCAGGAAACGGCGGTCCTTCAGGACGCCGGTCAGCACCTGGACCATGTCGTCGAAGGCGCCGAAGCTGAACTCGAAGCCTGGCAGGTCGATCTTCTTCTCGTGCAGCGTGGCGACGGGGTCGACCACGGCGGTCGAGAACACCATCCACTTCAGATAGGCGCCGCGGTCAGCCTCATCGATCTTCGGGGCCAGCGTTCCGTAGCCGTAGCGGTCGGCCAGATAGATGGCGATGGCGGGGTTCTCGCTCACCACCACCTCGCCGTCGGTCAGGGTCGGGACCTTGCCGGCCGGATTGAGCTTCAGATAGGCGGGCTGCTTCTGCTCACCCTTCTGGATGTCGATGGTCTTGACCTGGAAGGGGACGCCCAGCTCCTCGAGCATCCAGTAGGCGGTGAAGGCGCGGCTTGCGGGCGAGTGGTAGAGGGTGATGCCGCGGGGGCTCGCCATGGGCGTTACGTCTCCGGATCTGCGCGATGAGGGCTTGCGCCTAAGCTAGGGCGCGCCCACCTCTGCCGCCAGTCCACGGAGCTGCAAATGCCCACCCGCGAGCGTGTCCAGGCTTTCGTGGCCCTCGTCGAGGGCGCGCGCTACGTCGAGGCGCTGGAGCAGTTCTACCATCCGGGCGCGACGATGCAGGACAACCAGCAGCCGCCCCGCGTGGGCCTGGAGCGGCTGATCGCCGACGAGAGGGCGACCATGGCGCGCTTCGTCCATATGAAGACCGATCCGGTGACCGACCTGCTCATCGACGGCGACAAGGTGGCGATCCGCTGGCGCTTCACCTTCACGCCGTCCGAAGGGCCGCCGATGGTCATGGAAGAGCTGGCACTGCAGCGCTGGGATGGCGATCGCATCGCCGAGGAGCGGTTCTTCTACGATTCTCGCCAGACCCGGCCGGCGGCGGCGTGAAAGCGAGAGGTCACGATCAGGTCGCAAAGGTTCGCCAGACTTCGTCTGCGGCGCCTGTTCAGTGGTCAGATAGCATCGCTATCGGTCACCTTGCGTTTTGCGTCGCACAATTCTATTCTCTTTCCCCCCGGACGCCTGCGCCCGCGGCCGGTTTTTGCGAACTTCCAACTTAGGGCGAACTCGAGTCACCACTCCCCATGGATAAAGTCCCGATGACCGCCGAGGGCTATCACGCCCTCGACGAAGAGTTGAAGCGTTTGAAGACGATAGAGCGGCCGGCTGTAATCGCCGCTATCGGCGAAGCGCGCGCGCACGGCGACCTTTCGGAGAACGCGGAGTACCACGCCGCCAAGGACCGTCAGGGCTGGATCGAAGGCCAGATCGCCGAGATCGAAGACAAGATGGCCCGCGCCCAGGTGATCGACGTCTCCAAGCTGTCGGGGAGCCAGGTCAAGTTCGGCGCCACGGTCAGCGTGATCGACGAGGACACCGAGGAAAAGGCCCGCTACCAGATCGTCGGCGAACACGAAGCCAACGTGAAGGACGGTAAGGTGTCGATCACGTCGCCCATCGCCCGCGCCATGATCGGCAAGGAAAGCGGTGAAACCGTCGAGGTGAACACCCCGAACGGCGTCAAGGCCTACGAGATCACCAAGGTGGAGTGGGTCTGACCCACTGGGAATGACCGGGGCTCCTTCGCCTCTGCTCACCATCTGGGCCGTCTCGGACGGCCGCGTCGGCATCGAGGCCCAGGTTCTGGGCCTGGCGGAAGCTGTGGCGCGCCAGCGCTCCAGCGAGATCACCGTCAAGCGGATCGGCTGGAAATGGGGGCTGGGCCGCCTGCCGTGGCGGCTGATCCCGCCGGCCGCGCTCAGCGCCGACAGTCCGGTTACGTCGCCATGGCCGGACATCTGGATCGGCGCCGGTCGCGCAAGCCTTCCGCTCTCCATCCGGGTGCGCCGCTGGTCTGGCGGCAAGACCTTCGTCGTCCAGACCCAGGATCCGCGCGGCGCGGTGGCCGCCTTCGACCTGGTGGTCCCTCCGGCCCATGATGGACTCGCGGGCGAGAACATCCTGCCCATCGTCGGGGCGCCCAATCGGATGAACCCGGAGGGCTTCAGCCGCGACCTGGCCCGCTTCGGACCGCGGATCGAGGCCCTGCCACGCCCGCGCGTGGCGATGATCGTCGGCGGCAAGTCCAAGGTCCACGACCTGCCCCCCGAACGGGCCCGGGCCATGGCCGGTGAGGTCGCCAAGGCCGTGCGCGAAGCGGGCGGCTCGCTGCTGCTCAGCTTCACCCGCCGGACCCCGGCCGCGGCCCAGGCCATCCTCACCGCCGGCCTGGCCGATCTGCCCGGCTGGATCTGGGACGGCCAGGGCGAGAACCCCTACTTCGCCTTCCTGGCCGCCGCCGACCAGATCCTGGTCACCGGGGACTCCACCAACCTGGCCACCGACGCGGCGACCACCGGCATGCCGGTCCACGTCCTGGCCATGCCCGGCGGCGGCCAGAAGTTCCAACGGTTCCACGAGGACCTGGCCCGCCGCGGCGTCAGCCGGCCCTTCGCCGGTCGACTCGACGATTGGCGCTATCCGCCGCTCGATGAGACGAACCGTGCGGCCGGCGAGCTATTGCGCCGTTTCGACGCACGAAAGACCCTCTGAGACCTCCCCGGCCAAGCTTGCTTCATGGTAAACAAGGCCGCAATTTAGCAAGACTTTCGCAACACCCTCGCGGCATGGTGGTGCAAATTTTTTAGAGTCGGGGAATCCACGTGGCCAACTACTTCTTCGATCAGATGACGCAAGCGAACGCCGACGCGTTCGTCGATGGGACGGACACGATCATCTTCCGAACCGGCTCAGCGTCGCTGGCGACGGTGATCTTCAACCCGCTGACGTTCAACTCGGCGCCCAGCGTCACCCTGTCCTACCTGGGCAACAGCGTGACCTTCGCCAACGACGGCGCCGCGATCCGCGGCCTCACGAACAGTCTGATCTTCCCGGATAGCTCGAAACTCTATGTCGGCGTCACGGGGAACGACAACATCACCGGGACTGCGGGATCCGACGGCCTGTTCGGCGGAGCCGGCGACGACACGCTGACCGGCGGCTCCGGCGGCAACGACTTGCTGCAGGGCAACCAGGGCAACGACTCGCTGGTCGCCAGCACGGGGCTCAACACCATCTTCGGCGGCCAGGGTGACGACAGCATCACCCTGTCGGGCGCCGGCCACTCGGCCACGGCCACCAACTTCGCCCAGGGCAACCTCGGCAATGACACCATCGTGGGCAGCACCAACGCCGACACCATCCTGGGCGGCCAGGGCGACGACAACATCAGCGGCGGCGCCAACACGGCGTCGTCGGACTTCCTGGACGGCAACCTGGGCAACGACACGGTCAGCGCGGCCGGCAACACGTTCGGGGGCGACACCATCGCAGGCGAGGACGGCGACGACAGCCTGACCGGCGGATCCGGCGGCGACTCCCTGAACGGCGGCAACGGCGATGACACAATCGTCGGCGGCGCCGGCAATGACACGATTTCGGCTGGCGCGGGCAACGATCAGGTCAGCGGCGGCGCCGGCAACGACACCGTCGACCTCGGCGCCGGCGTCAACACCTTCACCAGCAGCGGCGCTGGCCACGACACAGTCACCGGCGGCAACGACGGCAACACCATTACCCTGACCGGGCACTCCGGCGACGTCGTGACGACCGGCACCGGCAATGACTCGGTCCTCGGCGGCCTTGGCGGTGATACGATCAATGTCAGCGACGGCTCCAACACCGTCACCGACACCGGCGCACTCGGCGACACCATCGTCGGCGGCGCAGGTGCGAACAGCATCACCACCGGCGCGGGCGACGACAACATCTCCGTCGGCGCGGGCAACAACACCATCCTGTCTGGAACCGGCTCCGACACGATCTCCGCCGGCGCAGGTAACGACCTCATCACCGGCTCGGGCCTGATCAGCGTCGGGGGTGGCACCGACACCATCACGTCGGCCAGCACCAGCACGATCACCGGAGGCGCCGGCGGCGACTCCATCACCGCCCACGGTGGTCATGACCTGATCACCCTCTCGGGGGGCAACAACACATTCGTGGAGACCAGCGGCAACGACACTGTCGTCACAGGCGCGGGCAACGATACATTCACGCTAAGCGGCAACGGGGCGAACAACCTCAACCTCGGCGACGGGAGCAACACCGCCACCGAGACCGGTACGGGCGGCGACACGATCGTCGGCGGCAACGGCGGCAACGTCATCGACACCCACGCGGCTAGCGGAAGCGATAGCATTTCCACCGGGTCCGGCGCTGACACGATCACGACCGGCGGCGGCACCGACATCATCAGCGCTGGCGGCGGCAACGACCAGATTACGTTCACCGGCCAGGGTGCCGTCCAAGGCGGGGATGGCAATGACACCATTAGCGCCGGCAGCGTTGGCTCGCTAATCGATGGCGGGACCGGCGCCGACTCCATAAACGGCAGCACGAGCGCTAGCGGTGACACGATCACCGGCGGCACGGGCGATGACGTGATCGCAGGTCACGGGGGCGCCGACTTGCTCACTGGTGGCGGCGGCAACGATACCTTCCAGTTCGCGACCACCGATTCCGTGGTCAGCGCTGGGCAGACCGGAATCACGACAATCACCGATTGGACGTCGTCAGATTCGCTGAAGATTGGCGCGATCGGAGCCGGTAGCTATCACGCGGACACCTTGACCGCGTCCAATTTCAGCGCGGCAGTATCGGTGGCTGACACCGCAATAAATGGGGCAGGAACGCACCACGACGACACCTATGTTGCGGTTCAGGTCGGCACGAACGTCATCGTGTTCGCCGACACCAATGCGGACCACGACATCACGGCGACGGATACCGCGATCATTCTGACGGGCAAGTCGCTTACCGACGTCCTCGCCTCAGATTTCATCTGACGGCCACAAAGACCTGTTCTTGCGGGGGCCGCCCTTCGGGGCGGCCCTTTGCGTTTGGGCTAGGGTGTCGGCGGTCGATTCGTGGGAGACGTCGGTGATGAGCGGCCCCAGCATCCTCGTGGTCACCGACGCCGGCCCGGCGGTGGGCGGCGGCCATGTGATGCGCTCGCTCACGCTGGCCGGCGCCCTCGGCGGCCAGGGCGCGGTCTGCCGTTTCCTCGCGCCGCCGGCGGTGGAAGCGATCGTCGCCGCCTTCGCGCCGGAGACCGAACGGCTCGCCGCGGTCTCCACCGGACCGGGCGACCTGGCGCACGCCGCGCGCGAGGCGAGGTTCGATGCGGTGATCTTCGACCACTACGGCCTCGCCGAGGGCGACCACGTCGCCATCGCCCAAGGTCGTCCGGCGCTGGTCATCGACGACCTGGCCGACCGGCCGCTGGGCGCCGACCTGCTGCTGGATTCCGGGCCGGCGCGGCGGGCGGAGGACTACGATGGCCTGACGCGCGACGGCGTGCGCCTGCTGCTCGGGCCGCAGTACGCGCCGGTGCGCCCAGAGTTCGCCGCCCTGCGCGAAACCGCCCTGGGTTGGCGCGGCGAGCCGGTGGGCCGGGTGCTGGTGTCCCTGGGCCTGACCGACGTGGACGGGATCACCGGCCGCATGGTCGAGCGGCTGCGGCCCAAGGTCAGCGACGTCGGCATCGACGTCGTCCTGGGCGCCGAGGCGCCCAGCGTGGCCAGCCTGAGCAAGATCGCCCGGCGCGACACCCGCATCGTCCTGCATGTCGACAGCCCGCACATGGCGCGGCTGACCGCCGAAGCCGACATCGCCATCGGCGCGGCGGGCTCCTCGACCTGGGAGCGCTGCACGCTGGGCCTGCCGACCTTGATGGTGGTGCTGGCCGAAAACCAGCGCGCGGCGGCCCGGACCCTTGCCGAGCGCGAGGCGGCGCTTACCCTCGACATCGGCGATCCCGCGTTCGATGCGAACTTCGACCGGGCGCTGATGCGGCTCACCACCGACGCGGCCCTGCGCCGGCAGCTGGCCACGGCCAGCGCCGCGCTCTGCGACGGCCTGGGCGCCCCGCGGGTCGCCGAGGTGTTCCTGAAAATGGTCGCGGCCCGGACTTCCTAGAGCGCCAGCCCGCCTGACCGGCCCGCGCGACATGGACGACAGCGCGGCCTAGCGCCGCCAGGTAGGCCAGACTTTCAAGCGCGCTGGATGAAGAGGCAGTCGCCGGCCACAAAGGCGCGCGCCACACCGTCGCCCCACTGATCGAGAAGGGCGTCGCCGGCTCGCTTGGGCCCATCCCCGTAACGCCAGCAATAGTCGTCGATCGCCACCCATCCCCCCTGCGGAACGAGCGGTGACCAGAGCAAGACGTCCTCCGCAGCGCAGGCCGCATCGTGATTGCCGTCGATGTGCAGCAGGGCGATGCGACCACTGGGCTTCAGCCCCGGGAACGGTTTCAGAAGGCGCACCGCCTCGCCGTCTGCGCTACCGCGATAGATGGCGTTGCCTGTGGCCGAGGGCGTGCGATAGGCCGCCATCGTGCCCTGCGGAGCAAGCGCCGCGAAGGTCGCTTCAAACGCGTGGGCGACGCGTTCCAGACCGGCCGAGCGCGTATAGTCCTGCATGGCCTTCGGCAGGTCCTGCTGTGCGCCGGCCTCCGACGACCAGGGGTCGAAGACGAACAGGCGCCGCTCAGTCCCGCCGAGCGCGCGCCCGGACAGCAACACGCAGGCGGACCGCCCGAACAGGGCGCCGATCTCAACGATGTCGCCGTCCGGCGCGTCAAGCAGGCAGGCGATCAGGGCGGCCAGCTTGTCGTCATAGGATTCGCCGAACAGGTCGAAGGCGAGCCGGATGACGCCGGCCAGGAACGGCGGGTCCGGCGGCGTGTGGTCTGGCGTCAAGGCTGTAATCAGCCGCGTCCAGTGCTCGGCGCGCGCAAAAATGTCGTCCCAGCGCGCGAACTCCTGCTCCAGTGCGGACCGATTGATGATCCGCAGAGGCGCCAGGTCGTGTTCGCGCAACAGGTCACTGAGCGCCGCATGGACCATGTGCGCGGCGGCATAGATCTGGGTGACCCCATGTGTCCGCAGGAGATCGAGAAACGCCGGCAGGAACTTCGGTTCATGAACGAGCGGCAGCCTCGTCCAGGGGGCGGCGCCCTCGATCGGATCGCTCGTGTCCGACGACGCGCCGACGACGCGCTCACCCCGCTCCAGCGCCTGCTTGAGGTAGGCGCGGCCGTCCGGGGTCGAAACCGGAAACACCAAGGTCACAGACATGTCGCTCATCCAGCCGCTCGGCCAACCCGTGCATCACGCATGGCGCGATACGGTAAACACCAGACTTAGATCGCCCTGGCGACGGGCCCCGTCTCTTCGGCGCCGCGTTAACCATCTGGCGGAATTCGACCTGTAGCATGCCTCCAAGCTTCGTATTGGAGGGAGAACCTCATCGTCATGGCCAGTCGCGCCGTCGCCCAAGTAAGCGCTCCTGTCGCTGAGCCGTGCAAGACTGTGCCCATTGCGCAGCCCGAGCTTCCCAACGCCGAAGCCCTGCTGCCCTACCTGCGCCAGATCGACGACAGCCGCTGGTACTCCAATTTCGGGCCTTTGCTCACCGCGTTTGAAACGAGATTGGCGGCCCGGTTCGATCCGAAGTCCCAGATCGTGACCTGCACCAATGCGACGCAAGGCCTGACCCTGTGCCTTCGAGCGCTTCAGCTCCCGCCGGGCAGCCTTTGCGCCATGCCGGCCTATACCTTCGTGGCCACGGCGCATGCAGTCATGGCGGCCGGCCTCACGCCCTATTTCCTGGACGTCGATCTCCACGACTGGACGTTGCTGCCGCAGACTGTGCGCCAGGCCATGGCCCGCGCACCGGCGCCCATCTGCGCCGTGATCCTCGTCGCGCCCTTCGGACTGATGCCCGACCTTGCGCCCTGGCTGGCGCTTCGCGAGGAGACCGGCGTCGAGGTGGTGCTCGACGCGGCGGCCGCCTTCGACGATGTCCACACGGCGCCCCTTCCCACGGTGGTGAGTCTCCACGCCACCAAGGTGCTCGGCATCGGCGAGGGCGGGTTCGTGGCGACCGACGATCACGATCTCGCCCGACGGGTGAGACAGTTGACCACATTCGGCTTCAGCGGGTCCCGGGAATCCCAGATCGCCGCCACCAACGCCAAGCTCAGCGAATATGCCGCTGCGATCGGCCTGGCGGCGCTCGACGCCTGGCCACACAACCGCCTGCGCTGGCTGCGCGCCGCCCAAAGCATGCGCGCGGCGATGGTCCACCTGCCGCAGGTGGTCTTCCAGCCCAGCTGGGGTCTCGACTGGGCGACCAGCGTCTGCTGCGTTCAGCTGCCGGAAGGAAGCGCTGAAACAGTAGAAGGGAAGCTGAACGCCCTGGGTGTCGAAACCCGCCGCTGGTGGGGCCTCGGCTGCCAGACCAATCCGGCCTTCGCAGGCTGTCCGCGGGGCGAACTTGCGCAGACCGACCGCCTGAGCCGCTCAGTCATCGGCCTGCCGTTCTCGATCGACCTCGACAATGAGCAGATCGGCCGCATCGCGACCGCGCTGGCGACGAGCCTCATCGAGTTCCGCAAATGACGGAGCAGAGACTGGTCGTGGTCGGCCCCGGCCTGATGGGGTTGAAGCACATCGAGCTGATCCTGAGGAACCCGCGCTGCGAGCTCGCCGGTATCGTCACCCCCGAGCGGGACGTCTTCAACGATGTGGGCGAACGCTTGAACGTTCCCCTGTTCCACGACCTGGAAGCCTGCCTTACCGGCGTCGCCCCCTCGGGAGTGATCATCTCCTCGCCCAACGAGTTCCACTACGGACAGGCCTGCCTGTGCATCGAACGCGACATCCCGGTGCTGATCGAGAAGCCGATCACATCGACCTATGACGACGCCGTGCGCCTGGTCGAACTCGTGGCCCGCCGCAACGCCAAGGCGATAGTCGGCCACCACCGGGCCCATAGCCCGCTGATGGCGACGGCCAAGGCGGTCATCGAGCAAGGCCGCTTGGGACGGCTGGTGGCCATCCAGGGCAGCGCGATCTTCTACAAGCCGCCGGAATATTTCGAAGCCGGCCCCTGGCGGCGCGAGCTCGGCGGCGGCCCGATCCTGATCAACCTGATCCACGAAATCGGGATCATGAGGACCCTGTGCGGCGAGATCTCCGCCGTCCAGGCAATCGTCTCCAACACGCTACGGGGGTTCCCTGTGGAAGACACCGTGGCGATCAATCTCCAGTTCCGGAACGGCGCGCTCGGGACGTTCGTCCTGTCCGACACCGGCGCCTCGCCGAGGAGTTGGGAACAGACGTCGCGTGAAAACCCGGTCTATCCGACCTATCCCGACGAGGACTGCTACAGCATCACCGGCACGCTCGGTTCGCTGGATTTCCCCACCATGCGGTTGAAATCGCATCCGGCCCCGCAGGCGCCTTCGTGGCACACGCCATTCACCGAGGAAGTGATCCCGGTGGCCAGGCAGGACCCGCTGGAGCGCCAGCTGGAAAACTTCCTGGATGTGATCCTGGGCGCTGCGGATCCCGTCGTCACCGCCTTCGACGGCGCGCAGAACGTGAGGGTCGCGGAGGCCATCCGCCGCTCCGCGGAGACGAAGTCGCTGATCGCGTTCGAAGGCTAGCGGCGTGGAGACGCCGCGCCTCAAGGGCCAGTTCAACGATGGATAGGGTTCTTCTCCTCGACACCAATGTCGCCTCGGCGCCCATTCACCGGTATCTCACCGACGCGGGCTTCGACGTTCATGTGGTGGGCCGTAACCCAGGAGACTTCCTCGCCAAGGCGTCTCCCAACTACATCAACCTGGACTATTCCGACGTCGAAGCGACCCTGGCGCTCGTCGAGCGGCTGGAGGCGAAATACCTCGTTCCCGGGTGCAACGACCTTTCCTACGAGACCTGCGCAGCGATCAGCGCGCGGCGGCCGTTTCCGGGCATCGACCCGGTCGAGACCGTCCGCATCCTGGGCAACAAGCAGGATTTCCGCCGCTACGCCGCCGCCAACGACATCCCCGCCCCACGCCAGATCATCGAGGCGGAGCTGGTCGCCGGCCGATCGGTTATCGTCAAACCCGTGGACGCCTACAGCGGCCGCGGCGTCACCGCCTTGAAGGCGCCGACGGCGGACGAGATCGGCGCCGCGCTGACCTTGGC
>NZ_SSMZ01000058.1 GCF_004799395.1 Phenylobacterium sp.
ACGGTCGGCAAGCTGACCGGCCGCTATGACTTCAGCCCGATGTTCGCGCTGCGCGGCACCATCTCCAACGGCTTCCGGGCCCCGACGCTCGCGGAAGAATACTACTCCGGCACCAACGTCTCGCCGGCCTTCGCCGAGGTGCAGCTGCCGCCGAACTCGAACTCCGCGGCCATCGCGGGCTTCCAGCCACTGAAGCCCGAGAAGTCCACCAACTACAGCATCGGCTTCGTGGCCCACCCGATCGAGGGCCTGCAGATCAGCTTCGACGCCTACCAGATCGACATCCGCGACCGCATTGTCGTGACCGGCCTGATCTTCGGCTCGGACGTGAGCGGCAACACCAACTACGTGATCTCCCAGGCGGTGCTGAACGCCATCACCGCGCACGGCAACACCCTCGACAGCGGCATCTCCTACGCCGGCATCGCGGTGTTCACCAATGGCGTCAACACCCGCACCCAGGGCGCCGAGCTGACCGCGAACTACGCTTCCGACTTCGGCGCCTATGGCCACGTCGATTGGACCGCCGGCCTCAACTACAACAAGACCGAAGTGACCAAACAGGCGGCCCTGCCGGCGGTGGACCTCTCGGCCAACCCCAGCATCATCACCCAGACCTCGCTGCTCAGCCCCAACGCGCTTTCGGCGCTCACCGACTCCACGCCGCGGGAGAAGTTCGTGGCCAGCGCCTATTGGACCCTGGGCAAGTGGAGCGCCAACCTGCGGGAGTCGATCTACGGGCCGACCTCGCAGCTTGAGACCACCGACAACATCACCACCAATGCGCGGATCCCCACGGCCTCGATCACCGACTTCGAGCTGGACTACAAGATCATCGAGTCTGTGAAGCTCGCGGTCGGAGCCAACAACATGTTCGACAAGAAACCGCCGAACTTCGGCAACCTGCCGGGCACCCAGCAGCCGATTGACGGCGGCAATATCCTGAACGGGCCGATGAACTTCTCGCCCTACGGCATCGACGGCGGCTACTACTACGCCCGGGTGACGGTCACCTTCTAAGGGCGACCGCCGGACACGGGCCAGCCGGAGGCAGGGTTTGCGACGACGACGGGGCGGGCATGGCTGACACCTCGCCCGCGGCGATCATCGCTCGCGCCGCAGCCCTGCTGGCCAGCGATCCGGCCGAAGCGCAGCGCGGCGCCGAGGCCGTCCTGCGGATGGCGCCCAACGACCCCAGGGCCTTGCTGATCCTGGGGTCCGCCCGGCGCCGGGCGGGAGATCCGGCGGGCGCGCGGGCCATTCTGGCGCCGCTCGCCCAGGCCTATCCGCGCGCGGCCAACACCCAGTACGAGCTGGGCATGACCCTGGCGGAACTGGGCGATGGGGCGGCCGCAGCGCTGGCGCTTCGCAACGCCGTCAGCCTGAACCGCGACCTGGCCGAGGCCTGGCGGGCGCTCGGCGACCTGACGTTCAAGGCCGGCGAGGTCGCCGCGGCGGAGGCCGCCTATGCCGAGCATCGTCGCGCGGCGGTCACTGACCCGGCGCTGAAGGGCCCCGCCGAGGCGGTCTTCGCCGGGCGGATCGGCGAGGCCGAGAGCCAGCTGCGCGTCCACCTGACCCGCCATCTCGGCGATGCGGCGGCCACGCGCATGCTGGCCGAGGTCTATCTGCGCCAGGCCCGCTATGGCGACGCCGAGATCCTGTTCGCCCGCGCCCTGGAGCTGGACCCCGGCCACGACGGCGCCCGTTTCGGCTATGCCGACGCCCTATTCCGTCAGCAGAAAGCGCCCCAGGCCCTGGTCGAGGTGGAGCGTCTGCTGGTCGCCGCGCCCAAGGACCCCGCCTATCTGAACCTCTTGGCCGCCTGCCTGGCCCTGGTCGGCGAGGACGCCCGGGTGATCGCCATCTACGAGGCCCTGCTGGCCGACTATCCGCGCCAGCCGCGGCTGTGGCTCAACTATGGCCACACCCTGCGCGCGGTGGGCCGGCGCGAGGACGCGGTGGCCGCCTACAAGCGGAGTCTGGCGCTCGCACCCGGCCTGGGCGACGCCTACTGGAGCTTGGCCAACCTGAAGGTCGCGGCGCTCGGCCCCGCCGACGAGGCGGCGATGCTGGCGGCCCTCGACCGATCCGACCTCGGCGCAGAGGATCGCCTGCACCTGCACTATGCCTTGGGAAAGGCCCTGGAGGACCGCGGCGAGGCGGCGGCGTCCTTCGAGCACTACGCGCGCGGCGCCGCGCTACGGCGCGGCGAGACGCCTTATGACGCGACAGAAACCACCGCCCAGCTCCGCCGCGCGCAGGCTTTGTTCACGCCGGAGTTCTTCGCCGAGCGCGCCGGCGCGGGCGCAACCAGCGCGGCGCCGATCTTCATCGTGGGCCTGCCGCGTTCGGGCTCGACCCTGGTGGAGCAGATCCTGGCCAGCCACAGCCAGGTCGAGGGCACGATGGAGCTGCCCGACCTCGGGATCATCGCCCGCCGGTTCGGTCCTGCCTATCCAGAAGCCCTGGCCAGCCTGGAGGCCGCGGCCCTGACCGCCCTGGGCGAGAGCTATCTGGCGACCACTCGGGTGCACCGCAGGCAAGGCCGGACCTTTTTCATCGACAAGATGCCCAACAATTTCCAACACCTAGGGCTGATCCAGCTGATCCTGCCGCAAGCCAAGGTCATCGATGCGCGGCGCCATCCCCTGGGCTCGGGCTTCTCCGCCTTCAAGCAGCACTTCGCCCAGGGCCAGTCCTTCTCCTATGACCTCGGCGACATAGGCGCCTACTACCGAGACTACGTGGCCTGGATGGACCACATCGATTCCGTGCTGCCCGGCCGCGTCCATCGGGTGATCTACGAGGACCTGGTGCAGGATACTGAGGCCGAGGTCGCGCGCCTGCTCGACTATTGCGGTCTTCCCTTCGAAGAGGCCTGCCTGCGCTTCCACGAGAACAGCCGGGCCGTGCGCACGGTGAGTTCCGAGCAGGTGCGCAGGCCGATCTTCCGCGATGGCCTGGAGCAGTGGCGCGCCTACGAGGCCTGGCTCGACCCCCTGAAGACGGCGCTGGGTCCGGCGCTCGCCGGCTGGCGTGGCGGGCGCTGAGTCTTCGGCGACCTTGGCGCTCAGGGCCTCAAATCCGGCCTGGGCGCCGCGCATAGGGCGCCGGCCTGCCCGATTGACCAGAAATTGGGCGTCTGCGGTCGATCGGACGGCTGTTCACAGGGCCGTGGGGGAACCGCCGATGACGCCGGAATGGGCCCGCGTAAGAGGTGTCGGGCCGCAGCGCCGACACCGGACGCCGCGAGATTTTAGGTCTAGGCTGTTCAGGCTGGACCCCTAGTAATTTTGAGGTGGTTCCTTGTTGCTGGCTGGCTTTCCTCCACTCACCATCGCCCTGCTGGTGGCCATTCTCGCCGCCTCGGCCCTGATGAGCGGCCTTTCTGGCTTTGGATTCTCAGCGATCGGGGCCCTGTGCCTGATCTTCCTGCCGCCAAAGCTCGGCGTGCCGCTCCTGATGACCCTGTCGGCGGCGAACCAGATCATGTCGCTGCGCCAGCTGAAGGCGGATATGGCCCCGATCAAGCAGTGGTGGCCGAACGGACCGGCGCCCTATCTGCTGGGCGGCCTGATCGGCGTTCCGATCGGCTTGGCCATCCTGAGCTCGCTGCCCACCGGCGACCTCATGCTGGTGTTTGGCGGCTTCCTGGTCATCTACGCCGGCTACTCCCTGGCCCGCCCGCACGGCGTGCACAAGACGGTCGGCGGCGGCTGGCTGGCCTCGTCCCTGGTCGGCATGTCGGGCGGGGTGATCGGCGGCTTCACCGCCTTTCCGGGCGCGGCGGTCGTGGTCTGGAACGGCCTGCGCCATGTGCCCAAGCGCGAGGCCCGCGCCATCGTCCAGCCCTACATCTTCGTGCTGCAGTTGCTGTCGATCAGCCTGCTGGCGTTGCAGAAGCCGGAGACCTTCGGGCCCCGGTACTGGCTGCTGGTCGCGATCACCGTACCTGTGGTGCTGCCCTGCACCCTCGTGGGCGTGCGGCTCTACAAGCAGCTCTCCGACGTGAACTTCCGCAGGGTCACCTTCATCCTGCTGGGCGTCTCGGGCATCGGACTGCTGATCAAGGCCGCCGACACCTTCCCCGCGGTCGTCCATGCAATGAAGACCGCCGGCCTCTGAGAGCCGGCGCGGGTGGCGCGGGCGGCGCGGCAATCATGCCGCGCGTGAGCCCGCCACGCCCTTCCCGCTGAGGGACGTCAGCAGCTCGAAGAGCGCGGCGACATCGACGGGCTTGCTCAGCACGCCGTCGGCTCCGGCGGCGAGGTAGCGCAGGACGTCTTCCTCGAAGGCGTTGGCGGTCAGCATGTGGATCGGCGTAGCGGCCCGCGGGGCTGCGAGCGCGCGGATGGCGCGCACCGCGTCGACGCCGTCCATCAGCGGCATGTTGGCGTCCATCAGGATCAGGTCGAAGGTCGATATCTGAGCGACCTCCAGGGCCTCCAGTCCGTTCACGGCGAAGGTCAGGTCCGCCCCCGTTGGGCCGAGCAGCACCTGCATCACCCGGCGATTGGCGTGGTTGTCCTCGGCGACCAGCACCCGCAGGCCGGCAGTCTGCGTGGGCTCCGCGGCCGGCTCGGCGGCCAATGGGATGGCGGCGGCCCTGGCCGGGAACGCCAGCACGAACAGGGCGCCGCCCGCCTCCCCCGTCTCAACGGAGATCGAGCCGCCCATAAGGCTCATGTGTCCGCCGCAAATCGACAGGCCCAGGCCCGCCCCGCCGGCGTCGCGGCCCACCGCGGTCTGCTCATAGGGTTGGAATATGCGCGCGCGATCCTCGATCGGGACGCCGGGGCCTTCATCGTCCACGCCCAGCCGGATGTCGAAGCCGGCGCGGGAGGGCGCGGCGTCGGCCCGTACGCGGACCCGCCCGCCGGACGGCGTGAACTTCAGCGCATTGGAAATGAGATTGATCAGGCTCTGCTCGATCTTGCCTTCATCGGCGAGGATCCAGCAGGGCTCCGGCAGATCAGCCGTATCGAGGGTGAGCTCGATCCCGAGCTCATCGGCCTTGGGGCTCCAGACCCGGACGACGGTCGCCAGGGTGGCGCCCAGTGCGAAGCTGGTCTCCCGCAACACCGCCGCGCCGGACTCGACCTTGGACAGGTCCAGCACGGCGTTCAGCAGCCGCATGAGCATGGCGCCGGAATCGAGGATCCCCGCCACCAGCGACGCCTGCGGCGTGGTGAGTTGTTCGCGTTGCAGTCCCTCGGCCAGACCGAGCACCGCGTTGAGCGGGGTGCGGACCTCGTGGCTGGTGACCGCCAGGAAGGCCGATTTGGCGCGGCTCGCAGCCTCGGCGGCCAGCCTTTGGGTCTGGGCTTCGTGCACCAGGGTGTGGAGCTTGCGGTTCTTCGCCTGCAGCCGCGTCTCGACGCGCTCGCGTTCGAGGCTGCGGCCGAGTTGGCCCCCGATCTGGGCCATCAGGGTCAGGAGCTTCTCGTCCGGCTCGGTCGCCTCGGTCGTGTAGAACTCCAGCACGGCCGCGACCTGACGGCCGACCAGGACAGGAAATCCCAGGGCGGTCGTGAGGCCCGCCTCGGCGGCGGCGGCGGTCCGCACGAAGTTGTCGTCCGACTCGATGCGGCTGATCCAGGCCGGCGCCTTGGAGGCCAGAACCCGGCCTGGCAGCCCTACGCCGGCGGTGAACTCGATCTGCTCCGAGGCGCGCCGGAACGGTCCCATGGCCGCCGCGTCGTCGCCATGCCAGATATCGACAGAGGCCATGACCGTCCCGCCCCGCCGGCGGCGGGTGAGGAACACATGCCCCAGCGGCCACCCCGTCAGGACGCAGACCTGCTCCAGGGCCAGGGCCAGAACCTCGCGGCTGGGCGCGGTGCTGTTGGCCGCCTTGGCGATGGATTCCAGGAAGGCAAGCTGACGCTGTCGCTCCCAGAGCTCCCGCAGGCCGCGCTCCGCGATCGATTCCGCCTCACGCCGCGCCGCGCGCTCACGCTCGAGGCGGCGGGTCAGTCGGACGAGATCGGACGTGGGATCGGGGTCAGGCCGCTCGGACACGGTCCGCCGCCTCGACCCAGCGGATGTTGAACTCGCAGTGGGGATCGCCCTGTTCGACGCAGGACGTGTGCTCGACCTCGACCGTCTCGCAATACCAGTCGGCGGCGCCCTCGATG
>NZ_SSMZ01000059.1 GCF_004799395.1 Phenylobacterium sp.
CGCTGGAAGACGAGCTCTACAAGGCCACCGCCCAGTTCCATCCCAAGGGCGCGGCGGGCATTGTGATCAACGTCCACACCGGTGAGATCCTGGGCATGGCCAGCTATCCCACCTTCGACCCCAACAAGCCGGGCGCCGCCAGCCTGGACGCGCGCCTCAACCGCGCGGCCGGCGCAATCTACGAAATGGGTTCGACCTTCAAGGGCTTCACGGTGGCCACCGGCCTCGACACCGGAGTCGCCACGCCGACCTCGACCTTCGACGCCACCCACCCCTTCCAGCTTGGCTACCGCACGATCCACGACTATCACGCCACCCACGCCGTGCTCACCCTGGTGGAGGTGTTCCAGCACTCCTCCAACATCGGCACCGCGCGGCTCGGCGAGGCGATCGGCCCCGAACGACTGCACGCCTACTTCGACCGTTTCGGCCTGACCCAGCCGGCCAAGGTCGAGCTGATCGAAAGCGCGCGGCCGCTGACGCCGAAGGTGTGGAACGAGGACGCCATCGCCTCCACGTCCTTCGGCCACGGGATCAACGTCACGCCGCTGGCGGTGGCGCGGGCCTATTCCGGCCTGATGAACGGCGGCGAGCTCTTGGCGCTGACCATCCGCAGGCTTCCGGCGGGAACCGTCGTGCATGGCCCGCGGATGGTGTCGGAGGACACCGCCCGGACCCTGCTGCAGATCATGCGCTCCAACGTTTCCTGCCCCTGCGGGTCGGGCAAGTCGGCCAACATCCCGGGCCTGAACGTCGGCGGAAAGACCGGCACCGGCGACAAGTGGGACGCCGCGGCCCGACGCTATTCGACCACCAAGCAGGTCTCGTCCTTCGCCGCGGTCTTCCCGACAGACGGTCCGCTGGACGCCCCGCGCTACTTCGTCCTTGTCCTGCTGGATGAGCCCCAGCGTGACAAGACCGGCGCCGATCCCACGGGCGGCATCGCCGCGGCGCCGGCCGCGGGCCGGGTGATCGAGCGGATCGCGCCGTTCCTGGGCATCCAGAAGCGCGCCGAGACCAACCCCTTCACGCCGGCCGATCCCACGGCGTCCGCGGCGGAGGAGCACTAACCGCCATGCGCCTCTCCGACCTCGTCAAACGCGACCTCTCCTTCGACCCGCAGATCGAGGGCGTCACCGCCGATAGCCGCAAGGTCCGTCCCGGCTGGCTGTTCGCGGCCCTGCCGGGCGCCAAGGTCGACGGCCGCAGCTTCGCGCCGCGGGCGGTGGAGCAGGGCGCGGTCGCGGTGCTGGCCGGCCGCGAGATCGAGGGTCTGACCGCGGCAACCGTCATCGCCTCGGACCCGCGTCGGGTCTATGCGCTGGCGGCGGCGGCCTTCTGGGGCCAGCAGCCGGCCACCTGCGTCGCGGTCACCGGCACCAACGGCAAGACCTCGGTGGCGGGCTTCTGCCGCCAGATGTTCGCACACGCCGGCTTCAAGGCCGCCAGCATGGGCACGCTGGGCGTCCGCGTCAGCGGGCCGGGCATGGCCGACGTGCAGGTGACGCCGCCGGGCCTCACCACGCCCGACGCCTCCGACGTCGCCGAGTTGATGGCCCGCGTAGCGCAGTCCGGCGTCACCCACCTGGCGCTCGAGGCCTCGTCGCATGGCATCGACCAGCGCCGCCTGGACGGGGTGAAGCTGGCCGCCGCCGGCTTCCTCAACCTGACCCAGGATCACCTGGACTATCACGGCACCATGGGGGTCTATCGCGCCGCCAAGCTGCGCCTGTTCGAGACCCTGCTGGCGCGCGGCAAGACCGCGGTGTTGAACGCCGACAGCGACGCCTATTCGGCCTTCGCCGCCACCGCGGTCGGCGCCGGCCAGACCCTGATGAGCGTCGGCGCAGCCGGCCAGGGGCTGAGGCTCCTCGATCGATCCCTGCTGCCCGACGGCCAGGCGCTGAAGATCGCGCATGGCGGCAAGACCTACGACCTGCGCCTGCCGCTGGCCGGCGCCTTCCAGGCGTCCAACGCCCTGGTGGCCGCGGGCCTGTGCATTGCCGCGGGCCTGACGATAGAGCAGGTCCTGGCCGGGCTCGAGAAGATCGAAGGCGCGCCGGGCCGGCTGCAGCGGGTCGGCCAGGGGCCGCGCGGCGGCGAGGCCTATGTGGACTACGCCCACACGCCGGACGGGCTGGAGACGGTGCTGAACGCGTTGCGGCCGCATGTGCGCGGCAAGCTGATCGTGGTGTTCGGCGCCGGGGGCGACCGGGACCGCACCAAGCGTCCGCTGATGGGCCGCATCGCCGCCGACCTGGCCGACGTCGCCATCGTCACCGACGACAATCCCCGCAGCGAGAACCCCGCCGCCATCCGCGCCGAGATCCTCACTGGCGCGCGAGGGGCCAAGGAAATCGGCGACCGTCGTGAGGCCATCCGCGCCGCCGCCGCGTTGCTGGGCGAGGGCGACATCCTGGTGGTCGCCGGCAAGGGTCATGAACAGGGCCAGATCGTGGGCGACGTGGTCCATCCCTTCGACGACGTGGCCGAAACTGCGGACGCGCTCGATGGCTGAGCCGCTCTGGACCTCGGCGGAGATCGAGGCGGCCACGGGCGGCAGGCTCAGCGGCGAGGCCTTCACCGCCACCGGGGTCTCCATCGACACCCGCACCCTGGAACGCGGCGATTTATTCGTGGCGCTTGGCGGCGTCCGCGACGGCCACGAGTTCGTAGATCAAGCCAGGGACAGGGGCGCGGCCGGCGCGCTGGCGTCCCAGCCGGTGTTGGGTTCGGCGGTCATGGTCGAGGACACGCTGAAAGGCCTCGAACGTCTCGGTGAAGCGGCTCGCGAGCGCGCGCCGGCGGTCAAGCGCGGTGCGGTGACCGGATCGGTCGGCAAGACCAGCGTCACCCAGGCGATCATGGCCGGCCTGATGCTCGCCGGCCGCGCGCATTCGTCGGTCAAGTCCTACAACAACCACATCGGCGTGCCGCTCACCCTGGCGC
>NZ_SSMZ01000006.1 GCF_004799395.1 Phenylobacterium sp.
GCCTTGCCCACCGGGTCGAACTGCAAGGAGCAGTCGGCCGGATCAGCGATCACCGTGGCCGGCGATTTCGCCTGCGCCTCGGCCAGCGCCGGGTTGAGCGTTCCGGCCAGCATGTGGAAGCCGGGGAAATAGGCGACCAGCATCAGCGTCATGCCGGCCAGCATCACGGACTTGCGGCCCCACTTGTCGGAGAGCCAGCCGAAGAACACGTAGAGCGGCGCGCTGGCGGCCACGATGGCCATCATCAGGCCATTGATGGTGGTCGCCTCGACCTTCAGGAATTTCTCCATGAACGTCTGCACGTAGAAGAAGGCTGTGTACCAGACTGCGCCTTGGGCGAACATCACCGCCACCAGGGCCAGGAGCACCAGCTTCAGGTTCTTCCACTGGCCGAAGGCCTCGGTGAAGGGCGCCGCCGACAGGCCGCCTTCTTTCTTCATGGTGGCGAAGGTCGGACTCTCCTGCAGGCGCATGCGCATGAAGATGGAGACCGCCAAGAGGCCCGCCGAGAACAGGAAGGGGATCCGCCAGCCCCAGGCGTCGAAGGCCGCGGGGCCGAACGCCTTGCCGAGCGCCAGCCGCGTCAGGAGGATCACCAAGAGGGCTGCGAAGAGACCGAAGGCCGCCGCGGTCTGCACCCAACTGGTGGAGCGGCCCCGCGCGTTGCTGGGCGCGTGCTCGGCGACATAGATCGCCGCCCCGCCGTATTCGCCGCCGAGCGCGAAGCCCTGCACGATACGCATCAGGAGCAGCAGGATCGGGGCCGCGACGCCCGCGGTCGCATAGCTGGGCAGCAGCCCGATGGCCACGGTCGCGCCGCCCATCAGCGCCACCGTGATCAGGAAGGCCCCCTTGCGGCCCACCCGGTCGCCGATGCGCCCGAACGCCAGGGCGCCGATCGGCCGGAATGCGAAGCCGACGCCGAACAGGGCCAGCGCGGCGATATAGCCCGCGGTCTCGTTCAGGCCCGAGAAGAAGGTCTTGGAGACGACCTGGGTCAGGCTGCCGAAGACGAAGAAGTCGTACCACTCGAAGGTCGCGCCCAGCGACGAAGCCGCCACCACGGTGCGCAGGCTGGCGGCCTTCTCCGACGCCACGGCGCCTGCTGCGGCGAGTTCCGCCATCTTAAATTGTTTCCTCTTGGCCGAGCGTCTTGAGCAGGGCGGACCCTAGCAGGTCTTCTTCTTGCCGTTGCCGTCCTTGGGCGGCAGGGCGTGGATGTAGGTCCCGATGGCGGCCACGTCGGCATCCGGGAGCTTGCTGGTGGAGGCGACGACGTCCTTCATGCCGGTGGGCTCGTTGAAGCACTTGTCGGTCCCCGACTTCAGGAAGTCGGTGATGTCTTGCTCGCTCCAGTCGCCGATGCCGTCCTTCGACGGCGTGATGTTGCTGGCGAAGCGGCCGCCGGCCTCGAGGTTGGGTGCGCCGGCGTACAGCTTGTCGGCCTCGACGCCGCCGAGCGCGTTGCGCGGGGTGTGGCACTCGGCGCAATGGGCCGGGCCTTCGGCCAGGTATGCGCCGCGGTTCCAGGCCGCCGACTGCTTCGGATCGGCAGCGAACTCGTGCGGCTTGAAGTAGAGCAGCTTCCAGAAGCCGACCGCCAGACGCAGGCTGTAGGGGAACTTCAACTCGTGCGGCGCCGTGGGTCTGGCCACCGCCGGCAGGGTCTGGATGTAAGCGAAGAGGTCCCTGACGTCGGACGTCTTGAGCAGGCTGTACGAAGAGTAGGGGAAGGCCGGATAGAGGTGTTCGCCGTGGCGGCCAGTCCCGCGCTTCATGGCGTTGGCGAACTGGGCTTCCGTCCAGCCGCCAATGCCGAACTGCTTGTCCGGAGTGATGTTGGGGACCACGAACGTCCCGAAAGGCGACCTCAACTTCAGCCCCCCGGCGAGCTGGGTGCGGTCGTCCTGGCCGGGGGTCATGTGGCAGGCCGAGCAGTTCCCGGCGGTGAAGACCACCTGGCCGTTGGCGACATCGGGGTGATAGCCGGCGAGCAGGTCCGAGGCCGGTAGTGTCTTGGGCGCCGTGATGAACCACAGGGCGCAGGCCACGACCACGACCAGCACGCCCACGACGATCAATCCGCGCCTAAGCATCGCCGCTTTCCACCCCTTGATTTCCATCCGTCAGGCGCGCCCCAGCGCGCCGGTTGGGCTCAGGTCGTCTTCTTCTTGCGATAGACGTCATGGCACGACTTGCAGGTCGCGCCCACTGCGGAGAAGGCCGGTTTGAAGGCGTCCGCGCTCGTCGTCTTGCCGGCGGTGGCGGCGAGCGTCGCCATTTCCGTCAGGCGCTTGTCGAAGTCGGCCTTGTTCTCCCAGATCTTCGGATCGGCGGACGTCTTCGGGTCGGCGCCGCTGCCGGCGGGATAGAGGCCGTGCAGCTTCTTGGCGTCGGCGGCGACCGCCTCCATCGCGATCTTCGCCTTGGCCGCGTCGAAGGTGGCCGGCGAGTTGAGGCCCGCGGCTTCCTTCATGGACTGACCGACGGCCTTCATGGTCGCCTGGCGCTCTTCCACCGGGTTGCCCGCCGAGAGCGCCAGCGAGGAAACGCCGATTGCCAGCACCGCGCTTGCGGTCGTGGCCCACACGAGTGTTCTAGTACGCGTCATTCGAGGCTCCGAAATGCGCCCGCGGGCCGCGCGAGCGTGAGGTTGGCCAAGGTCCGGAGGGCGCCGGCGGCGTCGGGCGAATCCCAACGATTTCAGCGGACACCCATCCATTTTCCAGTCAAGTCAGGTCCCGACCTACCGCGACGAAGCCCCTGCCACAAGGGCCAAGGCTATGCGACCCAAGCATACCGAATATTCGAAAATGCCTCGCTCGGCGACGGCTAGGGCTTCAGGGTCGCCAGGTAGTCCGCGATGGCCTTGGCGGTCGCCGCGTCGGCGGCGCCGGAATAGTCCATCTTGTTGTTCGGCACGGTCTTGGCGGGGTCGAGGATGAAGGCCTGCAGGTTCTCCGGCGTCCAGCTCATCCCCCAGGCCTTGAGGGCCGGCGAATAGTCGAAGTCCGGCACGCTTCCGGCCTTGCGCCCGGCGACGCCGAACAGCGTCGGGCCCAGCGACACGCCGCCCGGCTTGACCTCATGGCAGGCGGTGCAGACGGCGAAGTCGGCCGGCGGCGTCGCTGGCTGAGCCATGGCGGAGGTCGCGGCCGCTGCGGCGAGCGCCGCCAGCCAGAGGGTCGCGGAAGGGCGGCGCAGGCTCATCGTCGGTCAACTCCCCAGGGTGTGTCGCTAGGGAAGCCTTAGCATCGGTTCGCGAGGCGTTGGAAGCCGCTAGGCGGCGTTCGCCGCGGCGTCGGCCTCGACGTCTGGCGCGGGCGCGCTCAGGCGGGCGATCTCGCGCAGCAGGACGCCGGGCGAGATCGGCTTGCCGACCACGCCGTCCATGCCGGCGTCCAAATAGGCGCGGCGCTGGTGGGCCAGCACGTTGGCGGTGAGCGCCACGATCGGGGTCTCGGCCGCCGCGCCGCCAAGGGCGCGGATCCGCCGGGCGGCTTCCAGGCCGTCGATGCCGGGCATCTGGACGTCCATCAGGATCAGGTGGAAGTCGCCGGTCTGCGCGGCCTCGACCCCCAGATAACCGTCGGCGGCGGTGGCCACCTGGGCGCCCAGGCTTTCCAGGAGCTTGGTGGCGATCATCCGGTTGGTGGCGTTATCCTCGACCACCAGCACGCGCAGGCCATCGAGCACCGGCTCCAGGCTTTCGGCGGTTTCTGGCGCGGCCTCGGCGGGGCTGGCGGCGATTTCCAGCCAGAAGGTCGAGCCCAGGCCCTCCTCCGATGAGAAACCGACGGCGCCGGACATCATCTCGGCCAGCTTCTGGGTGATCGCCAGGCCCAGGCCCGAGCCGCCGAATTTGCGGGTGGTCGAAGCGTCGCCCTGGTCGAAACGCTGAAAGATGCGGCTCTGCGCCTCGGCGGGGATGCCCACGCCGGTGTCGATGACGTCGAAGCGCAGGAAGCCCGGACGCGGCGATCCGCAGCGCACGGTTACCGAGCCGCGCTCCGTGAACTTCACGGCATTGCCGATCAGGTTGAACAACGCCTGGCGCAGGCGCACCGGGTCGGAACGCACCCAGCCCAGGCCAGGCTCGCAGTCGATGCGCAGCAGAAGCCCTTTGCCTTCGGCTTGCGGCCGCAGCAGTCGAGTGACGCCCTCCAACAGGCTCTGCGGATCGAGCGCCTCGTCGGTCAGTTCCAGGCGGCCGGCCTCGATTTTCGAGAAGTCGATCACGTCGTTGAGCAGCTCGGCCAGCATCTGTCCGCAGGAGAGCGCCTCTTCCAGCATGTGGCGGCCCTCGTCGGTGAGTTTCTCGCCCTTGAGCAGGTGGAGCACGCCCATGACGCCGTTCATCGGCGTACGGATCTCGTGGCTCATATTGGCCAGGAAGGCGGACTTGGCCTCGCCCGCGGCCTCGGCCGCCTGCTGGGCTTCCAGCAGCGCGATCTCCTGGCGCTTGCGGGCGTCGAAGTCCTGGATCAGGCCCACGGCCTTCAGCCAGCGACCGTTCTTGCCGACCTTCAGGTGGTGCGAGACACGGATCCAGCGGGTCTCGCCGTCTGGCCGCACGATGCGCGCGTCGAAGGCGCCGGCCGGACTTGATCCGGTGTGCAGGGCGCGGAAGGATTCGCGCACATGGTCCAGGTCGTCGGGGTGGAAGCCCGGGAAGCGCAGCTGCGTCGCCTGCTCGTAGGTGGCGTCGTCCTGGCCGGTGATCTTCACGAATTCCGGCGAGGCCCAGAAGGTCTTGCCCACGTGGTCGATCTCGTAGACCCCGGCCTCGGCGGCTTCGAGCGCGACGGCCAGCCGCTGAGCGTTGGCCTGGGCCTCGCGTTCGGCGCGCTTCATCTGCAGCTCGCCGCGGCGGGCGATGTCACGGGCCTTGGCCAGTTCGGTGATGTCCTCGGAAATGCCCTTCAGCGCGAAGACGCCGCCTGGCCTGGCGTCCGTGCGGAAGGTGGCCCGCCAGGAGGTCCAGCGGCCATTGACCTTCATGCGGTGCTCCAGGCTCGCGCCGACGCCGCTGGTCACGGCGCGAGCCATCAGGGCCTGGGTGTGTTTGCGGTCGGCCGGGTGTACGAGGGCGTAGAACTGCTCCGGCGTGCGCATGTCCTCGGCGTCGATGTTGGTCAGCGACAGCAGGTCGCGCGACCACTCCACGCGATTCTCGAGCGGCTCGAACACCCAGGTTCCAATGCCGGCGGACTCGCTCAGCAGGCGGCGCGTGCGGCGGGTCTCCTCAAGCTCAGCGGCCCGGGCGCGTTCCTCGGTGGCGTCGCGCAGGGTGCCGATGAACTCGCCGCTGGGCATCTTCTGGGTGCGGGCGGCGAACCAGCGATAGCTTCCATCCTTGGCCAGCATTCTCACTTGGCGTTCGAAGGTCGCGCCGGGCGCCATGGCCCGGAACCGTTCGACCACGCCGTCGCGGTCTTCAGGATGGTTGAACTCGATCGCCGGCCTGCCGATGATTTCGGCCTCGTCCCAGCCGAGGATGGTCTTCCAGGCCGGGTTGATGAGCTTGTGCAGACCCCGATCGCTGACGACATGCATCAGGTCGCTGCTGTTCTCGAACAGCGACTGGATCATCTCAGCCTTTTCGGCCGCGCCTGACGCGCTTTTTCCGGCCATGGACGTTCCACCCCCAAGGTAGGGGTGCGAACATAGTGGCCACTCGTAAACGTATCGTTGGAGGCGGCCGGCGGCGCGAAGTTGCGGGCTAGAAGGCGTTCTCGCCGGTGATCGCGCGGCCGAGGATCAGCGCATGCACGTCGTGCGCGCCCTCGTAGGTGTTCACGGTCTCCAGGTTCGCCGCGTGGCGCATCACGTGATACTCGCCCGAGATGCCGTTGCCGCCGTGGATGTCGCGGGCCTCGCGGGCGATGGCCAGGGCCTTGCCGCAATTGTTGCGCTTCATCAGGCTGATGGCCTCCGGGACCCAGGCGCCCTGGTCGATCAGCCGGCCCAGCGCCAGCGCGCCCTCGAAGCCCAGCGCAATCTCGGTCTGCATGTCGGCCAGCTTCTTCTGGATCAGCTGGCGCGCGGCCAGCGGCTTTCCGAACACCTTGCGGGTCAGGGTGTAGTCGCGGCTGGCGTGCAGGCAGAACTCGGCCGCGCCCATTGCGCCCCAGGCGATGCCGTAGCGGGCTTTGTTCAGGCAGGAAAACGGCCCGCGCAGCCCGCTGACGTTGGGCAGCATCATGTCGTCGGGCACGAAGACGTCCGAAAGCGCGATCTCGCCGGTCACCGAGGCGCGCAAGCTGAGCTTGTTCGTGATCTTCGGCGTGGCGAAACCCTCGGAGCCACGGTCCACCAGGAAGCCCCGGATCACCCCATCGAGCTTGGCCCAGACCAGGGCCACGTCGCTGACCGGCGAGTTGGTGATCCACATCTTGGATCCGTTCAGCACGTAGCCGCCGTCGACCTTCTTCGCGACCGTACGCATCGAGGCAGGATCGGAGCCGCCGTCGCTTTCCGTCAGGCCGAAACAGCCGATGATCGTGCCGTTGGCCATTCCCGGCAGGTACTTCATCCGCTGCTCTTCCGAGCCGAAGGCGTAGATCGGGTACATCACCAGCGAGGACTGCACACTCATCGCCGAGCGGTAGCCAGAATCGATCGCCTCGATCTCGCGGGCGATCAGGCCGTAGGCCACGTGGTTGACCTCGGCGCAGCCGTACTTCTCCGGAAGCGTGGGACCTAAGAAACCCAGCGCGCCCATCTCGGTCATGATCTCGCGGTCGAACCGCTCCTCGGCGTAGGCCGACACCACACGCGGCAGCAGCTTGTCGCGGGCATAGGACCGCGCTGCATCCCAGACCATGCGTTCTTCTTCCGAAAGCCGCGAGGCGAGGTCGAGGGGATCTTCCCAGCGGAAGGTTTTCTGATCGGCGGCCGTGTCGAGGGGCATGGAAAGTCTCCAGAACGAATGCGGCGGCTTATGACCGGATATCAGCTGCCTGTGTAGACGCCCGGACGTTTTTCCAGGAACGAGTCGCGGGATTCCTTCACGTCGTGGGGCGAGCGGCGGGCGTAGTAGAGGCCGGCGCTTTCGTAGCGCAGGGCCTCTTCCAGGGGCGCCTCGGTGTTGTGCTGCAGCACCCGCTTGGAGACCCGCAGGGCCACGGGCGGCCAGCGGGTCATCTCGTTGGCGTAGTCGATCGCGGCGTCGACCAGCTCGTCTGCGGCGACCAGGCGGTTCAGGAGGCCCAGCGCCTTGGCCTCCTCGGCGCCCACCGCGCGGCTGGTGAAGATGATGTCGGCGGCGGCGGCGTAACCGACGATGCGCGGCAGGAAGAACGACAGGCCGCTATCCGGCGAGAGCGAGCGCTCGATGAAGACGCTCTTGAAGCGGGCGGCCTCGCTGCCGATGCGCACGTCGCAGCCCAGAGCCGTGGACATGCCGGCGCCTGCCGCCACGCCGTTGATCGCCCCGATGGTCGGCTTGTCGAGGCCTGACCACATCATCGCCCAGCGCCCGACCCAGCCCAGCTCGTCGATCCGCTCGAACTGGTCCTTGGGCTCCGGCGCATTTCCGGCCACCGCCTGCCCGGCGCCCAGGAGATCGGCGCCCGCGCAGAAGCCCTTGCCCGCGCCGGTGACCACCAGGGCGCGGAACTCGTCGTCGGCCTTCACAGCGGCCACGGCGGCCGAGACCTCGGCCATCATCGCCCGGTTGATCGCGTTCAGCCGGTCGGGGCGGTTCAGCGTCAGCACGCCGACATGGCCGCGCCGCTCCAGGGTGATGGTTTCATAGTCGCTTGCGTCATAGGCCATCGCCGTCCCTCCGCCGTTCGCCGGCTTTTGCGAGCATCGCGCCGATCTGGCGCCGCGTCGAATCGTACCTCCTCCATCCCGCCGCCGGGGTTGTGTTGCGTTTGCAAGCCACTCGCATTTCGATGCCAGCGCGGCATCTTCAGGAATGACTCTCAATTGGCTTCGGGGCTTGAGGCGACCTTGGGATTTACCAAGGCGGCGCCGTCTCTTCTGGAACCTGATGAATTCGTTAAGCCGCCAGCAACCCAACGCATCTGACGGTGTTCTCAATCCGTAGACTCCGGCAGGGAGCCAACTGATGACCGTCGCCGCTTTTCACATCGTCCGGCCCACCAATCTGCTCGGTTTCGCCGCGCCGTTCCTGGCGCTTGCGATCGTGGCCTTCCTGGCTGGCTTCGGCGGCTACCTGATCCTCGGACCGGCCAATGTGCTTGGCATGAGCCACGGGGCGCCGACGGCCTCCGGTTCGGCCGCGACGCCGGCGGACGTCTACCTGGCCCCCGCTGACCACGCCTCCAACCCGCCCAAGGCGGTCTGAATCCGCTCAGGCGCCGCGCGCCACGAACCATCCGTTCTTGAAGCCGTCCCGCACCTTGCCGTAGGCGAAGGGCCCGCCTTCCGGGGTGGTCAGCTGCCCACCCGCCGCCTCCAGCACCGCGTGACCGGCGGCGGTGTCCCACTCCATGGTCGGCCCGTGGCGGGGATAGATGTCGGCCGCGCCCTCGGCGATCCGGCAGAGCTTGATCGAGCTATCCATCGGCTCGCGCAGGTCGAAGCCGTATTCCGCGGCGAGCTTGTCGGCGGTCTCTGGTTTCATGGTGTGGCTGATCAGCGCCAGCGCCGCGCCCTTCGGCCAGGGCCGCGCGCGGACGGGCTTCGCCGCCACGCCCTTCAGCCGTTTCAGCGCCTGGTCGCCGGCGGTGTACCAGCTCTCTCCTGAAGGCGGCGACGTGACGGCCCCGGCCACCGGGCGGCCATGCTCGATCAGGCCGATGTTGACCGTAAAATGCGGGTCGCCGCGCACGAAGGCCTTGGTGCCGTCCAGCGGATCGACCAGGAAGAACCGCGGCCCGATGGCGTCCGGCGTGCCGAACTCGCTGGCGTCCTCTTCCGAGATCACCGGGATATCGGGAAAACGTTCGGCTAGGGCCTTCAGGATCAGCGCCTCGCCGCGCTGGTCAGCCTCGGTGACCGGGCTCTGATCCGCCTTGTGGGTCACCGTCAGGCCGGAGCGCCAGAGCGGCAGGATCAGGGCCGCGGCCGCTTCGCAGATGTCGGCCAGCTCGGCCCCGATGTCGTTCATGGGCGTTGTCTAATGGCCTCGGCGCGGTTTTCCAAAGGTTCAAATCAAGCCAAGGTCCGCGCCATGACGGACACTCCCACCACCAGCGCCCCCATCCGACCCGCCGAGCTCGCCGCCTTCCTGGCCGCGCGGATGTGCCACGACTTCATCAGCCCGGCGAGCGCCATCGTCTCAGGGCTCGACCTGCTGGAAGATCCCACCGCCCAGGACATGCGCGAGGACGCCATGGGCCTGATCGCCGCCTCGGCGCGCAAGCTGGCGGACCTGCTGGCCTTCACTCGCGTGGCCTTCGGCGCCTCGGCCTCGGCGGAAACCTTCGACGCGCGCGAGCTGGAAAAGCTGGCCCAGGGCGTCTTCAGCCATATGCGCGCCACGCTGGACTGGCGCCTCGATCCGGCCGGGGTGAACAAGCCCGCCGCGCGCGCCCTCCTGAACCTCGCCCAGATCGCCGGCGCGGCGCTCCCCACCGGCGGCGTGGCCAAGGTGCGCGCGGTGGAAAAGGACGGCGCCATCGCCATCGCCATCGAGGCCACCGGCCCGCGCGCGCGCCTGCGCCCCGAAGTGCTGGCGGGTCTCGCGGGCGAAGGCCCTGGCGAAGGCCTGCACGGCCACTGGGTGCAGGCGCGCTATGTGAACCTGTTTGTCACCGACGCCGGCGGCCGGGTGCTGGCCGAGGTCGCCGAGGAGAAGGTCACCCTGGCCGCGACCATTCCCGCCTGAGCGCGACTGTCGGATTTCAGGCGGCGGCCTTCTGCGTCAGCCGGATGACCGCGCGAAGCGTTGCAGCAATCGACGGGCCGCAGTCTCCGGCCAAGCTCCGATTCGTCAGCCAAGGGGCGGAGGGAGCTTGAAGCGCAACACCATACACGTCGTGGTGGCCACGCCCTGCTACGGCGGCATGGTTACTCAGCGCTACATGCAGTCTGTCTGCAGCCTGATGCTGGCCGCGGTGCACGACAATGTCGACGTGACCCTGGAGCT
>NZ_SSMZ01000060.1 GCF_004799395.1 Phenylobacterium sp.
GCTGGTGGACCGTCTCATGCGAGATGCCGAGCAGCTGAGCGATATGCCAGTCGCTTCGGCCTTGGGCGACCAGGATCAGGCAGTCGAACTGGCGGCCGGTAAGCGTCGGGCGCTTTTCGGCCTGAGATGACGATGCGGCGGACAGCCGGATGCGCCGGGCCGCCTCGAAGGCGAAGCAACCGATGTATTGGGCGGCGGGCAAAAGCTGGCGCTGGACATCACGGCCGGCGCGCATTGCGAAGGAGCAGGAACCCAGGAACTCTCCGGGCACATTGACCGGCACCGTGAAGCCTTCCCCCATCCCGCAGGTCGAGGCCGCCTCCAGAATCTCCGTCTGGCGCGGATTGAGGACGATGATCCGCGACACCTCCGACCAGAGGAAGCCGGTGGCGGATTTCTGGCAGGCGGCCAGAACCGGGTCGTCGCCGAGATAGCCGCGCTCGCGCATGAGCGCGCGCCAGGCGTCGGGATAGTTGATGAACTGCAGCGCCTCCTGCGCCGCGATCGGACCCGCGGAAAGGTTGACGTGATGCACGAGCGCCACGTGATCGAATCCAAACCCTTCGACCGTGCCGGTCAACAGATCGGCAAGCTCGCCCATCTTCGTGGCGCGCTTCGATAGCCTGACGAAATCCTCGACGTCGTCAAAGGCGCTCACCTTGCCCCAGCCTCCTCGCCCTTTGCATCGTCCTGCCCCGCCTCGCCGAACGTCTTTGCATACTTCACGAACGCCCGCTGAAGGTGCGCCGCCGGCAGCGCCACAAACGCCTCCAGCATTTCCAGGGCGCCCGGCGTCGCAAGCAGGGTGTTGAGGCGCCCGAGTTCGTCGCCGGACGTCTTCGCGTACAGACCTTCCGTCAGTTCGCCCAGCTCGCAGCGCAGCGCGCCGGCGATCTCGACCAGCCGCGAAAAGCTGATCCGGTTGGCGCCGCGTTCATATTTCTGGATCTGTTGGAAGGTCACGCCGACGGCCTCCGCCAGCCCGGACTGCGAGAGGCTGAGGGATCGTCGCCGCTCTCGGATGCGTTGCCCGATGGCGACGTCGAGCCTATGCGGCGCGCTCTTCGTCGCTGCCTTGGCCATTCTCGTCTCCTTCCGCATACCTTGGCCGCGACACGCGGACTTGTCACCTGAGGGCGAAAGCCAGGGTCATCAGCCAGGTGGTTCCGCGGACACATGGGTGGCGGACGACGGCCGGTTCGAACGGATTTCCTGTTCTGCTCCCGAAGTGAAGCGCGCTGGTTGCGCATACGGAACGCGTCGCCGAGCGCGTTGGCGCCAAAGGCGCCGGCGCCATCAGCATGCTGACGGCGCTAGGGCGCGACTGCGTCGGTGCGCTTCAGTTTCTGCCTGAAGGGGTTGAGCCAGGCCCCGCCGGCGTCGTCGAAGGCACGCCCATCTCGGACGCGGAAATCGCCGAGAGACTCCGCAACCTCGCGACCAATCCGCTTGGAATGAGCCCAGGGAAGGACTTCCGGATATCGATCGCCGGCGCGCAGGAAAAGACCGCGCTGCTCAAGCGCCGCGGCCGCTGGCAACGGCCCGCCGGCTCGACGCCCACGACACACATCTTCAAGCCCCAGATCGGTAAGCTCCCGAACGGGCTCGACCTCTCAAACTCGGTCGAGAATGAGTACCTCTGCCTCAAGATCACCGAAGCCTTTGGCATAGGCTTTCAATTCAGGGCTGAGGGACTTCAGCCACTTTAACCGCTGACGTGTTGCGGCGCCCGGCCAAGGGGTCGCCATCATTGAAGACGTGTCGCTTTTGGCCACCCGTGAGCCACTCAAACCGCGCGGCGGCGAGGCGCGCCTTGTTCGTTGCGGGATCCCTGGATATATTACCGGGCATATCTGGAGGTCGTCATGAGCAATTCTTCGCAGAACCGCGCCGTGAAGAACTACCGCGGCCGACTGGGTGAGCGCGGCATGGCACGCTTCGAGGTGCTCGGTCGGGCTGCTGATCGCGAACTCATCCGATCTCTGGCCCGCCGCCTGGCGGAAGGTGGGCCTGAAGCCTCGCGCATCCGAGCCGCCGTGAGCCACGCGATCTCGGGTGAACCGCCGAAGCGGGGCGGCATCCTCGCCGCGTTGCGCAGGTCGCCACTGGTTGGTGCGGACCTTGACCTGAGTCGTCCCTTCACGCCGGGGCGCTCGGTCGATCTGTGACGCGCTACCTGCTCGACACCAACATCATCAGCAACGTCGTCAAGCCCACGCCGTCCGACGCTCTTCTGGCGTGGATGGCCGACCAACTCGATGAAGATCTCCACATCTCATCCTGGACCATCGCAGAAGTGCAACGGGGTCTTCTTGAGATGCCGCAGGGGCGCAGGCGTCAGGGGCTCGAAGCCTGGTTTTCGGGGCCGGAGGGTCCGCAGGAATTGTTCACAGGCCGGGTGCTGTCGTTTGACGAGCGGGCCGCCCTCGCGTGGGCTCGGCTGATGGCCGCGGGGACCGCAGCGGGACGGCCTCGCAGCGCGCTCGACATGATCGTCGCCGCGGTGGCCGAAGCCCACGACTGCATAATTGTGACCGACAACGAAAAGGACTTCGCCGGTCTTAACTTCATCAATCCGCAGCGACCGGCGTGATAGGCATTTTGGGGGTAGCAATAGCTGGGCGCCGCGACGCACAGGCCTCGATAGGCCCAGGCGGGATATACCGGCGTGACGGAATGGCTAGAGCGATCCGTACGCAGGTCAAAGTGGACAACTAGCGCACGATCTAGCGCACTTTGACAAAGACGATACAGTTTTATTATATCTATCAATATCTTACTTATGGACGCGGTAAACTCAGAAGAGATTCAAGACGGCGGAGCCCTAGTGCAACCTTAATCGTTCGGGTTTCGTAATCCCCTCGACCAGGCGCCCGGCGCCCGGCGCCCGGTCGGCCATTCGCTACGAGGTTCGCGATGCCCGAGATTGCCGCCCTGTCCCGCCGCACGATCCTGGCCGGCGGCCTGCTCTTGCCCCTGGCGCCCGGCCTGGTCCGCGCCGCCGCGCGTAACCTCAACTTCGCCGTGTTCCGCAACGGCTCGAAGATCGGCGAGCACGTGATCAACTTCTCCGGCGACGGCTCGACCCTGACCGCCGTCACGGACGCCGCCATGACCGTCAAGATCGGCCCGGTGCCGGTATTCAAGTACCACCACCATGCCATCGAGCACCGCGCCGATGGCGCCTTCGCCTCGCTGGAGACCGCAACCACCACCAACGGCAAGGATGAGCATGTCCTGGCCGAGCGCACCGGCGCAGGCGTTCGCGTGGACTGCAACTACGGCAAGGCCACCCTGGCCGCCGACGCCAATCCGATGACCCACTGGAACCCGCAGATCTTCGGCGGCCCGCCCCTGTTCAATCCGCAGACCGGCAAGATCCTCAAGGTCCGCACCGCCCGGGTCACGCCCGGGCACGTGACCATCCGCGGCGAGGCGGAGATCGACGACTTCTATGACGAGACGGGCGCCTGGCAGTCGCTGACCGGCAAGCTCGATGACGGCAGCCACGTGGAATACCACCGCGTCTGACGGCGAGGCTTTCGCCGCGCCGCGGGACTCTGTTAGATCGGCGGTATTGATTTCATCCCTTTTGTTGAAGGACGCCACGGCCGGCTGTCTGTCGATCGGACCCGCGCGGCGTTAGGTCATTTGGACGCCAAGATTGACCCGGCCGTGACGGCCGCCGAGCCCGCCGATCTGGCCGCACGCGAGGCGGCCTATGAGAAGTTCGTCTGGGACAATCTGAACCGCAATTACCTGGGCAATTACCTCCACGGCATGCTGGGGATGACCGGCTTTCGGCTGGTCAACGCGCCGACCTTCCTGCCGGCCTATCTGCACATGATCTCGGGCTCCAACGCCATCGTGGGCCTGGGTCTGGCGCTGCAGCAGGTTGGCGGGGTGATCTCGCCGATCTTCGGCGCCAGCCGGATCGAGCACCGCACCAAGGTGATGCCGGCGGCCATCTGGATGGGCGGACTGGCCAGGACCATGGTCCTGGGCATGGCCATCGCCGGCTGGCTGCTGCACGGCCAGCCGCTGGTCATCGCGCTCTTGGTGCTGATGTTCCTGTTCGGCCTCTTCATGGGCACGCAACGGGTGGTGTTCAGCCTGCTGATCGCCAAGGTGATCCCGATCAGCCGCCGCGGCCGACTGCAGGCCTGGCGCAACGCCACGGGCGGCGCGATCGCGGCGACCTTGGCCTATTTCGCCGGCCGCTACTTCATCGGCACAAACCTGTTCGGCAATGGCTATTCGACGACCTTCGTCTGCGCCTTCGTGCTGACCAGCATGGGCCTTTGGGCCATGCAGCTGCTGCTCAAGGAGCCGGAGCCGCCCACCACGCGGACCCGCGCCCCGTTCCGCGAGCGGCTGCGCGACTTCCCCAAGCTGATCCGCCAGGACCGCGGCTACGCCAATTTCCTGGTGGTGCAGATGCTGTCGGTCTCGGCGCGCATCGCGACGCCGTTCTACATCATCTACGTGGGCCAGAAGCTGCACGTCCACGGCGCGGTGGAAGCCGGCAAGATGCTGGGCATCCTCTCCACCGCCTTCCTGGGCGCAGACACGCTCTCGAACCTGGTCTGGGGCTATCTGGGCGACAAGACCGGCTTCAAGCTGGTGCTGCTGTTCTCGCTCGTCACCTGGGCGGCGGCGACGGTGCTGCTGATGAACGTGATCGCCGTGCCGCTGATCTTCCTGGCGTTCTTCGGCCTGGGCGCGGCGCAGTCCGGCTACAACATGGCCGCCCAGACCATGATCCTGGAGTTCGGCAGCCGCGATGACCTGCCGATGCGCATCGCCGTCTCCGCCACCGCAGAGGCGATCACCGCCACGCTCGGCCCGCTGATCGGCGGCCAGCTCGCCGACCTGATCGGCTTCGATCGGGTGTTCGGCATCTCGCTGGGTTTCCTGGCCGCGGCGATCGTGCTGCTGGTCACCGCGGTGCGCGAGCCCCGAACCGCCAGGCTGGCGGCGCTTTAGGCCGCCGCCTTCTGCTCCGCCGCCAGGCTGATGCGGGCCTTGGCCATGTCGCCGGCCACCTGATCCGTCGGACGCCGGTCGAACTTGGAGCGGTCGAGGACCTCGCCCAGGGTCTCCATCAGCCGCGCCAGCTTCATTTCCACCCAGGCCGGGTCGAAGGCCTCGCCCCGATCCAGCGCGCGGATCTCGCCGGCCACATTGATGATGCCGCCACCGTTGATCACGTAGTCCGGCAGATAGAGCATTCCGCGGTCGAAGACGGCTCGGCCGGTCTCCGGGTCCGAGAGCTGGTTGTTGGCGCCGCCGGCGATCACCTTGCACCTCAGGCGCGGCAGGGTGTCGGGATTGACCGCGCCGCCCAGAGCGCAGGGGGCGAAGACCTCGGCCTCGGCGTCGAAGATGGCGGCGGGCGGCACGATCCTGGCGCCGGTGCGCTCGGCGACCTGGCGCAGGGCGTCGTCATTGACGTCAGCGATGATCAGCTTGGCGCCGGCGGCATGCAGCTTCTCGGCCAGATAGGCGCCGACATGGCCCACGCCCTGGAGCGCCACGGTGACGCCGTTCAGGTCGCGGCCCAGCGCACGCTGGACGCCGAGCGTGATGCCGCGGAAGACGCCTTCGGCGGTCACCGGGCTTGGATCCCCCGAGGCCGCGGCGTGGCCGGTGAGGCCAGCGACATAGCGGGTGGTCTTGCGCGCATGCATCAGGTCGGCCGGCGAGACGCCGACGTCCTCGGCGGTCCAGTACTTGCCGCCGACATCCTCGACCGCACGGCCGAAGGCTTCGAAAAGGGCCGGGCTCTTCTGGGTGCGGCTGTCGCCGATGATCACGGCTTTGCCGCCGCCCAGCTCCAGGTCGGCCATGGCGTTCTTGTAGGACATGGCGCGCGACAGGCGCAGCGCGTCCTCCAGCGCCAGCTCCGCGCTCGCAAAGGGCCACATGCGGCAACCGCCGGCGGCCGGGCCGCGGGCCGTGGAATGCACGGCGATGATACATTTCAGGCCGGTTTTTTCGTCAAAGAACGAATGGACGCCTTCGTGGCCCTCAAAGGCGGGGGAATCGAACAAGGTCATACCGCGGACATCGCTGATGCTGGGGAGGGATTTGCGCCGCAAGGCTCTACGCCGGACCGGTTAACGGAACAACCCGATTCAAGGCCCCGCCGCCGCCTGGACCTGGCTGTTTGCGCTGGTGGGCGCGGTCGGGATCTTCGGCGCGCCGGACGGCAGGGGCCCCGACGGATCGCGGATGAAACTGAGGATGTCCTTCCAGACCATCGGCCCTTCACGATCACGCATCATCAGGTGGTAGCCGTGCGCGTAGTAGGCCGAACGGTCGGTGGGCTTCAGCTGGCTCGCCGCCTTGAAGGCCGCGTCCTTCGGGATGATCTGGTCGTGGGCGCCGTAGAGGTAAAGCGTTGGCAGCCGGGCCTTGCCCACCTCGTCTGCCGCCCTGCCCATGGTGGTGACCAGGCCATAGAGCGTGTCCGAGCGCGCCCCCCAGATCATCAGCGGGTCGCGGCCCATGGCGATCAACTCGTCACGGTTGTCGGACGGCGTGACCTTTGAGGTCAGCCAGCCCGGCGGGGTGTAGACCTTCGGCCCCGTGAAATTGGCCGCCAGCCACAACAGGGTCTTGTAGGGCAACGGCTGTTCTCGCCAGCCCCAGACGGCCGGCGACAACAGCACCAGCCGGTCGGCGCTCGGCGGCCGGTCGCTGGCGAAGGCCTCCGCCGCCACGGCCCCGCCCAGGCTCTCGCCGGCCACCACCAGGATGGCGTGCGGGTATTTGGCGCGGGCCAGGGCCGCGACAGTACGCAAGTCCTCGACCATCAGGTCGTCGCCGGCCCAAATGCCGCGATCCGGCGAGCGGCCGAAGCCGCGCTGGTCATAGGCGATGGTGGTGACGCCCTGCGCGGCCCACCAGGGCGCGGCCATGTGGAAGGCGTTGGCGTAGTCGTCCATGCCGTGGACGCCCACGATCACCGCCCAGGGCTCGCCGTTGGTCGCATCCCACTCGGAGAGCCCCAGCCTGGCGCCGTCGAAACTGACGATATCGCTGGCCTCGATGCGCGGACCGCCGAAGCCCAAAGGCGTCTGGCCGGCGCGCTGGACCATCAAGGGGGTGCAGGCGGTCAGCAGTAGGGTGGCGAGGAGGGCGGCGAGGACGCGGGACATGGCTGACAATCAGATGCCACGAGAGGTCGGCGGTTTCGAGGCGACCTCAGGCCGCATCCTCGTCCGCCGCATTCTCG
>NZ_SSMZ01000061.1 GCF_004799395.1 Phenylobacterium sp.
CCTACCGCTGGTTCTGCCGGCTGGGTCTGGACGGCGATGTGCCGGATCATTCGACCTTCTCGAAGAACCGGCATGGCCGTTTCCGTGAGAGCGATCTGCTGCGCCATCTAGGCCCGACGCAGCACCAGAGTGGCCCAGGCGTCGCGATGCAGCCGGCGCTCCATCCGGAAACCCTTGGAGGCGTAGGCGGCGAACACCCGCCGCTCCTGGGTGCGCAAGAGGCCTGAGAGGATGGCGATCCCGCCCGGCTTCAGCGCCTGCTTGATGTCGTGCGACAGAGCCACCAGCGGCGGGGCCAGGATGTTGGCGAACACCAGGTCGTAGGGCGCGGGCTTGCGGACGCGCGCGTCGTTGAGCCCGCTGGCGTGGACGAAGCGGGCGCGGGCGCGATTCAGCTGGGCGTTCTCGTTGGCGATGCGCACCGACGGCGCGTCGATGTCCGTGCCGAGCGCAACCTTCGAGCCGGTCCGCGCGGCGGCGATCGCCAGCACGCCGGTGCCGCAGCCCACGTCCAGCACCCGCCGGAAACGCCGGCGCTTCAGCAGCTGGTCGAAGGCCGAAAGGCAGCCCTCGGTGGTGCCGTGGTGGCCGGTGCCGAAGGCCGCGCCGGCCTCGATGCGCAAGGCCACGGCGCTTGCCGGAACCAGGCCGGTGTCGTGCGCCCCAAAGACGAAGAACCGCCCGGCGCGGACCGGCGGCAGACCTGACAGCGCCATGGCCAGCCAGTCGGCGTCGGCCAGCTTGTCGGTGACCACCCGCAGCTTGGGAAATCCCGCCAGCACGACGACCAGTCCGGCCTGTTCTTCAGGCGTCGTCGGGAAGGCGTCGATCCGCCAGACGTCGCGATCCTCATCCTCTTCCAGGATGGAATAGGTGAGGGTTTCGGTGGCGGGATCGGCGTCGATGGCGAGCGCGGCGGCCTCGGCCTCGGCGCGGGGGCCCTTGGCGACAGTCTGGACGGCGTCGGCGGTCATCCGCCGCCTCTAGCGGGCGGCGGGGCGAAAGGCGAGGGGGATCAGCGACCGGCGCCGGGCGGCTCGGCGGTCTCATCTGCGGGCGCGGGGACCTCGATCACCGAGGGGTGCGCGCCGCCCATCGAGGGATAGTCATGGGTTGGCGGCGGTTCGTCATAGACCGCGTGGGTCAGCGCCGGCGGCGGATCGTCGGCGGGCGGCGTCTCGGCGGCGGCCTCGCGAGGCTCGGCGACCGCGACCTTCTGGTCCGGCCAGGCCATGGCCTTCTTCCAGTCGGTGCCCATCACATAGTCGGGCGGCGTCCCGTGATAGGCGGCGAGCGTCACGTACGGGTCTCCGGGATCGAAGGGGCCCGTGGAGCGGCCATCGTACGCGGCGAACATCTGCGGCCCAGCGGGGCGGCCGTCGTCGCCGGACAGGTGCGGCTGCATCGCCCCGCCCAACAGCACGCCGGCGGTGAGGGCGACCGCGGCGCCGGACAGGAAGACGGTGAGATCGGTTCGCGTCATCATGGGGTTTCTCTCCGGGCCACTACAGCGCACGGGGACCGCATTGGTTCAGGGCCAAGCTGGGAGGGTCACGATGAGCAAGCGGAAGACGCCGGCGCCCGCGCCGGTCGAGGCGGCCGAGACGGCGGCCGCCCAGCCGGACGAGCCGGCGAGCCTGGATTCAGGCCAGGCTGGGGCCTGGCCCTGGCCGCGGGCGGGCTTGCGCTCGTGGCGGGCCTGGGCGTGCTCGTGTTCCGCGGCTTCAGGAGCCGACGGGGGTGAGCCTCACGCCTTGTCGACGAAGCTGTCGATGACCTTCTTCTCGCCGGCCTTTTCGAAGGCGACGGTGAGCTTGTTGCCCTCGACCGCCGTCACCGCGCCGTAGCCGAACTTGATGTGGAAGACCCGGTCGCCGCGCTTGTAGTCGCTGGCGGCGCTCTGCGCCGAGGTGGCGACCAGGCGGCCTTCGCCCTCGATCACCTGTTGCCGGCCCGGATGGCTGCCCTTGTAGCCGGCGGCCTGGGCGCGTCGCCAGCCCGGCGAGGAATAGCCGCCGCCGAACGAAGGCGTCTCGTCCCAGCGGCTGCCGTGCTGCTGCATGCCGGGACCGCCGCCGTAGTAGCCGGTCTCCGAGGAGGCCTCGACGTTGTCCAAGGGCAACTCGTCGACGAAGCGGCTGGGAAGCTGGCTGGTCCAGCGGCCATAGACCTGGCGGTTGGCGGCGAACGAGACGCGGGCCTCTTCGCGGGCTCGGGTGATGCCGACGTAGGCCAGCCGGCGCTCCTCCTCGAGACCCTTCTCGCCCTTCTCATCCATGGAGCGCTGGGAGGGGAAGACGCCTTCCTCCCAGCCGGGCAGGAAAACCAGCGGGAACTCCAGCCCCTTGGCCGAGTGCAGGGTCATGATCTGCACCGCGTCGGCCTGCGGGCCGCGGTCGAGGTCCATGACCAGAGAGACGTGCTCGAGGTAGCCCTCCAGCGTCTCGAAATTGCCCATCGACTGGACGAGCTCCTTCAGGTTCTCCAGCCGGGTCTGGGCGGTGGGGCTTTTGTCGAGGCGCAGCGTGTCGGTGTAGCCGCTCTCCTCGAGGATCGCCTCCATCAGCCGCGGGTGGGCGGTGCGCTCGGCCTCCGCGCGCCAGCGGTCGAGGTCGCGCAGGAAGTTGGCGAGCGAGGTCCGCGTGCGCGCCGCCAACTCGTCGGTCGCCACCAGTTGCCGCGCGGCGACGACGGCCGGCACGCCGCCCAACCTCGCCACCTGCAGCAGCTTCTGGACGGTGGTGTCGCCGATGCCGCGCTTTGGGACATTGACGATGCGCTCGAAGGCCAGGTCGTCGTCAGGCGACTGCACCAGCCGCAGATAGGCGTGGGCGTCGCGGATCTCGGCCCGCTCGAAGAACCTCGGGCCGCCAACCACCGTGTAGGGGATCTGCAGCAGGACGAAGCGCTCCTCGAAGGCCCGCATCTGGAACGAGGCGCGCACCAGGATGGCGATGTCGCGGTAGCGGCGCGGGTTGCGATCGGTCGAGCCCTTGTGCGCCCGCTCGATCTCTTCGGCGATCAGCCGGCTCTCGGCCTCGCCGTCCCAGACGCCGCGCACCACGACCTTCTCGCCGCCCTCGGCCTCGGTCCAGAGCGTCTTGCCGAGCCGGCTCTTGTTGGCGGCGATCAGCCCCGAAGCGGCGGCCAGGATGTGGCGCGTGGAGCGGTAGTTGCGCTCCAGGCGGATAACCGTCGCCCCCGGGAAGTCGCGCTCGAAGCGCAGGATGTTGTCCACCTCGGCGCCGCGCCAGCCATAGATCGACTGGTCGTCGTCGCCCACGCAACAGACGTTCTGCCGCTTCTGGGCCAGCAGGCGCAGCCACAGGTACTGGGCGACGTTGGTGTCCTGGTATTCGTCCACCAGCAGGTAGCGGAAGCGGTCGTGGAACTCGGCCAGGACGTCCGGCTGGGTCGTGAAGATCGTCAGGTTGTGCAGCAGCAAATCACCAAAGTCGCAGGCGTTCAGGACCTTCAGGCGCTCCTGGTACAGGCGGTAGAGCGCCTGGCCCTTGCCGTTGGCGAAATGGGCGCTCTCCGCCGGCGGCACCTGCTCGGGACGCCAGCCGCGGTTCTTCCAGTGGTCGATCATCCCGGCCAGGGCCTTGGGCGACCAGCGCTTGGAATCGACGTTCTCGGCCTCCAGCACCTGCTTCAGCAGACGCTCGCCGTCGTCCTGGTCGATGATCGTGTAGTTGGACTTCAGCCCCACCAGCTCGGCGTGGCGGCGCAGGATCTGGGCGGCCACCGAGTGGAAGGTGCCCAGCCAGCGCAGGCCCTCGGCCTGGGGCCCGATGATGTGAGTGATCCGCTCGCGCATCTCCCGCGCGGCCTTGTTGGTGAAGGTGACCGCCAGGATCTCCCAGGGCCGCGCCTTGCCGGTGGCCAGGATGTGCGCCAGCCGCGTGGTCAGCACCCGGGTCTTGCCGGTGCCCGCGCCGGCCAGCACCAGGACCGGCCCTTCGGTCGCCTCTACCGCCTGGCGCTGCTCGGGGTTCAGGCCCTCGAGATAGTCCGCGGGGCGATGATCGGCGCGCGCCAGATCGCTGATCCGGGGGTTCGAGGGCGGCTGCGGAGAGTCGGACGCTGACATCGCGTTGCGTCTAGCATGGCCAGCGCCGTTTGGGCGCCCAGACGTTCGCGGTGTGTTCTAGCCACCCGCTGGTAGTGTCTCAGTTTGAAATTGGTCGCCGTTGAGGAGCATCGCGCGCGCGCCAGGTCGCGGCTTTGATGGCGGTATGAGCGAGCCGCCCGAAATCGACCCCGCCTATCGTTTCTCTAGCGATCAAGGGCGCGGTGATATCAATCGGCGTGGGCGGAAGGAATAGTCCACTAGCGCCAAAGTTCCCCACGGACGCGAATGTGGTTTCCTTCCCCCACAAAATGGTCTCCTGTCAGATTTCAATGTTCCCCGACCGGCGGTCTGGCCGCATTGACAGCGGATCATTTTGGCCGCCGCAGCGAGCGTCGAGCCTTTGAGCCGGCGAGTTTGGGGGAATATGATGGGGGTTCGTTTGATTTCCGGCGGGCTGGTGCTCGCCTCGGTTCTTCTCGCCGGCGCGGCGCGCGCGGCGGTCGTCGATTGGTCCCTGCAAGGCGTCATCCTGTCCGACGGGACCGCGGTCACAGGGACCTTCGACTTCGACGCTTCCACCAACGGCTATTCGAACGTGGACATTGCCGTCGCCAGCGGGCCCAACTATCCCAACGCGACCAACTTTACGGTCTCGATCCCGGTCAATGGGGGCAACAACGAGCCCTACTGGATCGAGGCAGTGCCAGGCACGTACGCGGGAGACGCCACGGGGCTGGAGCAGATTTTCCTTGTCTTCGCTTCGCCGCTCACCGACGCCGGCGGGACGGTTGCGATCATCAGCGAATACGGATCGCCACAACTCAATACCTGCGGCGATCCGGTATGCCGAACCGTTGATCCCGACTTCCCGGACGTGGAAGGCGGTTCAAACCAGGGCGTTGTGACGACGGAGCCGCAGGCCGGTGTCCCGGAACCCGCGACCTGGGCGCTGATGCTCAGTGGCTTCGGCCTGGCCGGCGCGGCCTTGCGCCGCCGCCGGACTATGGTCGCGGCCTAAGCGTCACGGTTGAATTTGACGCGCCGCCGGTCTTCGGATCGGCGGCGTTGTTATGTCTGAAGACGGGGATTCTGCTCAATGTGTTAGGGCAACTCACCCCCCGAAGCGGCTACTCCGTGCGCGAGATCGAGACGCTGTCAGAAGGCGATGAACTCGTCGAACTTGCCGCCGTGCTGGCGCCGACGAGCGCCAATTCGAGCGACCTTGACGCAATCACCACTCATTTGGCCCGGCACGCAAACGTCGCCAGCGCGACCTGGACGGTCAGCACAACGTCATAGCCGACCGGTTACAATCGCCCACAATTGCATGGCAAATAATCCGGCCGAGCGGGCCAATCGCAGCCGAGTCTCGACCGTTCCATCCCAATGGCCGCCGCTCCACATGGACGAACAATGACCGCCACCCTCGCCCAAGACGCGTCCGCCCGGATGCGAGAACCTCAGCATTGGGCGGCGCTCGGCGCGCTAGGTATCGTCTACGGCGACCTCGGCACCAGCCCGCTCTATACCCTGCAAGCCGTGGTTCAGGCGACCGGCGGCCATTTTACGACCGAGAGCGCCCTAGGCATCCTGTCGCTGATCGTCTGGACACTGATCATCACCATTTCGGTCAAATACTGCCTGTTCGTCATGCGCGCCGACAACCATGGGGAGGGAGGGATCCTCGCTCTGATGTCCCTGGTCGGCGCCAACAGTTTCAAGGGCGCCGCCAAGGTAATGGCCGTGATGGGCCTGCTCGGTGCGGCGCTGCTTTACGGTGATGGCGTCATCACCCCCGCCATTTCCGTGCTGAGCGCACTGGAGGGCGTCAACGTCGTCACGAGTTCGCTCAAGCCGTTCGTGATGCCTGGTGCGGTCGCCATCCTAGTCGTCTTCTTCGCGGCCCAACGGGTCGGCACCGCCAGAATAGGCGCCGCCTTTGGTCCGATCATGTTGCTCTGGTTCATTGTTATCGCGCTCCTCGGACTCACGGGGATCGTTCACAATCCCATCGTTGTGACAGCACTCGATCCACGTCACGCGATCAGTTTTCTGGCCCATGCTGGAGGGACGGGAATGCTGGTCCTGGGCGGCGTGTTCCTGTGCATAACTGGCGGCGAGGCGCTCTACGCCGACATGGGACACTTCGGTCCAAACCCCATACGGCTATCCTGGTATACAATCGTGCTGCCGGCGCTCGTGCTCAGCTACGCCGGACAGACCGCTTTGCTGATTCAGAAGGGTACAATCGAGGGCAATCCGTTCTTTCAGCTTTGCCCAACATGGGGGGTCTATCCTCTCGTATTCCTGGCAATGATCGCCACGATCATCGCGAGCCAGTCGATCATCACCGGTTCCTTCTCGATGACACGACAGGCCATGCAGCTTGGTTGGCTGCCAGGCTTTCAGATTCGCCAGACGTCCGATCAGGTTTATGGCCAGATCTATGTGCCGGTCGTGAACTGGCTGATGATGGCGGCGACCATCGGGATAACCATTGGCTTCGGCAGCTCCGACAAACTCGCCGGCGCCTATGGCACGGCGGTCTCCACCACGATGTTGCTGACGACCTGCCTGCTGTTCGCAGCCATGCGATCTGTGTGGCGCTGGCCCCTGGGTGTTTCGGCCCTAATCGCCGGTTTGTTTCTCGTCGTCGATGTCGGCTTCTTCGCCGCCAACCTGTTGAAAATCGCCGATGGCGGCTGGCTGCCGCTGACCTTCGGGGCGCTCGTATTCTTCGTCATGCTCACCTGGCGGTCCGGTATCGACGCGGTACGCGCGAGCCTGGCCCATGCCTCGGAAGCCCCCGAGAAGTTCATCGGCGACCTCGCCGCCGGCAAGGTGCCCCGCGTGCCCGGAACAGCGATCTTCCTAACCCGCACATTTCAGAAGATTCCGCCGCTCCTCATCGACCACGTCAAGCATATGGGGGCCCTGCATAAATCGGTGATCGCGCTGACGGTGCTGTTCGAGGAATCGCCGCGCCTCGCCGACGAATCCCGGTGTGGGTTCGAGCAGATCGCCGAAGGCATCTGGCGGGCTACGATGAGATTTGGCTTTGTCGAAATCCCAGATCTCACCGCGGCCCTGAAGACCGTAAAGGGACTCGATCCATCAATCGATTTGGATCACGCCATCTACTTTGCAACCCGAGATCTTGTCGTTCCTGGACCCGGAAGCTCGGCGCTTGCCCGCTGGCGTCTTCCAGTGTTCGCCTTCCTTTACCGCAATGGCGCAAAGGTCGTGGATCGGTTCAGCTTGCCGCCTGAGCGCGTCGTGGAAATCGCGCGGCAGATCGAGGTGTAAATCAGGTCGGGTGCCCGCCGGTGGATGGGCTTCAGTTTGAAATTCAAAGCTTGAGCCCGAGCCGCGGGCCAATCCACACCATGACCAGATAGAGGCAAACGGTAAGCGCAGAGCCTGCCCCAAGCGCTCCCCAGAACGGCAAGCCGCGACGAAGCAGCGCCGGGATTACCAGGAACATCGGAAGCGACGGGAGGACGAACCAGAACGTTCCCGAAGAGTGGAGGGCCATATTCTCCACGTCGGGCTTGTCGCGCCAAAGCCAGACCATTCCCAGGACCGAGACGAGGGGCAATGAGGCGACAAGGCCGCCAAAGCCCGGATAGCGCTTCGAAATCTCCGATACGGCGGCAACGATGGTTCCGGAGATCAAGGCCTTAATGACCAAGTAGAGCATGACACCCGATAGCAGGTCAGACCGTCGCCCGCTTCCTCTAAGGCCTGCGCTTACCGGGCTGCGTACGGCGCGCGTCGATCTACCCGGCGGTGTCCTGCGGCGTCCACAGGGCGTCCTCGCCGGCCGCTGCCGCTGCCGGGTGCGGAGAGATCCGACGCCAATCTCGCGTTGTGCCTGGCGAGGCCAGCGACGTTTGGGCGCCAGGCGTGTGTGGGGTTTCTAGCCGCCGGTCTGTTGCGGTGTGACGGGCGCGGCCTGGGTCGGCCGGATCGAGCGGCCTGAGCGCATGGGCGCCGTGCAGGTCTCCAGAGTTTGCAGGAACCAGCCATAGCTCATCGGCGGACCGACCCGCGCCGTGGCCACCCAGTCGCGGTCGGGGTCGGCGTGTTCCAGGCGGTGCAGATAGGCGCGAAACAGGCGCACGCCCCAGGGGCTGACGCCGCCGTCCGCGGCCGACTTGCCCAGCACGGTGGCGATCCGGAGGCAGTCGAAATCGGCCTGCTGCTCGGCGGCTATGGCGGGCGGACGGGCCTCGACGTGGGGCGGAGCGGCGAACATCGGCCCCCCTTTAGCATGCCGCGGGCTTCGCTGAAGACCGACTGGAAAAATGACCCGTTGACGCATGATACATAGATATGCAAGGTATCGTGCATGGATAAGCCGCAGGCCATTCCGTCCGACGAGCTCGGCAAGTGGGAAATCCAGGTGCGCAAGGGCGGCCTTGGACTGGCCGTGCTCGCCATCCTTTGGCCCCACCGGCTCTACGGACTGGAAATCCTGCGCCGGCTGGAAAGCGACGCCGGCCTGTCGATCCCGGAGGGGACCATCTATCCGCTGTTGAGCCGCATGAAGGCCGAAGGCTTGGTGGACTCCGAATGGGTCGAGGCCGATGCCGGTCACCCGCGCAAATACTATCGCCTCACCGATCCGGGCCGCGCCCAGGTGCGGCAGATGGCCAAGAGCTGGCGAGCGTTCGCCCAGGGGCTCGAGCGCCTGCTCGCCCCGATCGACAGCATCGGAGACAAGACGTGAGCAAGGACGCCGGCATGGCGCATCTGGACTGCTATCTGGACCAGGTCCGCCGCAACCTCAGGGGCCTTCCGAAGTCCGAAACGGACGAGATCGTCGCCGAACTTCGCGCCCATGCGCTCGACAAGATCGAGGGCGTCCTCACGCCGAACCAGGTGGAGGCGGCGATTGCGGCGCTTGGCTCGCCGCGCGAGGTCGCGCGGGCGAACCTGACCGAGCGGGTCGCCGCGGAGGTGGAGGCGGACCGCTCGCCGCTGACGGTGTTGCGCGGGGTGGGCCGGCTGATGTGGCTCAGCCTCTACGGCCTGTTCGCCGGCCTGGCGTCGTTCGCCGGATATGGGATGGCCGCGGCCCTCCTGGTCACCGCGGCGGTGAAGCCGTTCTGGCGGGGCCATGCCGGGCTGTGGCGAATTCCTGAGCCGGACGGAGGCTATGGGTACGATCTCGGAGTGTCCGACGCGCCGCGCGGCGTCGAACTGCTCGGCTGGTGGATCATTCCCATCGGCATCGGAGCCGGACTGGTCCTCGGTTGGCTGACCTGGCGGTTCGGCATTTTCAGCGTCCGCCTGATGCGCCGCTCGACTCAGCGGAACAGGGGCTAACTGCAGCCTTGGGCGAAGGCCAGCGCCGCCAGGCGGCAGGCCGAGGCGAGGGGACGGCCGGCGCGAGCGTCGTCGATGTGGCCGATCACGGCCGCGAGGCTCAAGCTCTCGGCCTGCGCCATCGCCTCAAGCACCGCCCAGAACTCTGGCTCAAGCGCGATCGAGGTGGCGTGACCGGACAGCTGCACGGAGCGTTTTCTTAAGCTCGCCATGGCCTGATGTGTCCTCGGTTTCGGACACCGACGCAAACGGCCACTGCAAAGTTGACGGGTCCGTCATCTTTTTGCTTGCCTTAAGTTGACGGCAGCGTCATCTTTACCGGGAGAGCTTGGGTTAGGATATGCCGATGGCCATGGTCGACACCGCCGAACGCCCCGCGTTACGCACCACCTCGCCGAAGATGGAGTGGGGCCAGGCGTTGCGCTCGCTTCGCCGTCTGCTGAACGACAAGGAAGACACCACCGCGGTGTTCGAGAT
>NZ_SSMZ01000062.1 GCF_004799395.1 Phenylobacterium sp.
GCACGCCGGCCTTGGCCGCCGCGGCGGCCAGGTTCGCGCCGCCCTGGTGGGCGTCGTCATAGGCCTGGGTCAGCGCGTAGACCTTCTCGGAGGCCTGGTCCTTGCGGATCTCGGCTTCCAGGGCCGGCTTCACCTCTTCCAGCGTCACCGCCCGGCCGGGCGTGACCGAAACCACCTTCACGACCGCGATGCCGAGGTCGCCCTTCACCGTGCCGACCTGGCCCGCTGGCGTGGCGAATGCGACGGCGGCGACCTTCTTGTCGGGGATCGCGGTCTGCGGCTTGTTTTCATAGGTGATCGCCTCGACGCCGGCGGTCTTGGCGACGAGGTTCGGGTCGGCGCCGCCGGCCAGGCTCTTGGCGATCTGGATCGCCGAAGCGCCGTCCTTCGCGGGAACCTGGATCACGGTGCGCGTCTCAGGCGTCGACAGCGTATCCTTGCGGAAATTAAAGCGCTTTTGCAGTTCCGCCGGATCGATCGGTGAGTCTGCAGCCACCTGACTCGGCGAGAACTTCACGACGGTCAGGGTGCGGAACTCCGGCCGGGTGAGCTGGGCTTTGTTCTCATTCATCAGCTCGGTCAGCTGGGCGTCGGTGGGCGCGGCGGGCTGCGCCACGCTGGTGGGCTCGATGGCGAAATAGCCCAGGTCGCGGCTCTCAACGGTGAAGATGGCCGCCAGCGCCGCATAGGCGCGCGGCGTACGCAGGCCGGCGATCAAGCCGCTGGCGGCCTGTTGCTCGCTGATCTGATCGCGCATCTGACCTTCCAGCAGGGCCGGGGTCAGGCCGTTGTCGGCCAGCCTGCGCTGATAGGCATTCTTGTCGAAGCGCCCGGTCACCTGGTCGAAGAAGGCCGGGATCTTCTGGATCTCGGCGCCGATCAGCTTGTCGGCCGGGCGGATGCCCATCTTGGTCAGCGCCTCGGCAAAGGCCTCGCTGGTGGCCAGACCTTCAACCACCTGGCGGTCCAGGCCGTTCTCCGCGGCCAGCTCCGCCGAGATCGGGCGGCCGACCTGCTGCTCGACGCGGCTCTTGTAGCCGTCGAAGGCGCGCTTGAACTCAGCTGGCGAGATGCTGCGCGACCCGGCGGTGATCACCGCACTGGAGAACTTCGGCCGGAACGCGTCGCGGTTGCCGATCCCGAAGATGACGAAGCTGACGATGATCAGGCCAAACAGCACCTTGGCGGCCCAGGATTTCGCGAAGGCGCGAGTGGCGGAGAGCATTGAAACCCTTTCAGGAGCCTGCAACCGGTCGCAGGCGTGGGCGCCGGTATAGTGGAGGCCCCTTCATTCAAGCAAGCATGCGCCACCTCGCAAGCGCGTGACATCAAGCTCGGCTTGCCTTAACCGCGCCGCGCGGCGTCAATTCGCCAGCAAAGCGAGACCGAATGACCGTTCCGATTCCTCTGATCGCCGGCAACTGGAAGATGAACGGCTTGGCCGCATCGCTCGACGAAGCGCGCGCTGTCGCCGTGGGCCTCGGGACTTTCAGGGGCGGGCGCGTGGCGATCTGTCCGCCGGCGACCCTGATCGAGCGACTGAGCCGCGCGCTCGCCGGAGGCCCGGTGCTGGTCGGCGGCCAGGATTGCCGCGCCGAAGCCTCCGGCGCCTTTACCGGAGACATTTCCGCCGAGATGCTCGTCGACGCGGGCGCGAGCCTGGTGATCCTCGGCCACTCGGAGCGCCGGGCCGGCTACGCCGAAACGGACGCGGCGGTTGCGGCGAAGGTGGGGGCGGCGCTGCGGGCAGGCCTCGAGCCTATCGTCTGCGTCGGCGAGACCCTTGACCAGCGGCAAGCGGGCGAGGCGCTGGCCGTCGTGACCGAGCAGGTGAGGGGATCGCTGCCCGCGGAGTTGGCCACCGACGCCTTCGCCGTGGCCTATGAACCGGTCTGGGCGATCGGCACGGGGCTCACGCCGACGATCGCCGAGATCGAAGAGATGCACGTGGCGATCCGGGCGACCCTGCGCGAGATGTTCGGCGCGCGCAGCGACACGGTCCCAATCCTCTACGGCGGCTCCGTGAAGCCCTCGAACGCGGCGGAAATCCTCCGGGCGACCGAGGTCGGCGGCGCCCTGGTCGGCGGCGCTTCGCTGAAGGCCGCGGATTTCCTGGGGATCATCGAGGGGCTCTAGGTCGGCGGCCCTTCAGCTCGACGGTGTTGCCCTCCGGGTCGCGGACGTAAAGCGAGAAGCCGTCGCCGTCGGCGCCATAGCGCCGGCCCTCCTCGACGACCGCCACGCCATGGGCCGCGAGGTGCGCGCGAATCGCGGCCTCGTCGAAGGGACGGACCTGCAGGGCGAAATGATCGAGGTTGCGGCCCTCGGCGGCAGGGCCCGCGCCGCCCGTCCGGCCGAGCGGACCATCCAGGGTGATGAGGTCGATCATCTGCCGGCCCGCCCGAATGTGCGTCAGGCCCAGGTCCGGCCGGTCGCGATCGACGCTCAGGCCCAGCACCTCACCGTAGAAATCCAGCATTGCGGCCTTGTCCCGCACCCGCAGCACGATGTGGTCGAAGCCTTCGATGTGGATCGGGTGGGCCATGGGCGCCTTCGCCTTGTGCTTCGCAGATAGCGTGGCGCAACCTAGAGCAACAGGCCGAAGAGCCGGCAATCGCGCCGCTCTCCGTCACGCAGGACGTGGCCGCGGAGCATGCCTTCCTCCACGAACCCCAGCCTTTCCAGCAGCGCGTCGGAGCGGCGATTGCCCAGGTGGCTGCGGGCCAGCAGACGTCGCAGGCCGCTCGCCGCGGCGTAGGCCAGCACCGCCTGCATGGCCTCCAGCGCATAGCCCTGGCCCCAGGCGTCGCGGCCCAGCATGAAGCCCACTTCGGCGCGATGGTGCCGCCGGTCGATCTCGGACAGGTCGCAGGTGCCGATGAACCGGTCGTCGCCGAGCGCGTGCATGGCCCAGTAGATGGCCTGCCCCGACGCCATCTCCTCGACCTGGCCTTCGACGAGGTTCCCGATCACGTCGGGGTCGTCGATTTCCCCTATATCCCAGAAGGCCATCACCTCAGCGTCGGCCATCAAGGGAAAGATGTGCCGGCTGTCGGCCGCCACCAACGGCCTGAGCCGCAACCTCTGGGTCTCAAGGATCGGCAGTAGGCTCGGGTCGGGACTCATCGTCAGGCAAACGCTTGTCTGGGGACTGCGACGCCCTAGCTATGGCCTTGCGGCGGTCTCGGTGATAGAGCCCGCGCTTCATTTTGCTGGACGTTCCTGCAATTCGCCGCAGGTCTGACTGGCCGAACGCATAAAGACTAAAGAAGACCCATGCTGATTGGCCTCCTGCTCACCGCCCAGATCGTCATAAGCCTCGCCCTCATCGGCGTGGTGCTGCTGCAGCGTTCGGAAGGCGGCGGTTTTGTGGGCGGCGGAAGCCCGTCAGGCATGATGTCGGTGCGCGGCGCCGGCGACCTGCTCACGCGCACCACCTGGATCCTCGGATCCAGTTTCTTCGTCATCAGCCTGCTGCTGACCATCCTTTCGGGCCGGGAAAAGGGCGCCTCCTCGGTCGTCGACCGGCTGAAGATCGACAATGTCGATCCCTCGACGCTGAACCAGCCCAAGCCCTCGCGGCCGCCGGCCGGGACCGCCCAGCCGGGCAATCCGCAAAGCGCGCCGGTTCCGCTGCAGGCGCCCCAGCCCACGATCAACAATCCGTTCCTCGGCCAGCCGGCTCAGCCCGGTCCGGCCGCGCCGCCGCAATAGCCGTTTTGCTGGGGATTGTTGGGGTCCGGCGCCGATTGCGCCAGCGCGCCCGCGAATCGCTGCTAATCTGAACGCCCATGGCCCGGTACATCTTCATCACCGGCGGCGTGGTCTCCTCATTGGGTAAGGGTCTCGCGTCCGCCGCTCTCGGCGCGCTGCTTCAGGCGCGGGGCTACGGCGTGCGCCTGCGCAAGCTCGACCCCTACCTCAACGTCGATCCGGGCACGATGAGCCCCTATCAGCACGGCGAAGTCTTTGTCACCGACGACGGCGCCGAGACGGACCTGGATCTGGGCCACTACGAACGGTTCACCGGCGTCAACGCCACCCGCAACGACAACATCACCACCGGCCAGATCTACAAGACGATCATCGAGAAGGAGCGGCGCGGCGACTACCTCGGCGCCACCGTCCAGGTGATCCCGCACGTCACCGGCGAGATCAAAGACTTCGTGCTTTCCGATCCGGGCGAAGGCGTCGACTTCGTGCTGGTCGAGGTGGGCGGCACCGTCGGCGACATCGAGGGCCTGCCGTTCTTCGAGGCGATCCGTCAGCTGGGCCAGGAACTGCCCCGTGGCCACGCGTGCTTCATCCACCTGACCCTGCTGCCGTTCATCAAGACGGCTGGGGAGATGAAGACCAAGCCTACCCAGCACTCGGTGAAGGAGCTGCGCTCCATCGGCATCCAGCCGGACATCCTGCTTTGCCGCTGCGAGATGCCGATTCCGGAAGGCGAGCGGAAGAAGCTGGGCCTGTTCTGCAACGTGCGCCCAAGCGCCGTCATCCAGGCGATGGACTCGTCCAACATCTACGCTGTGCCGCTGGATTACCACGCCCAGGGCCTGGACGCCGAGGTGCTGGACGTCTTCGGGCTGAAGGACTCCGCGCCGGCCCCGGACCTGTCCCGCTGGGAGGCGATCTCACACACGCTCGCCCATCCCGATGGCGAGGTGAACATCGCCATTGTCGGCAAGTACACGGCGCTGACCGACGCCTACAAATCCCTGATCGAGGCCCTCGCGCACGGTGGCGTCGCCAACAACGTCCGCGTCAAGTTCGACTGGATCGAGGGCGAGGCCTTCGAGAACGACGAGCGGATGATCGGCGAGCGGCTGACCGGCGTGCACGGCGTGCTGGTGCCCGGCGCCTTCGGCGAGCGGGGCTCGGAGGGGATGATCCGTGCGGTGCAGTTCGCCCGCGAGCACGAGATTCCCTACTTTGGCATTTGCTTCGGCATGCAGATGGCGATGATCGAGGCGGCGCGGAATCTGGCCGGCATTCATCAGGCTTCTTCCACCGAGTTCGGCCCGACGTCTGAGCCCATCGTCGGCCTGATGACCGAGTGGGTTCGCGGCAACGAGAAAGAAGTCCGCGGGGAAGGCGGCGAACTCGGCGGCACCATGCGATGCGGGGCTTACGAGGCCGTGCTGACGCCCGGCAGCCTCGTCGCGCAGATCTACGGGACTCCGACCATCTCCGAGCGGCACCGGCACCGCTACGAGGTCAACATCGCCTACCGCGACGCCATCGAGCAGACCGGCCTGAAGTTCACCGGCCTATCGCCGGACGGGGTGCTCCCGGAGCTCTGCGAGCGCAGCGACCACCCCTGGTTCGTGGGCGTGCAATACCATCCGGAGCTGAAGAGCCGCCCGTTCGATCCGCACCCGCTGTTCGCCAGCTTCATCGGCGCCGCGCGCAACCGCAGCCGCCTAGTCTGATCTCGCCAGCTTGACGCTTCGCGGCGCAAGTGGGTTCCTCTCGCACCGTGAAGGGGGAGGTTCAGAAATGCTCGACCTGATCCTGGCGATCGCCCACCACATCCTGGTGTTCAGCCTGTTCGGCGTGCTGTTCGGCGAGCTGGTGCTGGTGAAGAAGGGCGTCGATCTGGCGACGGTGACCCGCGTCGGGCGGATCGACCTGATGTATGGCGTCCTGGCCGGGTTGATCGTGGTTGTCGGTTTCTCGAGGGCCATCTTCGCCGCCAAGGGCTGGCTCTACTATTCGCACAACCTGTTCTTCCACCTGAAGGTGGGGACCTTCATCGTGATCGGCCTGCTGTCGATTCCGCCGACACTCGCCTACATCCGCTGGCGCCGAGCCGGGGCCACGCCGACCGACGTCCAGGTGGCCGCAGCGCGGCGCTGGCTGTGGGCGGAGATGGTGCTCTTCGCCCTCCTACCGGCCTTCGCCGCCGCCATGGCGCGCGGCTACGGCGAGTTCCCCCCCTAGCCGTGGCGACGCCCGCCGCCCTGCGTCGGATCGCCATGACCTTCCCGGAGGCCTACGAGGACTTCCATCGCCGCCGCCCAGCCTTCCGGGTCCGCAATCGCATCTTCACGATGCTGGGCGTGACCGGAAATGGCGCCCTGTTTCCGGATCTCGCCGCGGAGGACATTGCGGTCCTGAAGCTGGATCGGGAAGACCAGCTGAACATGGCGGCCGCCTATCCGGATGCGGTCCGGCCGACCGAGACTTACGGCCACCATGGCTGGACTTACGTCCGCCTGCCATTGATCGACGAGGCGGTGCTGGCGACGCTCTTGCGACTGGCCTGGACTCACGTCGCGCCGAAGGCGCTCGTGTCGCGCTTGATCGACGAGGGGGTTTGAGGCATACACCCCGGCTCACGTGGCGGCCCCATTCGGCCGCCGCTCGCATTTCCACACCCGCGAGATACTCCGATGGCTGTTCCTAAACGCAAAACTTCGCCCTCGCGGCGGAACATGCGCCGCTCACACCACGCTCTGGGCGCCAATTCCTTCGTCGAAGACAAGGAAACCGGCGAACTGAAGCGTCCGCACCACGTCGACCTGAAGACCGGCATGTACAAGGGCCGCCAGGTCCTGACGCCGAAGGAAGACTAGGCGCCTGACGCCTACGATTTTTTGAAACGCCGGCCGCGGCTCGTGGCCGGCGTTTCTGATTCTGCGACCAGGCCTTAGGATCGCGGCCATGCTGGTGCGCCGCCTTGTCCTCACGGTCCTCGCCACGATGGCCGCATGCTCCGCGCTTGCCGCGTCCCCGCCGCTGACCGCCAACGGCTGGGGAAAACTCCGGATAGGAATGCGCGAGCGAGACGCCGCGAAGCTTTTCCATATGCGAATCCCGCGAGGAATCGGCCCCGACAGCTTTGAATGCCGCCAGGACGAGGTCCCCTCCCAGGAAGGAATGGCGGTGATGGCCCAGCGCGGCATCATCACCCGGATCACCCTTTCGGCGCCCAACCGCCTGCTCACGGATCGCGGTCTCGGCATCGGTTCGACGGAGGCCGAAGTCAGGCGGGCCTACGGACAAACCTTGAAGGTCATGACGACCCCCTACGAGGAAGAACCCGCCCACGACCTGACTTTCTGGGCGTTCCCCGGCAAGCGCGGCGTTCGATACGACACCAACATCGCGGGCTCGGTAGAGGCGATCTATGTGGGCAGTGACGCGATCAACCTGATCGAAGGCTGTTCCTGACGACTACTGCGTGCGGCCCCGCGCCTGAACAGCGGCGCGGCGCGCCTCGACCATCTCCGGCGTCACAGCGGCGTTGTGGATCACCGACCGCTCGTGCTCCAGGGTCAGGCCGTGACCCAGGTCGAGCGCATAGCCGTCGTCGATCATCGCCTTGTAGGTGACCAGCATGTCCGCTTCGATGCTGGCCATCTCGTGCGCCAGTTTGAGCGCCGTGGGCATCAGTTCCGCGGGCTCGACGACGCGGTTCACCAAGCCCCAGTCATAGGCCTGCTGGGCGGAGAGGAAGTTGCCGGTGAGTGAAAGCTCCTTGGCGCGGTAGGGTCCGATCACGCGGGAGAGCTTCTGCGACAGGCCCCAGCCCGGGGTGATGCCCACTCGCGCATGGGTGTCGGCGAAGCGGGCGTTGGTCGAGCAGATCAGCACGTCGCAGGCCAGCGCCACCTCGAACCCACCGGTGATCGCCACGCCGTTGATCGCGCCGACGATCGGCTTTGAACAGGCCAGCACCGCGCGCGTCGGATTCTCCGCCGGGTCGGTCGCATTGGCTGCGCCCATGCCGAGCGGATCGGTGGAGAGCTCCTTCAGGTCCAGGCCGGCCGTAAACGCCCGCTCGCCTGCGCCGGTCAGCACGATCACCTTGACCGCCGGATCGGCGTCCAGTTCCACGAACGCCTGCTGCAAGGCCGCCCGCAGCGCCTTTGAGAGCGCATTCATCGCCTCGGGCCGGTTGAGCGTCACCACGGCGACGGCGTCCTGGCGTTCCACAAGCAGCATCGGCGCCTCCAATTTTGGGGCATCAGCGGGACGGGCTGGGGGCAAGTCAAGTTGCCCCTAGGGCGGAAGCTGGCTAAGCCTCCCGCGCGCCCGAAAAACATAGAGTCTCCAGAGAATCCCCATGACCGAGATCGTCGATATCACCGCCCGCGAAATCCTCGACAGCCGCGGCAATCCGACGGTGGAGGTGGATGTGGTGCTGGAGGACGGCTCCATGGGCCGCACCGCCGTGCCCTCCGGCGCCTCCACCGGCGCCCACGAGGCGGTGGAGAAGCGGGACGGCGACAAGACGCGCTACGGCGGCAAGGGCGTGCTCGCCGCCGTCGATGCGGTCAACGGCGAGATCTACGATGCGCTGGCCGGCGCCGATGCCGAGGACCAGCGCCGTCTCGACAAGATGCTGATCGACCTCGACGGCACGCCGAACAAATCGCGCCTGGGCGCCAATGCGATCCTGGGCGTCAGCCTGGCGGCGGCCAAGGCGGCGGCGGGCTCGGCGGCGCTGCCGCTCTACAAGTACGTGGGCGGCGTCTCGGCCCGCGTGCTGCCGACGCCGATGATGAACATCATCAACGGCGGCGCGCATGCGGACAATCCGATCGACATTCAGGAATTCATGATCCTGCCGGTGGGCGCGGACACGTTCGCCGAGGCCCTGCGCATGGGCTCGGAGATCTTCCACGCGCTGAAATCTAAGCTGCACGCCGCGGGCCACAACACCAACGTCGGCGACGAGGGCGGTTTCGCCCCCAACATCGGCTCGGCCGAGGAGGCGCTGACCTTCATCATGCAGGCCGGCGAGGCGGCCGGGTACAAGCCGGAGAAGGACTTCGTCCTGGGACTGGACGCGGCCGCCAGCGAGTTCTTCAAGGACGGCAAGTACGTGGTGGCAGGCGAGGGCCTGACGCTGGATCCGGCCGGCATGGTCGATTACCTGGCCAAGCTGGCCGCCGGCTTCCCGATCGTGAGCATCGAGGACGGCTGCGCCGAAGACGACCTGGAGGGCTGGAAGCTCTTGACCGATAAGCTGGGCGGCAATCTCCAGCTGGTGGGCGATGACCTCTTCGTGACCAACACCAAACGGCTGGCCATGGGCATCGAGAAGGGGCTGGCCAATTCGATCCTGGTGAAGGTCAACCAGATCGGCACCCTGTCGGAGACCCTGGACGCCGTCGATATGGCCCACCGCAACGCCTACACGGTGGTGATGAGCCACCGTTCCGGCGAGACCGAGGACACCACCATCGCCGACCTGGCCGTGGCCACCAACTGCGGGCAGATCAAGACCGGCTCGCTGTCACGGTCCGACCGCACCGCCAAGTACAACCAGCTGCTGCGCATCGAGGAAGAGCTTGGCGACCAGGCGGTCTACGCCGGCCGGAGCGCGCTGAAGCGCTGAGCTCTGGGGCGACGCCATGCGCCTCACCAACGAGAACATCATGGCCGCCTTCCGCGAGGCGGCGTCCCGGCAGGCGGCGGGCGACCTGCCGTCCGCGGCGAGCCGATGGCGGGAGATCGTCGAGGCGGCGCCGGCCAGCGCGGAGGCCTGGCGGAACCTCGGCGACACCCTGAGCGGCCTCGAGGAATTTCTGGAGGCGGAGGCCGCGTACCGGCAGGCCGTCGCGCGACGTCCCGACGCGGTGTGGGCGCTTCAGGGGTTGGCGGGCTTTCTGCACAAGACCGGGCGCTGGCGCGAGGCGGAGTCGTACTATACGCAAGCGCTCGCCCAGGCGCCGGACGATGCCCGACTGCGGCTGAACTACGGGCACCTGAAGCTCGGTCTGGGCGATTTCGCCGTCGGCTGGCCGCTGTACGAAAGCCGCAAGGGTCTGCCAGGCCAGGGCGCGGACCCGCTGCCGTTGCCGGACGAGTGGCAGGGAGAGCCTGTAGCGGGACGGCGGCTGCTGATCTGGCCGGAGCAGGGCTTCGGGGACCAGATCCAGTTCGCACGTTACGCACTCGCGCTGCACGACCGGGGCGCGGACGTCACCCTGGTATGCCCGCCGGAACTCCAATCGTTGTTCGCCGGGCTGCCGGTCAAGGTCGTGGCGCGCGCCAGGGACACAACCTTCGCGCCGCCGGACCACTGGTGCCTGGCCCTTTCCACGGCCGGGCGCCTGGGCGTCACCCTCGCCGATGTGAACGGCGCGCCTTACCTGCGCGCGCCGGAGGCGTCCCGCCTCAAATGGGCCGGCCACGCCCCACCGAAGGCGGTGGGCATAGCCTGGCGCGGGCGCAGGTCGCACCCCAACGACATGCATCGCTCGCTTGCATCCGCCAACGTCCTGGCGCCGCTTCGCAAGGCGGGCGCCCGGTTCGTCGACCTGACCGAGCCGGTCGGCGACTTCGGCGACCTGGCCGCGATCATCGAGCAGCTGGACCTGGTGGTGAGCGTCGACACGGCGGTCGCACACCTGGCCGGCGCGATCGGCAAGCCGTGCTGGCTGATGCTGCCCTGGCTGCGTCAGGACTGGCGCTGGCTGCAGGACCGCGATGACAGCCCCTGGTACGCAGGCCATCGCCTGTTCCGCCAGGCGCCGGGCGAGGCCTGGCCCGCCGTGATCGAGCGCCTCGCCGAGGCCTGGCGACGGGAATTGGCCTAGCGGCGCCAATTGCGGCGGGCTCCGGAGCACGCCACTGTGCGCCCGGGCGGCAATGGGGGATTGGCGATGACTTCAGCTTCGACGACCGCCCGCGCATCGGCGGATTCCGCCGCGTTGATCCTAGGCCTGTGCTTCCTGACCGCGGTCTGCGAGGGCTTCGACGTCCAGGCCGCCGGTGTGACCGGGGCCGGCGTGGCGCACGCCTTCCATGTCGCGCCGAGTGCGCTCGGCTGGTTCTTCAGCGCCAGCAACATAGGCCTCCTGTTGGGGGCCGGTGTAGGCGGGCGGCTTTCGGACCGACTGGGACGGCGCTCGGTGCTGATCGCCTCGCTGTTTGTCTTCGGCGGCTTCTCCCTCGCCACGGCCACGGCCCAGGACCTGAATGCGCTGACGCTCTTTCGTCTGCTGACCGGACTTGGCCTCGGCGGCGCCCTGCCGAACGCGCTGGCCATCGCCGCGGACTACGGCGGACTGTCGCCGCGCAGCGGTCACATCGCCATCGGCTACTTCGGCATGCCTCTTGGCGGTGCGGTGGCCAGCGCCCTGACAGTGGTCCTGCCGGCGGACCATTGGCGCGAGGTCTTCGTCCTGGGCGGCGTCAGCCCGTTGGTCACCGCGGCCGGCGTCTGGCTCCTGATGCCCTCGGCTACGGGCAGGTCGGGCCTGGCGCACGGAATGGAGGCGCGACGTCCGGGCGGCGTCGTGGACGCCCTGTTTGGCGGTGGCCGCGCCGCCCGCAGCGTGGCGCTCTGGCTAGGCTTCCTGCTGATGGCGCTCGCGCTGCATCTGATGCTCAACTGGCTGCCGCTGCTGCTGCAAGCTCAGGGCCTTTCCAAGAGTCAGGCTGGACTCGCCCAGGTGGGCTTCAATCTGGGCGGAGCCGCCGCCGCGATCGCCACCGGCGTCATGATGGACACCGCCTGGCGACGGGCAGCGGTGGCCGCGGCGGTCGTCGCCCTGCCGGTGTTGCTGCTGGGAGTCGCCGCGCTCCATGGACCTGCGATCATGGGCCTGGCCATCGTCCTCGGCGGAGCGGTGCTGGCGGTCCAGGTTATCCTCTACGCGGTAGCGGGCGCCCTCTATCCGACGGCGGTTCGCGGCACGGGGCTGGGCATCGGCGTCGCCTTTAGCCGGGTGGGCTCTATCGCCGGTCCGGCCTTCGCTGCGGTATTGCTGGCCTCGGGCGGAAGCGCCGCCCAGGTGCTCACCGGCCTGTTGCCGATAGCCATCGTCGGCGGCGTCTGTGTCCTGGCGCTGGCCTGGCGCAGACCGCCCGAAGGGCTTGGTTAGCGGACCGTTAAGCATCCCGGCGCCATGAATTCCCCTCTGTCGCAGGGATTCGCCGTGCTCGCTCGTCTTCGCCCCTATCTGCCGACCGCGGCGCTGGCGTTCCTGATCTTCTACTTCGCGTTCCACGCCTTCACCGGCGACCGCGGCTTGCTGACCTCCAACCAGCGCGACGAGACCCTGGTCGCCAAGACACGCGAACTGGCACAGGTGCAGCGCCAGCGGCAGGACCTGGAGACCCGTGCGCGCTTGCTGCGCGACACCAGCCTCTCGGCCGACCTGCTAGAGGAAAGGGCGCGCTCCCTGCTAGGCTTCGCCGATCCGAGGGACTATGTGATCCGCATGAAGCCTTAGGGCCTGCTTGCGGGTTCTAGAGGTCTAGCGGACGGATCACGGAGATACGCATGGCGCGTGAGCAGACCGGCGCGGCCGGTCGGCGGAAAGCCAATGGCGCCGACAACCACAAGCCCTTCCGGGCAGGCGGCGACGACCCAAAGGACGGCGGAAAAGCCGAACTGCTGAAGCACTATCGCGACATGCTGCTGATCCGCCGCTTCGAGGAGCGCGCGGGCCAGCTCTATGGCATGGGGCTGATCGGGGGATTCTGCCACCTCTACATCGGCCAGGAAGCCATCGCGGTCGGCGTCCAGGCGGCGCAGAAGCCGGGCGACCAGGTGATCACTGGATATCGCGAGCACGGCCACATGCTGGCCTGCGGCATGGACCCCAAGGAAGTGATGGCCGAACTCACCGGTCGCGCCTCGGGCTCGTCGCACGGCAAGGGCGGCTCGATGCACATGTTCTCGACCGAGGCCAACTTCTATGGCGGGCACGGCATCGTCGGGGCTCAGGTGAGCCTGGGCACCGGCCTTGCGCTGGCCAACCGCTACCGCGACGACAAGCGGGTGGCGTTCACCTATTTCGGCGACGGCGCGGCCAACCAGGGCCAGGTCTACGAGAGCTTCAACATGGCCCAGCTCTGGGACCTACCGGTCGTCTACATCATCGAGAACAACCAGTACGCCATGGGCACCTCCATCGACCGCTCGTCGTCGGAGACCCACCTATACAAACGCGGCGCCTCATTCCGGATCCCGGGCGAGGAGGTCGACGGCATGGACGTGCTGGCCGTGAAGGCCGCCGCCGAGAAGGCCGCCGAACACGCCCGCTCCGGCAAGGGGCCCTACATTCTGGAGATGAAGACCTACCGCTACCGCGGCCATTCGATGAGCGATCCGGCCAAGTATCGCACCCGCGACGAAGTGGACGAGGTCCGCAAGACCCGCGATCCCATCGACCACGTCGAGGAGATGCTGGAGAAGAAGGGTTGGGCGGATGAGGCGATGCTGAAGGCCCTCGACGCCGAGGTGAAGCGCATCGTCGCCGACGCCGCCGAGTTTGCCCGCACCTCGCCGGAGCCGGATCCCAAGGAGCTCTACACGGACGTCTATACCGAGGTGACGGCATGACCGACGTCCTGATGCCGGCGCTCTCTCCGACCATGGAGGAGGGCACCCTCGCCAAGTGGCACGTGAAGAAGGGCGACAAGGTCAAGTCCGGCGACGTGATCGCCGAGATCGAGACTGACAAGGCCACCATGGAGGTGGAGGCCGTGGACGAGGGGACCGTCGAGGAGATCCTGGTGCCGGAGGGCACGGAAGAGGTGAAGGTCAACACGCCCATCGCGCGCCTCTCCGGCGAGGATGGCGCCTCGGCCTCGCCGCCGGCCGCCAAGGCGGAGGCGGAGCCCGCGCCCGAGGCCAAAGCCGAGTCGCCTGCGCCGGCGTCCCGCGCTGAGGCTTCCGGCGATCCCGAACGCAAGCCGCCGGAAGCTGACGCCAAGCCGAAACCCGAAGGCGAGGGGACCGCGCCGATCGCGCCGGTCCAGGCGCTCAAGGACCCGGATCTCCCCGAAGGGACCAAGCTGGTCAAGATGACGGTCCGCGACGCTCTCCGCGACGCCATGGCCGAGGAGATGCGCCGCGACAAGGATGTCTTCCTGATGGGCGAGGAAGTCGCCCAGTACCAGGGCGCCTACAAGGTCAGCCGCGAACTCCTGCAGGAATTCGGCGACAAGCGCGTGGTCGACACCCCGATCACCGAGTACGGGTTCGCCGGTCTGGGCGTCGGCGCCGCCATGGCCGGCCTGAAGCCGATCGTCGAGTTCATGACCTTCAACTTCGCCATGCAGGCCATTGATCATATTATCAATTCGGCCGCGAAGACGCTGTATATGTCCGGCGGGCAGATCAAGACATCCATCGTCTTCCGCGGCCCCAATGGGGCCGCAGCCCGCGTCGGCGCCCAGCACAGCCAGGACTACGCCGGCTGGTACGGCCATGTCCCCGGCCTGAAGGTGATCGCACCTTACGACGCGGCCGACGCCAAAGGCCTGCTGAAGGCCGCGATCCGCGACCCGAACCCCGTCGTCTTCCTCGAGAACGAGATGATGTACGGCCTGGAGTCCGACGTTCCGGAGGGCATCGACTGGGTCCTTCCGATCGGCAAGGCCAAGGTCCGCCGCGAGGGAACCGGCGTCACGCTCGTCGCCTATTCGCGCATGGTCGGCTTCTGCCTGCAGGCGGCCGAGAAGCTGGCGGAAGAGGGCATCGACGCAGAGGTGATCGACCTGCGCACCATCCGCCCGATGGACATCGGCACGGTCGTCGAAAGCGTCAAGAAGACCAACCGCCTGGTCACTGTCGAGGAAGGCTGGGGCCCGATGGGCGTCGGCGCCGAGGTTGCGGCCCGGGTCGTGGAACTGGCCTTCGACTACCTCGACGCCCCGCCGGCCCGCGTGCACCAGGAAGACGTGCCGCTGCCCTACGCGGCCAATCTGGAAGCCCTGTCGCTGCCCTCGGTCGACAAGATCGTGACGGCGGCCAAGGCGGTCAGCTACAAATGAGCGCGCCCGCTTCGTCTTCCCGCGAAGGCGGGGAAAGCCCCTTCACCTGGCATGCCGGCGGCTGCCACTGCGGCGGGGTGCGCTTCGAGGTTGCCCTGCCGCCGAGCGTCGAGGCCCAGACCTGCAACTGCTCCATGTGCGAGAAGACCGGCTTCGTGCATATCATCGTGCCGGAGAGCCGTTTCCGCCTCACCAAGGGCGCCGAGCGGCTGGCCGAGTACACCTTCAACACACGCGTCGCGAAGCACCTGTTCTGCGCCGATTGCGGCATCAAGGGCTTCTACCGCCCGCGCTCCAATCCCGATGGCTGGAGCGTCAACGCCCGCTGCCTGGACACGACCGAAGGGCTCGACCTGCGTATCGAGGCGTTTGACGGCCGAAACTGGGAGGCCAACGCCTCGGAATTGGCGCACCTCTCGAAGGAGCCGGCATGACCGAGCTCGTCGGCCACTGCCATTGCGGCGCTGTCCGCGTGGAGCTGACGACGGCTCTGGCGGTCGAGGATTTACCGCTACGGGCCTGCCA